>CAVDTI010000035.1:0-8472 GCA_963611905.1 Faecalibacterium prausnitzii | reverse complement strand
GCGCGACGGAATGCGAGACGGCCGATTCTGCCGAATCCGTTAATAGCTAGTTTAATTGACATGTTACTTTATGTCCTCCTTATTTAAACTGCGGCTGTATTATAGCAAAGCTAGGGAAGAAAATAAAAGAAATTCAGCACGATAATTTATCGATAAATAAGTAAATTAAAATACTACTAGTAAAAACGGCAAGATTTTATTTCTCTTTTTCTTTTTTGTATTCTTCGTCTAGATGGCGAAAAAGATGATTGATATTGCTACGAGATATTGTCGTATTCAATTCACTAGATAAAAGATGAGCTAACTCATTCAAAGAAGAATCTGGATGCTCTAATCTTAATTTCATCAATGTTTTTAGTTTTTCGTTCTCGATCCCATCCCAGCCAATCTTTCCGACAAAATAATTGATTTCTTCGATTTGTTTTTCTGAAGATTTCAATGTTTTGCCATAATTTGCCGTATCAAGATTGCTAAGTCTATTCGTAACATTAGCAAAATCCCTTTCCACTCTAACGTTTTCGAACTCTAAGCAGCATTCTTTAGCCTTAAGAAGAATAAGGAAATCAGAAATCTCATCACTGCGTTTCAAATAAACTACATAATGGTTTCTTCTTTGAATTATTTTCGCGTTGAATGAATGAAAAGGAAAATGTGTTAAAAGTTTTTGAATCCATTTCGCATAATTCAAATCAGAAAACGAAAATTCTAAGTGATAAGAAGAAGTTTTAGGACTATTTAATGAGCCTTTTGCTAAAAAGGCCCCAGAAAGATAGGCGGAAATTTGATTTTGAGAAACAATTAAGTTCTTCGGATTCTCAATCAAAAAGAAATCTATGCCTAAATCGTTAAGGATGTCTTCCGCTTCTTCTTCGAGTAATACGTGATAGACGATTCTTTTTAAAAAACCTGCAGAACGCGTATAGGCAAAACGAACATTAACCCCATATAAGCTGTGAATGTATTGATATATAGCTTTAGCGATTGAAGATGATTCACTAGATATATCTAATCTTTTGTTTCCTTCTTTTATAGAAAGATATCCATTTAATCTAATAAAGGCGGACAAAAGAGAACGTTTCTCTTCATCGTCGCGTTCCGCTTTCGCGCTTTCTTCTTTTACTTTCTCGGCAAAAGAGATGCCTACCCTTTTTTTCATTTGCTCGCTTTCTTAAGTTTATTTAGGTATGAAATGATGCCCGAAGAGGCAATCGCTCCATCACTAGTCGCAGTAACAACCTGTCTTAAACGTTTCTTAACAATATCACCTGCAGCAAACAACCCAGGCTCAGAAGTCATCATGCTATCATCAACGAGAATAAAATTACGTTCTGTTTCAACGTTTAAAGAGGAAAGAAATTGAGTCGCGCTTCTTTCGCCAGCAAAAGGAAATATCATACTGATATCTAGAGAATGTTCTCCGTTATTATCCATATATGAAATAGAATTAACTCTATTATCGCCTTGAATCAAATTAACTTTAGCGTTGTAGGTGATTTCTACGTTATTCTTTTCTTTTAGATTTTCAACAAGGTTTAATTCGCCATCGAGATGATCTGATGGAACGAGTAAATATAACGTCCCAACAATATTTGCCAAATAAAGGCTTTCTTCTACAACACGATTGCCGTTTCCATAAATTGCCGCTTTCTTTTTTCTTAGAAGAGGTCCGTCACAAGTCGCACAATAAGAAACACCTTTGCCAAAGAATTCTTTTTCCCCTTTGATTGAAGGAACGTTTGCTAAACCCGTCGCAACTAAAACGGTCTTAGTTGATATCTCATCTTTATTTGTTTTTATGAGGAAAGAATCGTTTTCTTTAATTACTTCAACCACTTCAGAGGTTTCAATACTGGCTCCCGCATCATATGCGGATTGTAATAACGACGTGGCCAAAGAAAAACCGTCTTGATGCAACAATCCTGGATAGTTATCAACCTCAGCAATGTTAACTAATTTTCCTCCTGGCATGTTTTTTTCAAGCCAAACGAAAGGAACATTTGCTCTTTTTAAATATAAGGCTGCAGTAATTCCGGCTGGACCAGCGCCAATAATAACAGAATTAGTCTCACGCATGGACTTCTACCTCTCCGCTCTTTTGGAAATTTCTTGTATCGTAAAGATAAATCAGAGAAATAACCGAAGCCGTTAAACCAAATGTACTAGATAAAATAAATCCATAAGAAAGGTTGATGTATAGATTATCTGCAAGCGAGTTAACGTTCTTTCCGAATAGATAGAAGAATGTACCTAAGAAAGAAAGGGTGCATGCACCAATTAAAACATAGTAGCCAATCTTTTTGTTTTTGATGAGAACAAAATAAGATGCAATAAATGCAAGTATTGCTAATCCAAAAATGATATAGGCCGTTAACAACAATGGTGTTTTCCCACCGAAAAGTAATTCATATCCTTGATAGGAAACAATCTCTCCTGCACCATCTTTTAAAGATGAAGTTGTTAATGACGGCAACAATGGGAAAATCAATGTGAATATTAATGTTCCAGCCGAAATAAGAGGGAAAAAGTTACCTTTTTTGGATTTTACATAGTAGTCATGTAAGTGCATAGAAGCAATAATGACAATACCAATTAAAATGTAAATTAAGGAGTTACAGATACTCCAAGCGTTATCTGTGCCCATATTGAAATTAGTATCACGGAATGGCTCCATGATCACACGGACAATGCCATACCAAAGGAAATAACAACCAACTCTATCACCTTTAGAAGTCCGCTTCTTTAATAAAACTCCGACAACATATTGAATGATGAAATATCCTGCAATAGAAAGAGCACTTTCAATTAAGAAAAGAGGAGCATAAATCATTCCGCTTCCCGCCGTAGCAGATGCTGCACCAGAGGTAGAAATATGCATTTGTTCGACAATCCAAGTTGGAAGCCATCTAAAGTAATTAACAGAGACCGGACGTCCATAGACTTCATTATTAAAGAAATTTCCCCATCTACCAACAGCTTGACCAATTAAAACGGTAGGAACAACCTCATCAATTGTCCATCTTGCATCCAAGCCTTTCTTAGAATGTTTGGCCATAATAGCGCCAACTAAAATTCCAAAGAAGGCGCCACCAAGAATTGTTAATCCGCCATTCCAAATCTCAAAGACATGATAAAAATCACGATGAGCAAATTCTCTAGCCCAGTTACCAACAACATACCAAACACGTGCGCCAATAATTCCAGCAGGGAAAGCGACAACGAAGATAATCTCTAAAAGGCCATGTTTATGATATCTCTTATACATTCTTTGGTCAGAAACAAAGAGACATAATAAAGCACCTAACAAAATCACCATTCCGTAAAAAGCCACGTGAAACCCGCCTGGATTTCCTTGAGATGTAGATGTTTCAAAGCCATTTCCTGTAATGCTTAAGCCATTTGGTAATGGATAATAAATATAATCTGCAAAACCTTCAGTCCACATCCAGAAAGAGAAGAAAAGAACTGGAACTGAAATGTAATAGAGAATACGTACTAATTTTTTCTGCTTTGGATCGATCTTTTCTTTTGCAAGATGAATCCAAAAGGAAGCAACAAATAAAGCAAGACCTGCACCAAAGAATAAGCCACCGATTAAAGTTAAGGCGTAGTTGCCAGCATAAAAAATCGGCTCGCCTTCATAGACTCCACTTGCATGTGTGCTTATCGAAGCCCATTCAGGATGAGAAAGGAAAGCAGACCATAAAAGAAGGAAGAAGCCAAGTGCCGCTCCACCAATATATATAAGGTAACGGAGTTCTTCTTTCTTTTCCAAACGTAAACGAATGCTGTTTTTGGCAAAAGAATATGTATCTTTTATCAAGAAGCCAAAAGAGCCGGCAATAAGCGCTAGCCCAATAATTAATGCAATCATCCCTGTTGTTGTCATATTCATTACCTCATTCGTATTCGTTATTCTTTTTGGCCTTTTCTAATAAAGGCTTTAGGTATTTACCAGTATAGCTATTTGGATTCTCCGACACTTCTTCAGGAGTTCCTTTTGCTACAATCTGTCCCCCACGATATCCACCTTCTGGGCCTATATCAATTATATAGTCTGCAACCTTGATCATATCTAGATTATGTTCAATAACTATAACCGTGTCTCCGTGATCAACGAGATTTTCTAAGACATGGATTAGCCTCTTAACATCATCCGTATGTAATCCAGTCGTTGGTTCATCAAGAATGTAAACGGTCTTACCAGTAGGTTTCTTCTGAAGCTCGTTTGCTAATTTAACTCTTTGAGCCTCTCCTCCTGAAAGAGTTGTCGCAGGTTGGCCAAGTTTAACATAGCCAAGCCCAACATCGTATAAGGCTTTGATTCTACGGTAAATGACAGGTCTATTTTCAAAGAAATGCATTGCTTCCTCTACTCTCATTTCCAGGATGTCATAAATATTTTTGCCTTTATAATAACAAGACAAAGTTTCTTGGTTATAACGCTTGCCATCGCATTCATCACACTTAACATATACATCAGGTAAGAAATTCATTGAAACGCAAGTAACACCTGCTCCTTGGCATTTCTCGCAACGTCCTCCAGGGACATTAAAAGAGAATCTTCCTTTATCAAATCCTCTTTCTTTTGCTTCATTTGTCTCAGCGAAAAGAGTTCTAATATCATCAAATAATTTGATATATGTCGCAGGATTAGAACGTGGTGTTCTGCCAATTGGTTGTTGATCAACGTTGACAACCTTATCGACATATTGAAGACCACTTATAGATTTATACGCGCCAGGAATGCAATCTTCTTTATTGATTTTTTTGGCTAATATTTTTTCAAGAGTTTCATTTATCAAAGAAGATTTGCCTGAACCAGAGACGCCAGTGACCAAAATCAATTTTCCTAGAGGGAAATCTACATCAACGTTTTTAAGGTTATGACAAGAGCAGCCTTTTAAAGAAATCTTCTTGCCGTTTCCTTTTCTTCTTTCTTTAGGAATAGGAATAAATTTACGTCCAGAAAGATATTCTCCAGTTATCGAAGAAGAATTTTCCATAACTTCTTCTGGAGTTCCTGCTGCAACAACATTTCCTCCATGTACCCCCGCTCCAGGACCAATATCAACAAGATAATCAGCTTGTCTCATCGTGTCTTCATCATGTTCGACGACAATTAAGGTATTGCCTAAATCCCTCATCTCTTTCATCGTTTTGATGAGTTTGTCATTATCTCTTTGATGAAGACCAATTGACGGTTCATCTAAAACGTATAAAACGCCAGAAAGTTTGGATCCTATTTGAGTGGCCAAACGAATACGTTGAGCCTCTCCTCCAGAAAGAGTCATTGCCAAACGATCAAGTGTTAAATAATCAATTCCAACATCAGCTAAGAATTGAGCTCTATTTTCAATCTCTTGTAAAACGAGTCTAGCAATTGCCATTTCATTTTCTGATAAAACAGTTCTAGTATCTTTGACCCAAAGAATGAGTTTATCGATGGTTAGTTGGGTAACTTGATAAATATTTAAACCATTAACACGGACTGAGAGTGCTTCTTTGCTAAGTCTTGCGCCATGACAAGTTTCGCAAACATCATCACGCATGAAAGACTCGTAATAAGGTAACATCCATTTAGACGTGGATTCTCTATATCTTCTTTCGATAAATGTTTTAATCCCTTCTATATAGCCTCTCTTATGCATGATATTGCCATTAACTGAGGTTAAGGTATGATCCAAAGGTTTATCAGAACCATAAAGAATTATCTGTTTTTGCTTTGGAGTTAATTTTTCGTATGGCACATCCAACGGAATATTATATGCATCAAGAAGATATTTAAATTCTTGCCATTCGAGATTGGATGTATTTACCGTATTTTTGTAGTAACGTATTGCTCCGTTTTCGATTGTTTTCGTTGGATCGGGTACTAAAAGATCTTCACTAACAACCCTGGAAATGCCTAATCCGTGACATGTGGGACAATAACCTTGTGGGGCGTTAAAAGAAAATAAACGTGGTTCAAGCTTTGGCACAGAAAAACCACATATTGGACAAGTGTGATTGCTAGATACAAGTTTCTCGCCATTTTCCGTATAGAAAAGAACATATCCATGGCCATAGTTAAGAGCCAAGTCGACATCTTCTGCTACACGAGAACGAATATCGCTTCTAATTACTAAACGGTCTATGACTATATCAATATCATGTCTTTTGTTTTTGTCTAATTCTTTTACGTCTTCAAGAAGAAGGAATTCTCCATCAATTCTCACACGAGCAAATCCTGCTTTCTTGATTGTATCTAGCACATCTTTGTGCCAACCTTTTTCATGTCTAACAATCGGTGAAAGGATTTGAAGTTTGCTTCCTTCTGGATAAGAAAGAGCAATATCCACCATTTTTGCAGGAGAAAATGCAATAATTGGTTCGTTATGCTCAGGGCAATATGGCACACCAATTCGCCCAAAAAGAAGACGAAGAAAATCGTAAATTTCAGTAACCGTTCCTACGGTCGAACGAGGATTATGAGATGTTGTTTTTTGATCAATGGATATTGCAGGAGATAAGCCATCAATTGAATCTACGTCAGGCTTGTCAACCCCACCGAGGAATTGTCTAGCGTATGGCGAAAGAGACTCAACATATCTCCTTTGTCCCTCAGCATATATCGTATCGAAAGCAAGTGTCGACTTACCAGAGCCGCTTAATCCAGTGAAGACAGTTAATGTATCTTTTGGTATTGAGACATCAATGTTTTTGAGGTTATTTTCCCTGGCCCCTTTTACGATAATGAACTTTCTGCTATCCATAGTGTTAGAATTATATTCTAATGAATGTATTTTTAAAAGAATAACGCTTAGTTTATGATTGCTGACTGAACACAACAATGAACTGGTAATTTCTTATTTATACGAACTGTTATTCGTTAGAAAAAAGTAAAGTAAACAATTTTAAAAAATGTGGTAATATGCGCTTTTCAGACCAATATATACAATTTGGCAGGATTCAAAAATAATCTTGGATTTGCATTCTGAGGCTTAACTATTAACCCAATAATCTAAGCGAAAATCATCTTCCCAAAGAAAAAAGGCTTGATAGACTGTATCAAACCCATTACAAATAAATCAAATGGTCGGAACAGAGGGATTTGAACCCTCGACCCCTTGGTCCCTAACCAAGTGCACTACCAAGCTGTGCTATGTCCCGAGCCATATAATTATAACTATTCGCAAATATTTTGCATCTAGAAGTTAGTCTTTTAAGCCTGCCCCTACTTTAACTAAGAAATCGTTTGCCTCCTCGACCCATGAACTTATAGATAAACGATCAGCGATGTCTTTTTCTTTTGTCGAATATGTATTTATATCACCTGTTCCTAATCCATGTTTTCCATGAGGGAAAATATGACATTCGTTCTCGATATGTTTGTTATCAAGAAGTTTCTTTAACGCTTCGGCATTTGTTTTAGAATTCACAATTTCATCGTCAGAAGTGGCCCAAATGTAGGTTGGAGGGAAGGAAGAATCTATACGATTTAAAATCGAAAAGGCCTTTTTATTTGGGAACGTCTTCCCCAAAAGATTGTCTAATGTTCCAGCATTCTCTTCTTCGTTTAAGGCTGGGTAGGCCAAAACGAGAGCATTAAGATGAGCACCGCACTTATCTAAAGGATAGAAGAGTTCTCTTTCTTCTTTTGAGGAGGTCGCAAGCAATCCTGCAAGATGCCCTCCAGCAGAAAAACCGCAAACTGATATCTTATTTGGATCAGAATTAAAGTCTTTAGCCTTCTTATATAAATAGGTTAAAGCCATCATCGCTTCAATTAACATTGTTGGATATGTATTTTTTGGCGCATTCGAATACTCTAAATAGAAAGAGTTGTATCCATATCTCAAGAAAGAAACACATGCTGGGGTTCCTTCTTTTTGTGAGACAGAAAGATATCCTCCACCTGGAAAGATCAGCATTATTGGACGAAGACGCTTTTTATTAATTTCTAAATCTCCATCAGTTTCTTTGTCAAAGAAAATCCCGTGAAGAATTCCTTTTGCTGTTTTGTTTGGCTTTTCCCAACCAAAATATTTGTAGAGATCAATATTGGTTACTTTCATAACTTCCTCCTATTTCTCACTTATTAATAGAATAAGGGACATTTTCTCTTCTGCAGTAAGCATTTGTTTATTTTCCCTTATTTTTTTAGCAATTTCTTCATATGGGCCATCTTTCTTTTCAATCCCAAGAAGATAATCGGCGGTTGTATTTAATTCTTTAGCAAGTACACCTATCACTTCAACATGAGGGGTTCTACTACCGCTAAGATATTTAGAAAGAGCGGCTTCGGTTATTCCTGTTCTTAAAGAAAGCTGACGAGCGGATATTCCGCATTCCTTCATCTTGCTTTTCAAACGATGATGCAATCTTTCTTCCATGTTCTTATTATAAAAAGAAAAGGGTCAGACTTTAAGAGCGATCTTGTATCTATTTGCTTTAAATATTAATAGATATTTGTGAATTTAAATGAAATTGAAC
>CAVDTI010000034.1:0-5342 GCA_963611905.1 Faecalibacterium prausnitzii | reverse complement strand
CCGAAGAGCCTAGAAAATAAAACTTATTTTTTAAAATCCTGGTTTTCCGAGCAAGCGGAACATGTTGTGTTTATAAACTTCGACACCAGGTTGGTTGAACGGATTTACGCCATTAAGATACGCGCTCATTGCGCAAGCCTTTTCAAACCAATAGAACAAATAGCCTAAATTGAAAGCGTTCATTCTATCTAATTCGATAACAACGTTGTCGTTTCCGCCGACTTTAGTATGCGCTTCAAGAGTTCCTTCAAAGGCCTTATCTTGAATCGTTCCTAAGCCCATTCCCTCCAAGAAGTTAAGGTTATCGAGATTTTGTTCATCATGAGGAACCTTGATCCAATGACGATGGTGAGTTAAATGCAATGTCGTTTCAAAGAAACAATGGTTTCCTTCTTGAATGAATTGTCCTAAGGAATGTAAATCTGTGGTAAAGGTTGCAGAATCAGGTAATAAGCCTTTTCCGTCTTTTCCTTCAGATTCACCAAAGAGTTGTTTCCACCACTCGCCTAATTGTACAAATGATGGAACATAAGTAATAAAGAATTCTGCTGCTTTATTATATTTTGTATATAGGACATGTCTAATAACTGCATACTTATAGGCTTCATTCTTCTCAAGCGATGGATCAAGAGTATCTAAACGCGCTTGAGCAGATCCACGTAAGATTTCTTCTGGGTCAATGCCTGCTACAGCGATCGGTAAAAGTCCAACTGCTGTTTGAACGCTATAACGTCCACCGATATCATCAGGAATGACAAACATTTCATATCCTTCTTGTTTGGCAAGAGTATACAAAGCGCCTCTGGCTTTATCGGTTGTGGCAAATATTGCTTTTCTTGCTTCTTCAACGCCGTCTCTTTGTTCAAGAAGAGCTCTTAATAAACGGAATGAGACACTGGTTTCGGTTGTTGTCCCGGACTTAGAAATAACGTTAACGGCAAATTTTTTATCATGAAGATATTCAATGCTTTCTTGAATATAGGTTGGATCGAGACTTTGTCCAAGATAAATGATTTCAGGTTTATTTGAACGGAATGTCCCTTTAATCGCTTCAATTGCAGCTCTTGCGCCCAAATATGAGCCACCAATTCCACATACGACCAAGATATCGTAATTTTCACGAATAAACTTTGCGTCTTTCTTAATCTTTTCTAATTCTTCTTTATCGTAATTGATTGGCCAATCTAGCCAGCCAAGAAAATCACTTCCCGCTCCACTACGATTGTTAATCATATCGTTGATTTCATTAACTTTTGCTTGGTATTCAGCGAAATCAACTTTGTTTACTAAATGATCTGTTTTTGTTTCGATAATCATATATTAAAATCCCTCCTTATCATTCGCTTCTTTAATCCATTTGGGCAAACGTTCTTTAAGAACGTCGCATGAGATATTTTCCTCTTTAACTTTGTAACGTGCAATAGAATCTCTTCTTTGACTAGAGCTCAAAGCCTTTAGTGACACACGCATCGAAGGGCCTTTTTCGTCATAAGAGATTACTTTCACCTTATAAATGTTCCCGACTTTCACATAATCAGTAAATGAATGGATATAGTGATTAGACACTTCACTGATATGTAGCAACCCCGTTATTCCATCATCGAATAAGAGAATTGCGTATCGCGGATATACCTTTATAACCGTTCCTTCTAAAATATCTCCAACATTAATCTTCTCCATCAACTCCTCCTTCAAATAATCTCGCATCTGAACGGAAAGTAATTTTAACATTACCTTTATCGCCCAAGACAATTTTTGGTTTTATTCCTAATGAGTCGATCACTAGAGAACCTTCATCAGTATATACATTCAAAGGTTTCTTTGCTTTCAAAAAAGCCTCATAGAGAACAGAAAATTTAAAAGTCTGAGGGGTTTGTAACTGATAGATACAAGAACGTTGCAAATAATGATCGATGCCAATCTTGTCCTCAGACATCATCGCTAAAGAATCGGTTGAAGGAATTGCGGTTAGTGCTGCACCGTTATCTTTTGCCGAATTTATGTTTTCTTCGAGTAATTTTCTTGTTACAAACGGCCTATCGCCATCATGAATTAGAACTGTAGACTCTTTGTTAACATTGTTATCTAATAAAAATTTTAACGCCATAAAAGCGCTCTCTTCACGAGAAAGTGCGCCTTGGATGATCGAATATTCTTTGTGTCTTCTTTTCTTAGAAAGAATATCACGAGTTAAATCCTCATATCCTTCAGGTACGACCAAAAGAATAAAATCAATATTGCGTGAAGAAGAAAAAACGTCGAATGAATGCAAAAATAATTCCTTGCTATCAAATTTAAGATATTGCTTAGGAAGATCTGAGGAGAATCTTTCTCCTTTTCCAGCCATAAGAATAACTCCGATATTTTTCTTATCTTCAAACTTCATATTTCATTAATCTATCATCGAGTTAGGATTTTCACGTTTAGCAAGGCTCTCATTAATAGCAATTCCTTGAATGATTAAACGCATAATCTTATCAAGTTCTTTACCCGGGCGATAATCAGCTGGGCAAACATAATTAACACGGCCATCTTGAAAAAGATCGGCTACTTTATCTTCTTTGCCTCTTGGGTAGACAGCAATAGATTTGCCACCAGAGTTTTTAGCCACTATCATTGCAGGAATATCAGTCATTCCGTCGCCAATATAAATCATATTCGTATATGGGACACGGCGTTCGTGTTGTTTCTCGTTTACGCCTTTATCATCGGTCGCATCAACCGCGCCTTTAGAAACACGATAGAAATATTGTGTTTTTTGGGTATAGTTAATTGACAGCTTTGGCCAAACCGCTTTGCCGTTCTCGTCAAAATAGAATTCGCAACCGTAAATAACCTTAAATTCTTTTGCAATTGCACATCCGTCAATAATTTCTTTGTTGCCAGAAGACACAAGATAATGTTCTACTTTTAAGCCATTTTCTTTGCCATATTCATTAATACGAGAGAACCAATCAATAACACCAGGCCAAAATTCAATGTTTTTTCCTTGCTCTTGAAGCCATTCTCTACTCATGTTAATGCCCTTTTCTTCACATGTCTTTAGCATGACAAAAAGATATCCGAGCGTACGTTCCATGCCACTTTTAGCGCAAAACTCCCCAGTTTTTGCCCAGAATTGTTCTGGTGTTAAATCGAGGGAGGGAATAAATCCGAAGTTTTGCATGTCGCTTTTTGCGAGCGTCGAATCAAAATCATAGAGGATTGCAACAATAGGTTTTTTCATAATATCTTCACTCTTAAGAGTGAGCATAGTTTAACCCCAATCGGTAAAAAGGTCAAATTATCCCCCAATAGAAAAGGTAAGATTTGCCTTTTTCTTTCTACAAAATTAAACTAATCCCATGGAATGGTGGCAAATTCTTCTCTATGTAATCTCGATAATACTCGTAATCTACCTTTTTGGGATGTTCTATGCTCTTGAGTGTATTATCACCTTCAGATCGAGACTAAAGAAAAAGACTTTAGCAATATCGTTATTATTGTCAGAGAAAAGAGATGTTCTTCTTTCGATGCTTTCTCTTCTGGAAGATCAAATTGAAGATGAGTCAACAAAAGAAAATGCTGCTCAAGTGAGATGGCTAAAGATGGATAACCTTCAATCCAAGGAGATAGATAACTACTTGGCAACCATGTCTTCCTTGCAAAAAAGATTGGTCTTATTTGCCAATTCAACAGAATTCAAAAATAACGATAATTACTTAACTTACTTTGAACTTTTAAGCGATTTAGATGCAAATTATAGAAAAATCGCCGCTATATTCAATAGCGACGTTGTTGGATACGAATATTGGAGAAAAACACCCCTATTTAGACCATTATTTTTTGTCTTTGGTTTTAGAGAAATAAAGAGACTTCCTTAGAAGTGAAGTTCATAGTCAACTAATCCATCGTAGAAATCTTTTTCATGCGAAACGATTATTACCGATCCAGGATATCTTTCGATACAATCAAATATTGCATCTTTTGCCTTTTGATCAAGATGATTGGTCGGCTCGTCTAAAACAAGAAAATTGCTCTTTTTAAAAGTCATCAAAGCAAACCTGGTCTTTGCTACTTCTCCACCAGATAATTCTTTCATTGCTCTTAGAGCAATTTCTTTCCTAACTCCACAACTTCCCAAAGCCTTACGAATCTCTGTGTTATTGAGTTCAGGATAATGAGCATGAATATAGTCAAATGGAGACATGCTTAAATCGATTTTCTCATCTTGATTAAAATAATTAACGACTATTCCAGGTAAAAAAGCAAAATTTCCCGAAATCGCTGGCAAATCCCCAAGAATTGTTTTTAAGAATGTAGTTTTGCCTACACCATTTTGTCCTAGAATCGCTATTTTTTCTCCTTCGAGTAACTCAAAAGATATTGGATCTAACAATGGTTTTTCATAGCCAATAACAAGTTCTTCAACTCTTAAAGGAATTTTTCCGACTGGATGGGTGTAAGGAAAAATAATATGGACATTCCCTTCTTCTTTGCCTGGCGCTTCCATAACATCAAGGTGAGCCAATCTTGCACGATGGGATTTTGCAGCCTTTGCCGATGTTGCTCTAACAATATGCTTAGCAATAAAGGTTTCTTCCTTCTTTATATAGCGTTGTTGAGCTGCATAATCTTTCTTGTATTGTTCTTTATCGATTTCATGTTGAACTAAATAATGTTCGAACGTTCCTTTATATCTTGTTATAGTCTGGTTTTCCAAAACGAAAACAACGGTTGCAATCTGTTTAAGGAATTCTTGGTCATGAGAAACAACTAAGAATGCTTTTGGATATTCCGAAAGGTATTTAGCAAGCCAAGCTACCTGACTTTGATCAAGGAAGTTTGTTGGCTCATCCATAATCAAAACATCTTTCTCTTCAAGTAACATCTTAGCAAGATAAGCCTTTTCTCTTTGGCCTGAAGAAAGTTGAGCCAACGGAGCTTCAAGATGGCTCTTATCAAAGCCAAGCCCATCAGTTAATCTTCCAACTTTTTCTTGCAAAGCATAGAAGTTTCTAGAATCTAGCTCTTCTTGAATTCGTTCAGCTTTTGCAAGGTATTTTTCGAAATTGTCCGGATCCAATGCACTCTGTTCATAGAGTTTTTCCATCTGTTTTTCTTTAATGAAAAGATCCTCGTAAACACCATAAAGGTATTGATGGACGGGCATATCTTGTGCGACCTTTAATTGCTGGTCGAGATAGGAGAAGGTTGTTCCACTTTCCCAAATGACTTTTCCACTATCTGGATAAAGTTCACCAACAATCATGTTTAGTAAAGTTGTTTTCCCTGAGCCGTTCACCCCAACAAGGACACAATGTTCTCCTGGATTCATCTTCAAAGAGACTCCCTTATACAGC
>CAVDTI010000033.1:0-4962 GCA_963611905.1 Faecalibacterium prausnitzii | reverse complement strand
TTAGATTCTTTGCTTAAAGAAAAGGGAAGATACACGGTTGGATTTCTTCGTAAGACTTGTTCTGATTGTGCGTATCTTAATTACAATTTTTTAAAAGAATATACCAAAAAAGCCATTAGCAAGACTCTTTATGTTATTGAGTGCGATGTTTCTGGAATTAGATATGATTCCTCAAATAAGTTAGATAAAGAGGCTTGGCAGCTATTCAAGGATGAGTATGGCTTATCTAGCAAGTACGATCTTTCTTTTGGCTATCTTGAAGGATATGTTCCAACATTCTTAACGTATACAAATAATGGTCAATCATACACTCATTATGGAGAACTCGTTACCGATGGAGCGGTATACATGAATGATACGTTAACTTTAGATAATGGGGTATGCAAGATTACAAATAGTTATTGGGACAAGAGGAATCATCCGTTTTTCGAATCTTTAAATGAAGATGTAAAAACATCGTTATTAGGCTTAGAAATACCTGATGGACAATATAATGATTATGGTGAAGATGGAGTATATTGGAGCAAAGAATATTCCTCTAAGTATCATGATCCATTGCTAGAAGGATTCCTTGACTTTTATATAAAATAAAAAAGGCTACCAACAAGATAGCCATTATTTTTATATGTCAATATAACCTTAGAAAGTTCCTAAGTAGTAGTTTTTCTTACCACGGCGAATGACAATGTATTTGCCTTCGATTGCGTCATCTTTTGTTATGACTGCATCAAGAGAAGAAATCTTTTTGCCATTGATAGAAACAGAGTTTTGTTGGACAAAGGTCTTTGCTTGGGTTTTTGAGGTGGCTGCACCACTCTTGACTAATAAATCAAGAATTGGGGTATCGCCAGCAAGCTCGACTTTGTTATATCCAGCAAGGACTTCTTCAATTTCTTTAGCGTTAAGTGAAGCAACATCGCCTGAGAAGAGTACTTCAGACATCTTAACCGCTTCATCTGCAGCTTCTTTGCTATGAATGTCTTTTGTGACTTCATAAGCAAGCTTCTTTTGAGCAATTCTCATTCCTGGATTTGCCAAATGATTACGAGTGACATTTTCAATCTCATCACGGCTAAGGAAGGTAAAGACTTTTAAGTATTTAACCGCATCCTCATCTGTGGTATTGATGAAATATTGATAGAGTTGATATGGCGAAGTAAGTTCAGGGTTAAGGAAGAGTGCTCCTTTTTCTGATTTACCAAATTTCTTGCCATCCGCTCTAGTGATTAAGTGAGCAGTCATTGCTTCGGCAGAGGCTTCTTCTCCTTCAATCTTTCTGATTAATTGGAGACCGCTTGTAAGGTTTCCCCATTGGTCATTGCCGCCAATTTGAATCTTGCAATCATATTTCTTATATAGAGTATAGAAATCTGCGGATTGAAGAATTTGATAGGCAAATTCCGTAAAGGAGATACCCGCTTCAAGACGAGATGAAACAATTTCCTTGCTTAACATGTAGTTAACAGAGAAATACTTGCCATAATCGCGAAGGAAGTCTAGCATCGTCATTTCTCCAAGCCAGTCATAGTTATTTAGAATCATGCCCTTTTCTGGATCGGATAGATCCAAGAATCTTTCTAATTGAGCTTTGATTGCAGCTGTGTTTTTAGCTAAAGTCTCCTTGGTTTGAAGATTTCTTTCGGCAGATTTTCCTGAAGGATCACCGATCATTCCGGTTGCTCCTCCTACGACTGCAATGATCTTGTGTCCTGCACGTTGAAGTCTCATCAAAGTAGAGATCATAACGTAGTTTCCTACGTGCATTGACGAAGCGCTTGGATCAAAGCCACAATAAACTGTTGTCTTTTTATCAAAGAGTTTGCGGACGTTATCCTCATTGGAATATTGCTCGATAAGTCCACGATAATTTAATTCATCGACGATGTTTTCCATAAGTTTACCTCACTAGGTAAGATTTTATCTTAACAAATTCATTAAGCAAGCAATAAAGGCATTTAGAAGAGGGAAACATCTACACATTGTATAAAAAAGGAGATAATTGAAAGATATCTACTCATCAAATTCAGTCTTACCATATTTTTCTATAGCAAGTTTTAGAATGTATTTGAGATGTTTTTGCTTTCTTCTTTGAGGGTCGAATACATTTCTTCTTTGCTAGTTTGATGGAACTTAAAATCAAGTGAGTAAGCATTCCATCCACTATATGTGAACAGATAGTAAGTTAACTCATTATCATTTGTATCAATAACGTATTCAGGATTGGAATTATCTATGTTTCCGTTATAAATCCTTTTAGAGGCCATCTTTAATTCAACGCTTAAAGAATTAAACTTACTTCGATACGTTGTTTTTTGAATTATTGCATCTAGAATTGTGCTCTTTCCTTCCTTATTCAATATAGCTAAGTATTTATCGATATAATTTGCTAAGCCTGTTTTTTTGAATATGAAAAAGAACAAATAGTAGAATTGATGAAAAAATCCCAATCCGTTTGAGATTGGATTGGGATTAGTTGATTTATTTGTTTATCGGATTAATACATTCCAGAAGGATTCATAGCAGGAGCTGCTTTTTCTTCTTTGATTTCGGTAACTGCCGCTTCGGTTGTAACAAACATTGCAGAAATGCTAGAGGCATTTAAGATGGCATTACGTGTGACTTTCGTTGGATCGATGATATTTGCATCAAACATGTTAACCCAATTGCCATGTAAGGCATCAAAGCCGATGTTCTTTTCTTGTTTAATTTGCTTAGCCGCAACTTCTTCTGGGTCATATCCAGCGTTTGTGGAGATTTGCTTAATTGGGGCAAGCAAGGAATCGATGACTGCATCGATACCTTTTTGGATATCAGGATTCTCATCGGTGAGTTTGCCTTTCAAGGCGACATATACTTCAGCAAGAGCTGCTCCTCCACCAACGACAATGCCTTCGGCAACCGCTGCTTTTGTGGCATTTAATGCGTCTTCGATACGAAGCTTCTTGTCTTTAAGTTCGCTTTCTGTCAAAGCGCCAACCTTAACGACCGCAACACCGTTAGAGAGCTTGGCAATACGTTTGGAGATGTTCTTCTTATCGTATTCGCTGCTGACCACATCATATTGAGCTTGAAGTTCGTAGATTCTATCTTCGACTTCTTTCTTACGTCCTTCACCGCCAACAATTGTTGTAGAATCTTTCTTAACAGTGATACGTTTTGCTTTTCCAAGATCATCGATTGTGACATCCTTTAATTGCATGCCAAGATCTTTGCTATAGAATTTTGCACCAGTAAGGATGGCGATGTCTTGAAGAGCGGCTTTTTGAGCATCACCAAATTCAGGGGCTTTAACCGCAACAACAGTGAAGGTTCCACGGAGCTTGTTAACAATTAAAGTGCTTGTTACATCACTATCAAGGTCTTCAGCGATGATGAGTAATGGCTTATGGGCATCAACAACACTTTGCAACATTGGGACGACGTCATTGATGTTATTGATCTTCATATCGGTAACAAGAACATAGGCATCTTCAAGTTCTGCGACCATATGTTCATTATCTGTGACCATGTATGGTGAGATATATCCTTTATCGAATTCCATACCTTGAGAAATAACGAGTTCGTTTTCACTGGTCTTAGATTCATCAACTGTGATTACACCATTCTTTCCGACCTTCTCCATGGCTTCAGCAATGAGTTTACCAATTTCATCATCGTGAGCAGAGATTGAAGCGATAGCTTGGATATCTTCGTTTGTTTGAACTGGTTTAGAAATTGAGAGAAGTTCATTTGCGACTGCTTTTCCTGCTTTTTCAATACCATTACGGATGAAGACTGGGTTTGCACCCGCATCAACTGCGTCAATGCCTTTATGAATGATGGCTTGAGCAAGAACTGTTGCTGTTGTTGTGCCATCTCCTGCTTTTTCGTTCGTCTTATTAGCGACTTCATATACGAGTTTTGCACCCATATTTTCTGTCGCATCTTTTAATTCGATTTCACGAGCGATTGAAACGCCATCTTCACAAATTTCTGGAGATCCATATCCTTTATCAAGAGCAACGTTTCTTCCTTTTGGTCCAAGGGTGACTTTAACTGTATTTGCAAGGGTATCAACACCTTTGACCATTGCTTCACGGGCTTCTTTTCCTAATTTAATTTGTTTTGCCATAGTTAGAATTTACTCCTTATTTTGATTAGTCATTTACGACTGCAAGAACATCTTCGACCTTTAAGAGAAGATATTTGTGGCCATCACTTTCATAATCTGTTCCGGCATATTCGCGGTAGATGACCTTATCTCCTACCTTAACGCCTTCGATAGCAACAAGTTTGCCATCATCGTCAACTTTTCCTGGACCCATTGCCATGATTGTGGCAACGTTTCCTTGTTTCTTTTCGGTTGTTAATACAATCGATCCGACCTTCTTTTCTGAAGGAAGTTTTTCTAGTAATAAATAATCATTTAATGGTTTAATTGTAGACATGTTTTTCGTGCCTCCTTTTGTGCACGTTATTATGTTAGTCGCTATTTTGGCACTGTCAATAGGTAAGTGCTAAAAAAGTTTCAAAAATATAGGTTTCATCGAAGAAAAAAATAATGCAACAAGTGCATTATTTTAGTTTTTTTGGCATTTTTCCTTAAAGAAGGAAGGTATATGTGCCAGTTTTTATTTCCTTTGTTTCGTTTGGAAGAATTACTTTAGCTAGAGTGTTTGGAGGAAGAGATATTTGATAGGTTGTTTTATCGTTTTCCTTCTTCCATGAGCAAGAAACTTTTCCATAAATACTAAGATATTCGCATTTGGCATATGTTTCTTTGCCACCAACCTTTGGTTCAAAGATAAATTCATTCTCCTTAGAAATCTTTAGTCCACACATCCCCGAGAGAAGCCATTCGCAAACGGCGCCCTTGGAATAGTGATTCAAGGAAGCAATTCCTTTATCCGGAGTTGAGTTTCCTTCCAGCATCTTTTGGGCCTTTTTCATATCTTTGTTTGCCACAGATAGGACTGCATTGAA
>CAVDTI010000032.1:0-32624 GCA_963611905.1 Faecalibacterium prausnitzii | reverse complement strand
TGGCCTAATGAAATTTTAAATTCAATATTTTCATTTTCATACTTTTCTAAATACTTCATAATTTCACCTCAATTATAGTATAAGGCATAAGCATTATTTACTCAACATTTTTGTGCCACTTTTGTGCCACTTTTTTATGGCACATTCAAGTGTACCAATCTTTTTTTATTAACTAAATATGTGAATTTCAATGCACACGAATCCATTATTATTTGTATACTTGCCTATTACGCCTCTGTTTTCACTAGGTGAACCTTTAAGTATTGCGCAAGATTTTGCATTATTTTGTAATATTTAGCAATCAAAAAACTTAATCTCAATCATTTGCCTTCCAATAGCCGCCATTATTTGAGCCTATTCTTTCAACTAGATTTTTTCTATTAAGATTCTCAAATTCTTTTTACGCCTTAAGATGATAATGCTTTTTTAAACACTAATTCCGGAATTGTTACATTCCGATTATTTCTAATTTCTGAAATTATAATTTCCTGAGACTTATTAATCTTTTGGGTTACTTTTAGGTCTACTCTTTGGTTTACTATTTCAAACGAATTTACATTTATCTTATTAAACGGAATTATAACTGTGATTCTATTTTTTCAATTTTAATGCTTTCTTTTCTATATTTCCTTACAATTCTAGGAACCCCTCTACCTGGGCGTTCATTTACTCTTGATTGCAAGAAAATTGATTTGAGTAAGATAGTAAAAAAACTTCTTAATTGCTTTAGATAAGTAAATACTAATTAGGTAAAGATTTTATATACAAATCATCGTTGTTTTCTTACAAATATTTTTCTATTAAAAACATTGACAAGCAAAATTGTTTTTATGATAATATTCCTCGAGAAACGCAAAGTCAGGGAAATCTGGCGGCGCAAAGCTAAAGGGCCTTCGAATGAGATGGCAGCCAGTTACCGCGGGACATCTAAGGCGTATCCCACCAGCGCGGAAACTGGAAAGATATTGCTCCTTGTCCCCATTGGGTCGCTTCTTATAACTTTTTAGAGGAAAATGGTCTCATGCGGAGCAAATTGCTCATCTCTAAGAAGGAAAGGGAAGCAAAATAATACTGAGCGATTCTTCTCATTCGCTCTCCACCTTTTCATATTTGGAGGCAAACGCTTTGACACTATTCGGTAAGAAAAAACCTAACACGTCAGAGCCATCACCAAAAACTGATTCTTTAAATTCGAAAAATCAGGAGTCTTTGCTCTATCCTACGAGCGCTAAGTACGCACGTAGGCGCAAGCAAAGAAATGTCGCGCTTGTTGTGACCGGTGTTGGACTCGTTGGAGTTTTGATGCTTGGCATCATCTCCTTTTTAGGTCGTGTTTCTGGCCAATTTACAATCAAGATGGATCCACGCGTGGCACCGACGAATATGAAATTATTCGAGACGGTAGACGGTGACGAAAAGACTTTAATTACGGCCAAGGGGCTGAACAACGCTTACGCCACGTCTGCTCAAACTGTTTTTGAATATGTTGATACCTTAAAAAGCGACAACACGCTTAATGGTTCTAACAACCTTTCAAGAAAGAATACCTCGAATGGAGAAGAAGAGAACATTGATCTTGCTTTAGTATTCACCTTCTATGCGGAGAATACCTCAAAATCCGAAGACGCTATCTTTGACTATACGATGGCTATTGATGACTACGTCGAACCAACAAATAGTTCCATTCAACCATATTCTTACCTAAGAGTTGCTCTATTTGAAAACCTCTATGAAGAAGATGGCAATGGCAGCCACGATTGCACCATATATGCGCTTGAAAGCACAAAAACAAATGCTGCAGGAGACAACAGAGAATTACTTTCTAGTTTCCGTGAAGTAGACCGTAGCCCAAAATACACCTATAACGACATTGGATATTGCACACCTTTTGAAGATGCTTACTCAATCTTTACCCGTGAGGGAATCACGTTGAAAGCAAAAGAAAAGATGCGTTTTACAATCGTCGCATGGTTCGAAGGATTTGATTCAGATTGCACAGGTAACACTCCTACAGGGTCTTCAATGACCTTTTCAGTGAACTTTAAAGCTCACTAAGGCAATTTGAGAAATGAAAAAGTACAAGCCTCATTACAAAAAAAATACAGGTGTGATGTCCAACCGTAAGTTATTTGTGGTTGGTCTTTTGGCTTTTGCGCTTACTTTAGCTGCATCAGTCACCTCCACTTATGCTTGGTTTGCCGTAACTGAAGCGGGTAGCGTTTCCTTTGCCAAACTCTCAATCGGCGAAGACCATTCCTTACAGATCGGTCTTAAAGAAAGTGATGGCTCCATCACCTACTACGACACCATTGATGACAAGATTCTTAAAAATCATTTTTCGAACTATGTGCCAGGCTCACCATTAAGTGATACCTCAAGCATGTATCAAGATTTATGGCTTAATGAGAATACCGACTACGAAACGGCATTGCCAGTACTTAGGAATGCCTATTCCACAAACGGTGATTATCATAAGTCCGAAGTAGCCACTTCAGGTTTCTATCAATTTGAATTCTATTTCAAAGCCGATTCTGATATGTATCTGTTTCTTGATTACACCGATACATATTGCGACCCTCTCCACGAAGTAAATCAAAAATTGGCTGACTCCTCTAACGGAAGTATCTCAGTCACCGATCTCGATAACGTTGTTAATGCCACAAGAGTCTCCTTCTTTTCGAAAGACGGATTCACAATCTACGAGCCTAACCAACTATCATCATCAAAAACTGTCTTTGGTGGAATTCTAGACGCCACAATAAAAGATGGGTATTACGATTACGATACGTCTAGTAAGAAAGAAATCGTCTATGGCGAGTATGACGATGATGCCGAACTAGTTTTTGACTCCGCTTACGAGACGGATTCAACCCTAGAAGGAAGAGCAACCTGCTTCAATGCCATCCATAAAGCTGGTATTGAAAGGTTCAACTACGAAGAAAGCGCAGCAAAGGGTCTCTCATTCAAAGAAGAAAAGACCTATACGCTCAATCAACTTGCTATCAAACAATCTCAAGGTCAATATGACAAAGAGAGCATGCGTCCTCTTGCCAAATTGAAAGAAAATAGCCCTACTCGAGTTGTAGTTACTATATACTTAGAGGGATGGGATTTAGATGTAACTGAAGCAATTGGAAATGGTAGCTTTACCCTTGCTTTGGGTTTTAGAGGCTTAGCCGCCCCACTTGAAGATTAAATAGGAGAGAATATATGTCTGCTTACTTTGAATACTTGAAGGAGATGATCATCGCCTTCTTCCAAAATCTAGGAACATGGTTCAATAATAGATTTGCCTATCCTTGGTCACCAGTGCCAAGCCAATTTGAACATTATCATTCTCTTTTTGCTACCTATTCTCCTGAATTCGGAGCCGGAGGATGGATTTTCTTTGTTATTTTTGCCATTCTTCTTATTGCTCTTGTTGGTGGATTTTGCTTCTTGCTTTTCTGGCTTATCAGAAAATATGTCCGTTTCAGAAGGTCCACTGTCAACGAAGAAAGGCTTAAGGCTGAAGTCGAAAGACTTAACCTTGAACTCTATCAAACAATTAGAGAGAAAGACCGTGTTCTTGGCTTACAAGTTCGTTCCTTAGGTGTTCCCAATCCTTATGGAGAAGGTAACCTCACCTTAAACAATGAAGAAAAAGAAGTCATTGATGAAGAAAAAGTCGAAGAGAAAGAAAAAGACGAAAACGATATTCGTTTCCCACGTCTTACTCTTGTTGATCAAAAATACGAAGGCAAAGAAATTAAGACAGTCTTACCAGAAGACGCACAGAATATTGACCTTGCTGGCATTTGTGAAAGATTTAGAAACTTTGCATGTTCACAAATGGGACTCTACTACACTATTGATACAATTCGTGTATTCTTTGCCGCTATGGGTACAGGAAAAATCATCATCCTTGAAGGTATCTCTGGTACAGGTAAGACATCCTTGCCATACGCTTTAGGAAGATTCTTCCAACATAATGCTGCAATCTGCTCCGTCCAACCATCTTGGAGAGATCGTTCAGAGTTACTTGGTTACTATAATGACTTCACCCATAAGTTCACTGAAACCGAATTCTTACGTGCAATATACGAAGCAACATATCGTGATGACGTCAATCTTGTTGTCCTCGACGAAATGAACCTTGCCCGTATCGAATATTACTTCGCAGAATTCCTTTCCATCATGGAAATGCCTAACGTTGCAGAATGGAATATCTCCCTTGTTGCAGCTCCTCGTTCTGACGACCCAAAACACGTTACGGATGGCAGAATGCTTATTCCTCAAAATATTTGGTTTGTTGGCACAGCTAATAACGATGACTCAACCTTTACGATTTCCGATAAGGTCTATGACCGTGCTATGTCTCTCTTCTTTGATAACAAAGGTATTGAATTCAAAGCACCATTCACCGAAGCTCTCCCATTACCATATTCTTATCTTAAATCTCTTTATGACAATGCTATGCAAGACTACCCATTGTCACTTAAGACCCTTGAGAAGTTCCAAGAACTTGATGCCTATGTCATTGAACATTTCCGTCTTGCCTTCGGTAACCGTATCATGAAACAACTCTCCTTATTCGTTCCTTGCTATGTAGCTTGTGGCGGAACGGAACTCGAAGCAGTCGACTATGTCTTCCAATCTAAGATCTTAAAGAAATTCGAAGTTCTTAACGTCGCCTTCCTTCGTGATGAACTTATTAAACTTGATGCTCAATTAACTAAACTCTTTGGAAAAGGCGAATTTAAACTTTCCAAAGCAAAGATTAAACTTTTAATCAAAATGAACTCCTAATCTAATTATTTATGGCTAAAGAATCCTCACCTAAGCAAAAACTGACTAATGCCCAACGCGCATACCTTGCTCGAATCAAGAATCTCGTTTCTTCTTCGTCTTCTTTTCAGTCTTTGCTTTTACAAGTTCGCCAACAAGGGAAAAATTATGTTCGTCAAACTGAGCGTTTAGAAAGCAAACAGTTTGATAGCAAGTTCGTTGATGAACTTGAAAAAGGATTCGATGCGATTGAGCATGTTATTGCTAACCCACGCACATTCATCAAAGATGAGCCAGAACTTGTCGAAGCAGGCTTAGCAAAGAAAATCAACTCTCAATCAATAACTCATCTTGCCTCACATACTCAATTTGTTCACTCAGTTGATGAAAAAGGCAATGTTACGCCAGAAAAGATTTTGACAATTCATGCGGAAATCGATGTCCAAATCTATGAAAACAGATTTGTCATGACCTTGATTAAGAAATGTTCTCTCTTCATTGAGAAACGTTTTAACTTCATCAAAGATCATGGTGAGACGTTAGATTCTGATTTATTGCTTATAAAATCCACCTCAAATATTGATGGAGCAAAATACGAAGTTGATTCCAGAATCAAAGTCTCTTCCCCATCAAAAGACGATGGCAATAAAGAGAAAAACGAAGAGATTTTAAAGAGACTTGCAACCTTACGTGAGCGTTGCGCATATTTTATGCATTCCCCATTCATGGCTCAAATGGCTGGGGCAAAAGATGTTGCAAACCCAATTCATATGACAAACATGATCGTAAAGAACCCTTACTATCATGGCGCATATGAATTATGGAAATTTATCGACCAATATACTGACTTAGGCGTTTCCTATAACGTTAAAGAAACCGAACAAGAATTTTCCCAACCATATTTTGAAGAAATCTTCGCTCTTGTTATGGCTGATATTCTTACTCTTCGTAGTAACCTTGTGAAGAACAGAAAACTCGATACAAGCAAAGTGAAAGACAAAGTCATCAATCCAAAAGTTCTTTTCACTTTGGAAGACGAAACATATTACGATGGAAAGTTCCTCTATGATCAATTCCCTGGTGCTAAGAGAAAACGTACTAACCCAATGGCACTAACTCCAGAAGAAGCCAAAGAACAACGTCTAGCCATTGAAGAGAATCTACGCGAAGAAAGATATAAGAAGACTCTCATCGACGAAAACATTGAAGAACAAAAGAATAAGGACATTGCTAAAGAGGCAATAGAACGTCAAAAGAAAGCCGAGGCTGAAGAAAAAGCCCGCCTTAAAGCGGAAAAAGCCGCACAAAAAGAGCTCGAAAAACAAAGAGCTCTTGAAGAAAAGAAACGCAAAGAAGAAGAAAAGAAAGCTCTTCTCCAAGAACAAAAAGAACTTGAGAAAGCCAGAAGAGCAATTAGACGTAAGGCTCGTGATGATCGTAAGGCTAAAGAGGAAACAATCGAGGATAAACCACTCGAAGATGTTTTACCAATTCAAGAAGAACAGCCAATCGTTCAAGAACCTATTCTTGAGGAACCAACTCCAGTAATTAAAGAAGCTGTAGTTTCAGAGACACCTGTTGAGGAAGCCCCTAACGAAGCTCCAGTTGAAGAGCCTGTTAAAGAAGATGAACCTGTAGTAGAAGAAACTCCTGTTATTGCAGAGCCTGCAGAAGAAAATCAAGTTGAAGAGGCTCCAGCAGAAGAAATCCCTCAAGAACCAGTTGAGGAGACTCCTGTCGTTGAAGAGTCAGTTAAAGAAGAAGCTCCTATTGAAGAGATTCCAGTAATTGAAGAACAACCTATAGAGGAACCTCAAGAAGAACAGCCAATCGAAGAGCCTACACCACTTGAAGAACCTCAAGAGCAAGCTGTGGCTGAAGAAACTCCAACCGTTATAGAACCTATCGAAGAAACTCCGGCAGAAGAAACCCCTATAGAGGAACCGAATATCGAAAAAACCCCTATAGAACCTCAACCGAACGAGGAAAAACCAAAGAGAAAACGTTCACCTCGTAAGAAGAAAGAAGAGCCTTCAGAAGATCAACCAGTTGAAGATAAGCCTAAGAAAAAACGCGCTCCACGTAAGAAGAAGGAAGAAACTCCAACTGAAGAGATCAAAGAAAAGAAACCGCGTAAACCACGTAAGAAGAAAGAGCCTTTACCAGTTGTTGAGCCAGAACCAACTCCAATTGTCGAAGAACCTATCAAAGAAGAGCCAGCACCAATAGTTGAAGAACCTCTAGTTCAAGAGACGCCTGTTGTTGAAGAGGCAACTCCAGTAGTTGAGGAACCTGTTTCTGAAACTCCTGCCGAAGAAACCTCTAAGGAAAATGCTCCAAAAGAGAAATACGTTCGTAATGTTCCTACCTTCAGAGCTGAAAAGGACTATGTCTTCATTAAGACTAGAAAGAGCAATAAGGCTAAGAAGGTCGTCCTGAAAGGGAAACTTAAAGTATGAAGAAGACAATCTCTAGAATCATTGATGTCGTTCTTGGAATAATCCTTATCTTTATGATATACGTTCAAGCATCGATGATTATTAGCCAATCCAAACCTTCTAATTATGGGGTCCCATCTGTTTTTGGGACTTCTTTCCTTTATGTTGCCACAGATTCCATGGAAGGAGACAATCCCGATTCCTTGAACACTGGCACTGGCGTCATCATTAAAAAAGACGATCCAAAGAATGTTAAGGTTGGAGACGTCATTACCTTCTATTATCCCAAACTTAAAGCCGCTGACACCCATAGAGTTTTAGAAATTACTACAAATTCCGATGGACTTGTTTTCCATACTAGAGGAGACAATCTTCATGCTTGGTCATGCTCAGGAACGTGTCCTGAGACCCCATGGGAAGAGGTTCCTGAGGCATATTACATAGGAACTGTCGTTTCCCATTCTGATGCCTTTGGGACGTTCTTAACCTATGTTTCGCCTCAAGCTGCAGGGGCAGCTGGTAAAACCGCTTGGTTAGTTCCTGTCTTAATTCTTGTTCCACTTGCTGCTATTGTTGGTATCTCTGTAACCGAATCTATCGTAAAATACAAAAAAGAGAAAAAAGCCTATGAAACCGAGCTATATGCCGCAATGGATGAAGCGGGAATCGATCGAAATGATGAAAAAGCAATGATGCTATTCGAAGAGAAATTCAATCTTAAGAAAGAACTTCGAGAAGAAATGGAAAGAACTAAAGAAGAAGAAAAGAAACGATTACGTAAAGAATTGGAAAAAGAAGAAAAACGTAATGCAAAGGAAAGGAGCAAAAAGCAATGAACAAAAGAATAAACTTACTAAGAACATTAATTATCTTGTCTTTTGTCTTTTTGGCTTTGTTTGTCGCTGGCGTTATCGTTTGCTCCCTTGCTTTGATTAATGACATCGACATACTTAACAAATTTGGATATGTTGCAATTATCCTTGTTTGCTATTCCTTATCAGTCATTATCATCATGGTTATTTTCCGCCTTTTCGGGGAAAGAGGATCCTTGTTCCGTCGCCAAATTTGGATTAAACGTCTTTTCGATACTGACGTTGCGATTTGGGATGATGAAACGTTTGAAAGAGAAGCATCTAAGCGTCTAAGCAAAATAAAAGACAACCGCCTCACAATGACGGGTGTTATCTATATGCATGGTTTTAACAATCAACCTTTATTTACATTTAGGCAGGTTGATATCTTTGTTCTTAATGAAATCGTTTTGAATGCCATTGAGAAAGAGATGAAGGGAAAAGACAACTGGCTATTTGGTATTAATCGTGAGAATAAATATCTTTTCTATGGAGAAGTTAATTCTAAAGAAGAATTCTTCGACATCCTCCAAAATATCGTTAACGAAATCAATGCTGAGCTTGGACGTCGTCCATCTCTTCCTATGGCTTTCGTTATGATTGGTGCGAATATCATTGAGAACAAGCAAACAATCTACGAAGCGGTTGAACATGCTAATACGGCTGCTAGCTATGATGCAGGTATGCGTCTTTCTGGCGATATCAAATTATTCGATCCTCACATGTTAGGAACAAGAGACTTCGAAAAAGAGAAATCCCTTGAAATTGATAAGGCTTTGGAAAACAAACAATTCCTTATTTACTACCAGGCCAAATGGAATCTTAATGAAAATAGATTCTATGGTGCAGAAGCTCTTATCCGTTGGAGACACCCAAGAAGAGGATACCTTCCACCATCATCCTTTATTCCTTATGCCGAAGCGTCAGGTAAAATCGTTGAAATCGACCATTACGTTTTCGAAACGGTTTGCCAAGATCTAGCAAGATGGAAAAAGGAGAGAAAGAGAAGCCTCATCATCTCCGTTAACCTTTCACGTAGAACGATTTATGATCCAGGACTCATTAATTTCTTTGCCGAGACAATTAAGAAATATAATGTTGATCCTAAATCAATTGAGATCGAGTTGACGGAATCTTTGGCTGCTCAAGATACAGCATTCATTAGCTTTGTTATTAGAAAAATTAAAGCTTTAGGTTTTAGCACTTCAATCGATGACTTTGGTGTTGGCTATTCTTCATTGAGTGCTATTAAAAATATTGATTTTGATGTTTTAAAACTCGATAAATCATTCATCGATGACGTCGAAGTTGATAAAACTTCCGAATCAATGGTTGCATCTATTATTTCCCTTGTTCATGGACTTAAGATGTTTGTTATCGCTGAAGGTGTTGAAAACCAAAACCAAGTCAATATTCTTGCTAAGCATGACTTAAATGCCATTCAGGGTTACTATTTTGCTAAGCCTTTGGAAGTTAGTGAATTCGAAGCTTTGATTGAACATAATAAATTCGAAGAAGAAATGAAGGCTAAAAAAGAAAGAAAAGCCAAACGTAGCAAGAAAGGAGGAGAAGAATTATGATTGCCATTTTAGGACAAACAGAAGACGATATCCTCTACTACATTTCTCGTTTTACAAACGGGCAAAAAGTTGATGAACTTCCTTATGGAGTCAAAGCCCATGTTGGTAACTTCGGCATTGATGAGATTGTTATTGCTGCGACGGGTTTTGGCAATGTTATGTCTGCTTTAGTTACTAACATGATCATCGACAAATACGACCCATATCTTATCGTTAATACTGGCTCGATCATCTCCTTAGACAAGAACCTTCACCAAGGTGATGTCTTTATCGCGGACCGTTATTATCTTGATGGAGTTAGATACAATCCTTTGATTCATACTTCATATGGGCAAATTCCTGGTTTGCCAGAATTTTTCCTTTTTGAAGGATCGCTTAATGGTCAAGCTGAAAGTGCTGCATTCTCCGTTGGTAAAGGCGCCTTTGCTGAAAGAGGTTATCTTCTTTCAGGCGAAGAAATTTACACAGAATCAAAGACAATCAATAAGATGAAGGATGACCATTATGGATATGTTAAGCATCTTCTTAGAGCATATGACACCTCATCTGGTGGAATTGCTATGGTTTGTTACCAAAGAGAAGTCACCTTGCTTACAATTCGTGCCGTTAGCTTAGAACTTGATAATCCCGATCAACTTCTAACCGCTCAAAGAAAAACTTTGGAGGCAACCCCACTTATTGGCAGAATCTTAACAAAGATCATTTTGGATAACCGTTCGGACTTCAACACTCCAGAGGAGGTTCTCAATGTTAAACAATAAGAAACAAAATAAAAAAGAATTTGCTTTCTCTTTTAATTTTAAATGGATAAAAGAACTTCCATTCCTTCTTGGGACTTTGGGTTTCCTTTTCGCTGGAATGTTAACATTTGGCATTCTTTCGCTTGTCTTTACCAAAGGAAATCAAGGTATTCGTGTTGTTTTCATCGTTTTAACGGTGTGTTTCTTTGTCTTGTTCCTCCTTTTCAACGGTCTTCTTATTTACGGCTTCAAGAGAGACGATAAAGAAATTAATGATGCGACATCGTCTTTCCTTGAACAAATTGATTCTCTTGATGCAGGACGCGTTCGTCTTTTAAATAAGGAATTTCACAACAAACCATTCCTTGATTTACAAAAGAAAATCAATAATTTAGCGGCAAAAGTCACCTCAAAAGGCGAAGAGGAAGAAAAATTCTTCATCGATAATAAGATTTATTCTTATGAAGATTTTCCTGCTGCATTGCATTCTTGCATTCAAGCATCAAATGCTTTTTGCTCAGCTATTTTCGCTGTCGAAACAACGGTAACGGAAAATGTTCCTGATAATGTTGATGATGCCCTTCTTCGTAAGATCAAATTAATGTTTGGCCCATCAATTATCTGCAAGAAGAAAAGCGGTTCTTATATTTTCTTCGTCGAAAGAATTTCCACCAGCCCTGCTTTCAAAGCTAAATGCGATGATTTCGTTTCCTCTTTCTCGATGACTGAGATTAAGAGCGAATCTGATATGGTTACCTTCTATGGTGCTAAATTGGCAGCTGCAACCTTCCCATATACAAATGAGGGAAAACTTATTTCCACTGTTGAAAACGCTCTTAAGAAAGCCTCACCATTGATGTTAGTGGAAGAAAAGAAAGATTTAGTCCTTCCTTATGCTGGAATTGCTGAGAAGCCACGTAGAGCAATTCTTGCTGGTGCTAATGAAACGTTCTCCAAGGAGTTCTTGGCTGCAAAAAACCAAACCGAAATGCTAGATGTTGTTAAGAAGGCTTTGAAATATTATTGTTCCTCAATGGAATTTACCAATGCGGGCATCCTTCTTTATAACGATTATTCAGACACATATTCTCTTCTTTTGGAACATTCAACTCTTGCTAAAGAAGATAACAAACAAGGTTATAACCTTTTCCTCTCAAATAAACTTATTCCTGGTGAACACGTAAATCCTCTATTCGAATTTGTTGGTGAGAATGGCTATTACTACGTTGATGATGTTGATTTATTGCCATATCAAATTTCCGAGAGGGTTCAATCGTTAGGTGCTAAATCCGCCTTCTTCTTCCCGATGTGCTATCAAGGTGAAAAGAAAGGCGTCGGCTATTTCCTTTCTAACGTTAAGAAAACTTCGCAAAATCTTTTAGATAGAGAATCTGCAGATTCATTCTTTGCTTTGATTTCTATCATGATTATTGCCTTTGATAAAGAAAAGGGCATTGTCCATAAGAGTTCTCTTCTTAATTCTCTTTCCGAAAGAGAGAACAAATATCTCTATACAGTCGATAATGCGACATACAGTTTGATTGATTTCTCTAGCACTTTTGCTAAGAAATTCCCTGAAGCAAAGAAAGGCGATATTTGTTATAAAGCCATCATGGGTGAAGACTCTCCATGTTCAGAATGTCCATTGAAGAAAGGCTCCGTTAAGAGGTCTATTAGCCAAATTGGACCTAGTGAACAATTATTGTCTCTTCTTTCTAGCAAAAAGAATCTTGGTGGTAGTCTTTCAACGATTGTAATCGAAACTGAAGAACGCATCTCTTCCAATCTTGGTAACCTCTACGATAAATCTATTGGTGTTCTTAACTGCAAAACTTTATCTAATGAAGTTAATAAAGAGATCAGAACAAGAGGTAACGGTATTGTCTTTGCTTTAAGGGTTACTAATGCGGATGAACTTATCGCCCGTAACCGTCTTGAAGGAAAGGATACTCTCCTTCAAAATATGGCTTCGTTAATTCAAGAAGAAGGATATGGCAATATCCTCTATAGATATGATGACGTTTCCTTTGCTTTCTTGCTTAAAGGCATGAATAAGAACGCAATGTACGCTTTTGCGGAAGAGATTGCGGCCTTATTTGCTGAACCTCTCCAAATCGATGGAAACGATCTTAACCTTAAGCTCTCTTATGCGACTGTTAACTATCCAAAGGAAGCTCAGACAAACTTTGAAATGATTTCCCTTATCGGCTCGGAGTTAAAACGCTCTGCTTCACTTGGCGAAGGACTTCTTTGCGAAGTTGGTAGAACTCGTGTTCGTAAGGCGAATAGAAAAGAATACATCCTTCAACTTTTACAAGATTCTTTGCAATTCAACCAAGTATCTACAAGACTGTCTGCGGTTATTGATGCTCCAACAAGAAAGCCTTTCGGAATTGAATTTGGCTTAGGATTAAACGGATATTCGAATGAAACAATCAGTTCTAGAGAGTTCTTGCCTGTTGCCACTAACGCAAACATTCTTCCCGCCCTTGATCTTAAGGCCTTGGGTAAGATCGAAGACTTCTATAAGATGTATTACGACAGTGTTCTTAAACCTAGTGGAATTAAACGCTTAATTCTTGTTACGGCGGTTGAAACCATTCTTGCTCCATCCTTTTTAGAAACGATTAGGAAGTTGTCTTCTGAAGCTGATATGACTAAAAACACGCTTATATTGTCTGTAGACACACAAAAAGTCTTAGGCTTTGAAGAAGACTTATCTAAGGTCATTGATGCCTCTAAAGCCTTCGGAATCGCTTTTATGGCTAATTCCTTTGATCCTAATACGGATTCAGTTAACAAAATAGCGGACTTAGGATTCTCTTATGTAAGAGTTTCTCATCAAGTCTTGCAAAGTGCTATGTCTTCCCAATCTGCAAACGCTTTATTCATTCGTATGGCGGCAGAATTCGATGAAAAGAAGATAACACCTGTTATTAACAATATTGCCAATCAAGATGAGGCTCAGTTCTGTTTAGATCTTGCTATGCCATATTATGTTGATGGTGGAAAAGGATATCGACTTACTGAAGAAGACTTTATCGCATATTTGAACTTCAAGAGATAGTTTTGAAATGTGTCACAAATTCATAAAATGAGTTCTGTGGCACATTTTTATTATTTTTAGTGATGCAGCATTTAACTTTTCGGATAAGAATAAGTTACATTCCGTTCAATCCTAAATAAAAAATTAGAATCTCAAAGTGTATTCAGCCATAAACACAGATCACTTATGAGAATTATATTTGTGAACATTTAAGACGTTATGGTTGCAAAATATTAATGATTCAAGCAGATAAAACTTGCATGAATCAAAAAAAGAAGCCGTTTTTAGCGGCGTTTTATCAAAATATTGATTTTGTTATTAAAATAATTATGGTTTTTATCAGTCTGCAGAAACGACTATGCTAAAATCGCATTTAAATTTTATGTCTTCATCTGCATTGTCAAAAACCGAGTTTCCGATATTTGAGGAGTAGATTGATTCAACTGCGTCTTCTTTATAGTCCAACATGATATAGATTGGATTTGTACCGCCTGAGGTTTCCGAGCCAATTGAAAATGATGTTGTATAGCTTGGCTTATTTTCGCTCATTGTTATAAAGGACGTTTCGGGTGTGGTTGTTTCTTTTGTCACGGTGATGCTTCCGGATGTGGTTGTAGTATCTGCAGCCGTTCCAAAATAATCAAATTTGATGATAGAGGATAATGGGAAATTATCTGTATCAGTCCAAGGATTGCCATCTTTAACTGCGACAGTGCTCCAACTATCTCCTCCATTAAGGATATCGGAATTAGCAATCGCATTTACTTTTATATTTGTATTAACGTTTTCTTTGAAAGTTACCTCAATGAGTATTTGATGCTCCTTGTCGCCTAATGCGCTGTCATAGGTGCCTAAATCATAGGCTGTAGCAAGGTCTTTAAAGGTGTACTTATTACCAGTAACTTTATTTATTTTATAGTATTTAACAGTATCAACTATTGAGGTGTCTGCAGCAACAATATTAAGATACTTCGCCGTTGCAGTCTTATTAGTTGTAAACCAGGCATATGTGGCAGTGCCTGCGGCCATTAATGTTCCAAGAGAAAGAATGCACGTTAAAAAAGCTTGAGTTTTGATTCGCTTAAGCCTTTTTGAACGAATATCAGCCATTTTTTCTCCTTTTCTTGTCTTTTTGAAGAGGCAACTGGCTGTCCTAACGAGGATCCTTTAGTTTTGCGTCGCCGAATTACTCCGGGTTTGCTTTTTACGTGTTGTATTTTATCAATCTTGTTTTCTCTTCGCAATAAATTATATACGCACATATACGTATATACGCGATAAAATGTCTGAAGTTTTCATGACTTCAATTTAACAAATCTACTGTGTTTGATAATGAAGTCTATATCATTTCCGCTATATGCTTTTGGCAAATCAATATGAAAATCCAAAAATCATTGTTAAAACGCATGTAAATTGTTAAAAACTATGAAATATCAGTTCCGTTTATATTTAAAGAATATGATGTGTTCCTTGATGTGAGTGTGTAGTTTGTCACGTTGTTTAACGTAAATTTGTAACCACTTATGTCAAATTTATATGTTGTTTCATCAATCGTTCCAACTGGTAGATAATTAATGGAGAAATCATCAGGCTTGTTTTCTTTTAGCGTCAAGGAGAAAACCGTTTCTGAGCCATAAGTAGCTGGATCTTCAATTGTGATGTCAGATGTTGTGATGCTTTCGCCTTCATCACCATAAATTGTTAGTCCTGATGTAGATGAGAAGTCTGTGTTTCCTTCGCCTGAGGTGTATTCTTCTAAAGTAATATCCGACCAAGTCGTTGAATTGCTTTCTAGTGTTTGTTCGAAAGCATACATATTAGTTATTTTCGTTTCTTTGTAGTAATCAAGATAGGTTAGTCTTCTTGTCTTTGTTGTTGTTTCTTCCCCCTTTATTAACTCTGAATCGTTTATTGTTTTGGAGTTATTGGTTACTGTCAACTCTGAATCAAAATAATAGAGGCCAGTGTTGGTAGCTGTTGTAACAACTATATCTGCAGCAGTTTTGCTCGTTCTTTTTATAGAGGCTTTTCCACTATATGAAGATCCTAAAGTAACACATAGCGTTTTTGTGTCCAATACAGCGTTATCGAAGCTAACAACAGAAATACCTGTTGGATAGGTGAACGCCTCATTAATCTGTTCCAAAACCTCGTAGACTTTTGTACGTTGAACTTTAGTGCCTGATTCTCCCCCACCTGCGTTAGCGCCAATGTCGAGATACATAAAACCAGCCGATGTCGATGCTGAGCTGTCGACATCTGAACTTATAAAATACTCACCTGCATCCACGGGTATTTGTAAATAAAGCATGGCAAATGAGGTATCAAAATTATCGCCAGTGGAAGACGGAATTACATCTGAAATTTTGGTTTTTGTCACTTCGCTGCTGCTTCTGGTTACCTTATAGAGTGAAAAAAGTTTGTTGCCGCCTCCATAATTAGCGTTTGCGCAGAAAACAGCGGTTATGTATCCAGAATTGTGTACTATAAAATCGATGCCAGGCGCAAGAACACTATCGTAGTCTTTGCTGTCCATGCGAAATGTTCCACTAATAGTGTCTGTTGAATTTGTATTCCAAGCCAATGTGTATATGTAATTGTTATCGTTTGCCAGCAATTCGGCCATATGAGCTTTAACATTTGCGTATTGAGAAAGTTTTGATGAATCTATAGTATTTGGGAATGTGTCGTTTAACTTTGTATTGTTTTTGGTGTTGTCACCATCTATTATCCTCGATAGATTGCCGCTGCTATCTATATTTAACATGACAAGATTATTTTCGTTGTATGTGCCAGAATTATATGAATTTCCGCTTTTGTCGAAACCTAAAGATGCGCCTACTTTGCCATTGTTATCGATATAATGGTATGTTTGATCTTCTTTTGATGTCGTTGTTATAAAACCAGGATTGGACGCTAATATTTTTTCTGATGTGTTATTCGAGTCGCTAAAAAAATCTGTTGTGGCATAGCCAAAAACTCTGCCTGATTTGGTAAAAGTTCCTTTCGTTTCGTTCTGAAATTCTGTCTCTGTGTCGACATTTAAAGGAAAATAAGACTTACCATATATGGTAATAGATGCTCCTTCTCTCTCATATAAAACAACGCCTTTTTTGAATCCATATTTGATTGAATTCAGACCCATTCTCTTTGGTTCTGAGACTGTCATGAAATTTTTGTATTCTTGTGTTTGGTTTATTATGTAAGTCATTCTTCTACTGAGGTTGTAAATACTAACTGTTCCACCCCAATCATTATCATCCCCACTTCCACCACCAGACGGATTGAAGGATGCATCTCCAACATATGCTGGTTCATACATTGTTGTCTTATATTTAGCCGCTTTGGTTTGGTATTTCTCTTCGCAATACCCTACCGATGTGTATTTTGATATGTTGTCATATCCACTTAACTTTTGTGTTCCGTCTTTAACTTCTAATGATGAATCGCTTAAATTGATGTTATCTAATTTTCCATTAACATACCCTGCAACAATGCCAGTTAACGCATTAGCTGTATTTGATTTAACGGTTATTTTATCTAGGTATAGGTTTTGAATTGTTGGTTCGATAGTTGAAGATTTATCTCCCACTACACCAAAAAGGCCAGTTATATTTGGCGTGGCAAAAGTTGATGAGGTTACGGAACCTGGGTGTCTAGAAGAAAGGTCTTCAAAGTTATTGCTTATAGTTAGATTTTTAATCTTTGCGGGTTGACTTTGGCTTGTTTTGCTATAGGTTTCATCATATCCATCTAGATGCCCAATGAATGGATGCTCTGTCGTACCTATTGGAGGCAGGGTCCATCCATCCATATCAAGATCGGACTCAATGATGAAATATGTCTCTCCTTTGAAATAACCGATATATTGCAACCAAGCTAAATTGTATAGATGAATTGGTTTGTTGATGACATATGGATCATTCGAGGCGCCAGTGCCTCTAGCAAAATATGCGCCTGCAGTCTTGCCACTTAAACTGCTGTTTATGATGTTGTTTTTATTTGTGAACCAAGAAAAAGAAAATGTAGCCGTTGCAACGCCTGCCGCAACAAAAACAAGAGCCATTGTGGCCGTGACAAACTTCCTATAGATTTTTGCTACCTTTTTCTTTCCGTACATCTTTTTCTTTTTTGCTTGTTTTCTAAAACAAACTAACCCTCTCCCCTGGTAACTGGCTATCCGATGCAGGACCCTATAGTTTTGCGTCACTAAATTCCTTTAGTTTTGCTATTAGCAAAAAGAATTGTACCATAAAGTAGCTAAATCCTCAAATTAAGTTAAAAGAATGCAGCTTCTAAATTTGCTTTTTAAAAACGGCTGAAAAACCTGTTTTTATGTTTCTAATATCAAAGGTTATTATGCTAGAAGATCTTCTTTTAGATTCTTTCTTTGGCTTTAGATTTTGCTTCTCCCAGTGGGGAACCAAGGCTTTTAATTTTGCCTTCGGATTTTCTTAAAACAAAAGAAGAAACAAAGCTTGAAGAACTCGTTTATAGAGTGCCGATTGTATCGTGCTTTCCGGTTGTTCTGATCTTAGACGAGTAATGATTCGATAGAACTCGAATACGCTAAAATATTGCTTAAGTTTGTAATAGAACGTTTAAATAAGGGGAAAGTATATCCGGTAGTAGCAAAATAGGCGTCTTATAAAGTGGTTAACGTAATTGTTAGCTGCTTTTTTCTTTTTTTGTGCCAATCATTAAAAACCTTTAATAACGTATAAGAACATGGCAGACAAGAGATAAATGTAGGGGCTTTGAATAAGATAAAATCGAGATTAATGAATGCCATAAGAGGACGAATTAATAAGGAATGCGAATTATAATTGACGTTAAGAAAATTAATAATAATGACAAATAAAAACGAATCCATAAATTTGATTGTTTGGTATTAGTTAAAGTCAAATACTCTAAGAGTAAGAAGTACGTGTTTCAAAGATTTAAAAGTTTGAAGATTATTAGGATGCAAATAAATCAATCAGATAAAAACAATGAGATTTATAATAATTAGCCAATGTAAATATTTTGATTCTAAGTTCAATTTTCAAAATCATAAGAAATGTCATTTAAACATTTGTGAATGTATGAGAAGGAAATATTGCTAATCAATTAATGCCATCATATGTTTCATGAGATTCAAAAATAAGCTAATCCATCTTTTAACAATGTCAAAATGTAAAGAAAACTAAGCAAAACATTGTCAAAACTAAGTGTATTTTTATGCTTGCTTGTTTAAAACCAGTTGAAAGATGTTTGAATCATTTTAAAAACACCAAATTAATGATCCAATAAGCACACATCTATATAACGTTTAAAACATAATGATTATTTTGTTGTTTTATTGACTTTACAAAAATAATCAGTGATTTTGTACAATGTAAAGTTGCATATAAGCCTAAAAACTAGGTAACAAATATTGCGATAAAAACTATTTTTATTAGATTTTATCGATAATAGCACTCTCAATTATAGAGTGCTATAAATTCAATTTTTTAACAAATATTTGCATGTAACGTAAAAAGCGTTACAATTACGTTACAAGGATATTGTAAAAAAAGATAGAAATATGCCGAAAACAACGATGAATCTTAGGGTAGATTCGAAATTAAAAAAGGATGCAGAAAAGGTTATTGATGAGCTTGGCATATCAATGTCTGCTGCCATAAACATTTATCTTAAAATGATTGTTAGAAATAAGGGCATACCATTTGATTTACGCATCACCAAAGAAGACCCAAAAAAGAAAACAACCGTCTCTAAACCTGTTGAAGACGATGATGATTTTAATGATCTAGACTTTGATACATCTGATTCTATACGCAGGGCAATTGATAAGTTATAAAAGTCAATATATGATTGAACAGGAAATCTTAGACTATCTAATCTCGTATTTGTTAAATGAGATGCCTGAGTATCTTCAATATACTAAAAAGTTCTCTAACGAAATTAACGGCAAGAAGAAGCTCATCAGATCTTTAATGAATTTAAGGAAGCCCAAAGATGCCTCTTTGGAGTTTAAGAAATACCAATCGCTATATCTAAAGAATGAACTAAATAACTTAGGTTTGGTTGACTGTTTTTCTTTGCCTATTTCCGACTATAGAAAAATAGCCCTCTGGAGAGGGGATATTGTTAGGTTAAAATCCGAGGTTATTGTTAACGCAGGCAACTTTGATATGGAAGGTTGTTACGTTCCAAATCACAATTGCTTAGATAATGAGATACATTCCTATGCTGGTATTGAATTACGCTTAGCCTGTCATAATGCAATGCTATCTAGAGGCCATAAAATAGGCCTAGGAGACGCTTTTATTACCGAAGCTTATAATCTTCCATCAAAATACGTAATTCACGTTCTAGGGCCTTCTATAAGAGGCAGAACAAATAATCAAGATGTATTAGTTTTAAAACGTTGCTATTTGAACGCACTTGATATTGCTAGAGAATATAATCTTAAGACTATTGCTTTCCCGTGCATTTCTACTGGAGAACAAGGGTATCCAAAAAGAGAAGCAGCATTTATTGCAACAGACACCGTTAAAGATTACATATTAGAACATTCCGATTCTCCCGCGGTTATATTTGATGTCTACACTGATGTAGATGAAACCATATACAAAGAATTGCTTTTTGAATAAACTTTTTTGAATCAAAAATACAAATAAACGTTTTTTATCCATTTAAGGGTGGTTTTGTATGAAAAAAAGACGCCTCAAATTAATGAGACGTCTAATTTAACAAACCTTATTTCGAATGCTTGAGAGCGGCTTGTGCAGCAGCTAATCTAGCAAGTGGAATACGGAATGGTGAGCAAGAGACATAGTCGAGTCCAACTTCATCGTAGAATTCGATGGATCTTGGATCGCCACCAGTTTCACCACAGACACCAATCATGAGGTTTGGTTTTGTCTTACGACCACGTTCGACGGCAATCTTAACGAGTTCGCCAACACCTTCAACATCGATTGTTTGGAATGGATCGAATTCGTAGATCTTGCGATCATAGTAGAATGGTAAGAATTGTCCAGAGTCATCACGGGAGAAGCCCATGGTTAATTGTGTTAAGTCGTTTGTACCGAAGGAGAAGAACTCTGCTTCCTTGGCAAGTTCGCCAGCTTTGAGAGCGCCTCTTGGGATTTCGATCATTGTACCGACTTGATACTTGAGTGTCTTGCCTTCTGCAGCCATTTCTTTTTCAACAGCTTCGACGACAACTTTCTTTGCCCAGTTGTATTCTTTGAGTTCGCCTGCGAGAGGAATCATGATTTCTGGTTCGACATCTTTGCCAAGTTCTTTGCTGGCTTTGATGGCAGCTTGGATGATGGCTTTAGCAAGCATTGCATAGATTTCTGGATATGCGACACAGAGTCTGACACCACGGAAGCCCATCATTGGGTTGGCTTGGTGGAGTTGGTTGATTCTGTCTTTAACCTTTTGTTCGGTGACGTTGAGAGCAGCGGCTAAGGCCTTGATGTTCTCTTCATCATGGATTTCAGGTAAGAATTCGTGAAGTGGCGGATCAAGTAAACGGATGTTGACGTTCGTATCTGGATTCGTCATATACATTTGATAGAAGTCGCCCATTAAGAATGGTCTGATCTTCTCAAGAGCTGTTTCACGTTGTTCTGTGGTATCAGAAAGAATCATAGCTCTCATGTTGAGAATACGATCTTCTGCGAAGAACATACGTTCTGTACGGCAAAGACCAATGCCTTCTGCACCGAACTTTTGTCCGTTTCTTGCGTCTTCTGGAGTATTGGCGTTAACGCGGACCTTTAATCTTCTGTATTTATCGGCCCAAGCCATCATACGACCGAAGTTGCCACCAAGATCAGCTGGTTGCATCTCGATTGTGCCTTCATAAACGTCACCGGTAGTACCATTGACAGAGAGGACATCCTTTTCTGTGTAGACTTTTCCGTTAACTGTTAAGGTCTTTTCTTCTTCGTTGACAACGATGTCAGAGCATCCTGCAACACAGCACTTACCCATGGAACGGGCAACAACGGCTGCGTGGGAGGTCATACCACCACGGGCAGTGACGATAGCTTCAGCGTTGACCATACCGATGATATCTTCTGGGGATGTCTCGGAACGGACCATGACTACTGGACGTCCTGCTTCTTTCTCGGATTTTGCTTCTTCAGCAGAGAAAACGAGGTGTCCGGTTCCTGCGCCTGGGGAGGCTGGGAGACCATGGAAGACAGGGGTATGTTTCTTTAAGTCGTTTGGATTAAATGTTGGGTGGAGAAGGTCGTTGAGTTGCATTGGATCAACACGTAAAACGGCTGTCTTCTCGTCGATTAATCCTTCATCGACTAAGTCACAAGCAATCTTTAAAGCAGCGGCAGCGGTTCTCTTACCATTACGTGTTTGTAAGAAGTAGAGGGTTCCTCTTTCGACTGTGTATTCCATATCTTGCATATCTTTGAAATATGTTTCCATACGGACGATTGTTTCTTCGAATTGTTTGTAGACTTCTGGCATGTTTTGTTCAAGCCATTCAATCTTAACTGGTGTACGAACGCCAGCGACGACGTCTTCACCTTGAGCGTTGAGCAAGAACTCAGCGTAGACTTTCTTTTCACCAGTGGATGGGTTACGGGAGAAAGCGACACCTGTACCGGAATCGTTACCCATGTTGCCGAAGACCATTGATTGGACGTTAACGGCTGTGCCCCATTCATATGGGATACCGTGCATTTGACGATAGACGTTAGCACGTGGGTTATCCCAGCTGCGGAAGACAGCTGCGATAGCTTCTTTTAATTGGACATATGGATCGGCTGGGAAATCTTCACCAAAGATGCCTTTGTAGTATTCCTTGTATTTTGCAACAAGTCCTTTGAGTTGTTCGGTTGTAACTTCTGTATCGAGTTTGTAGCCGTTCTCTTCTTTGAGTTTGTCGAGCATCTTGTCCATTTCTGTTCTTGGATGTCCCTTTGCGATGTTGGTGTACATCAAGATGAAACGACGATAGCTATCCCAAGCAAAACGTTCATTGTTTGCTTGTTCGGCAAGTTCTCCGACAACAACGTCATTCAAACCAAGGTTGAGGATTGTGTCCATCATACCTGGCATAGATTCACGTGCGCCAGAACGAACAGATACGAGTAATGGCATGACGCCTTTTCCGCCGCCAAATGCTTTTCCCGAATTTTTTTCGATATCGTGGATGTGCGCCACGACATCATCCCATACATAGTCAGGAATTTGTTTTCCGGACTCATAGTAGAGAGTGCAAGCTTCGGTTGTGACAGTAAAGCCTTGAGGAATGTTAATTCCAGCGGCAGTCATCTCAGCAAGACCGAAACCCTTTCCTCCAAGAATTGGCTTACCAAGTTTGGCTTGGTGAGATTCTTTGAAGGAGTAAACGTATTTCTTTTGTGCCATGTTGTCCTCCTATGACAATCTTTGAGGGCTTAATAAATAAGTCCCTGACATATCAAAATATATCACTTAAAACTTCTTCTTAGAAGAAGATTAGACACCTTTTTTCAAATAGTTGTATGATTTTAGTGTTAAAGGAGCATTCTTATATGCAAAAAAGACATTACAATTTGTTTGATGAACAATATTTTGGTGCGATCGCCCATAGAGGCTTACATAACGATAAATACACGGAGAATGGCTTGCTTGCCTTTGAGAATGCGATCAATAATAACATTGCATTTGAACTAGATATTCATGCGACTAAAGATAATAAATTAATCGTTTGCCATGATTCTGAGCTTAAAAGAACAACAGGCAAGGAAGGCATCATTGAAGATTTAACTTTTGATGAGATTAGAGAAAATTATCGTCTTCTTGATGGAGAAGTGGTTCCTTCCTTCCAAGAGGTTTTGGACTTAAACAAAGAACGTTGCGTAATAGTTGTTGAATTGAAAACCTACAAAGGTAACTACAAACAATTAGCAAAACTTGCTAACGAAGCGTTAAAACAAATAAAGAACAAAAAGTCTATTGTCATTATATCTTTTGATCCGCGTGCGCTTATCCGTGTGAAAGGATTTGGTAGAGGTCTTCTTGTTTGCAAAGAAAAGTTTTGGGTTTGGCATCTTAGACACTTTTATGAATCAGTCGACCTTGATTATTGCTTATTAGAGAAAAAGAGCGTTCAAAGATATTACAAGAAACATTACATAAACGTTTGGACGGTTGAATCAGAAGAAGTTGCAAAGAAAGTTGCAAAATATTGCGATGCGATTACTTTCCAATTTTGTGATTTTAAAGCTGTTGGAGAAGCATTAAGCGACAAAAAATAAAGATTTTATCGTAATAAAAAGTTTAAATTAAGGTTGATTTTAACTTTTATTGTGATAGTCTATTTGGCGAACGTCGGAGGACAGGCGGTCGTAACCGCTATTTGTTGGATAAGACGCTAGGTGCGCCTAGATAATCTTTAACTTGGGGGTTAAGAGGATGAAACACGTATCTTTGTCTGAACATTTTACTTATGGAAAAATTTTCAAAATCGTTATAGGCCCAGTGCTTATGATGATTTTTTCGTCTTTCTATTCGGTAGTAGACGGTATCTTTCTTTCTAACTATGCTGGAGAAGGGGCTTTTAGCGGTGTCAACTTAATATTTCCATATATTATGATATTAGGTGGAATTGGCTTTATGTTTGGAACGGGAGGGGTTGCCTTAGTTACCAAAACATTAGGCGAAAAAGATCAAAAGAGAGCGAATAATTATTTTTCTTTAGTCATTTATAGCACGATTGTTATCGGTCTTCTTTTCATGTTCATTGGTTATTTTACTGTCGAGCCATTTGTAAGAATGATGGCTTCATTAAGCAATAGTGGAACTGATGCAGATTCAATGATTGAGTCTGCAATCCGTTATGGCCATATTATGATGCTTGGAATTGCTCTTTTTATGTTACAAAATGTTTTTCAATCTTTTTTCTCTGGAGCAGAAAAGCCTTTAATGGGATTTGTTTTTATAGCAGGAGCGGGTGTTGCAAATATTTTCTTAGATTGGCTTTTTATTGGTGTTTTGAATATGCATGTTGAGGGTGCTGCAATTGCTTCAGTTTGTGGCCAGTTTATTGGTGGAGCATTGCCAATTCTTTACTTCACATTAAACAAAAAACTGCCGTTTAACATAGGAAAATGCGATTTTGAGATAAAACCAATTCTCAAAATGTGTGGTAATGGTTCCTCGGAATTTGTGTCAAATATAGCTTCATCTTTAGTCTCTGTTTGCTATAACATGCAACTTCTTCGCTATATTGGCCCAGACGGTGTTTCAGCATACGGAGTTTGCATGTATATCAACTATTTGTTCATGGCTATGTTCTTAGGATATTCGGTTGGCATGGCACCGGTTGTTGGATATAACTATGGGGCACAAAATCACGAAGAACTTCATAATGTGTTTAAAAAGTCGTTAATTATCATTGGTATAACAGGTATCTTGATGTTTGGCTTTGGCGAGCTTCTTGGTCCAACATTTGCAAGAATATTTTCTAATGGAAATGAAGCCTTACAAACAATTTCAGCTAGAGCAATGTTTATCTTCTCCTTTATTTATCTAACAGCAGGTTTCTCTATATTTGGATCTTCTTTCTTTACTGGATTGAATAATGGCTTGATATCTGCGCTTATTTCGATTGTTAGATCATTAATATTTGAGCTTGCGACAGTCTGGCTATTACCTTTAGCTTTTGCAAGTGATGGTATATGGGCGGCCGCACCTATTGCAGAAATAGGATCAATTGCTTTAACGGTCTTCTTCTTTATTTACGAAAGAAAGAAATACCATTATTAAAAACGTTCCCTCTCATGGGAACGTCTTTCATTATTGGTTGATTTTATAGATGGCGTCTTTCCCTTCTTTTGCCATTAGGTAACGCCAAAGTATTTGCATACTTACATGAACGAATGACATATGAATATCTTCAGTTATTTGCATATCATCAACTGGAGCGTGGACATTGATTGTCGCATAATCTTTTAGCTTTCCTCCAGCGTATCCAGTAAGACCAATGATGTCACAACCTAGATCTTTTGCATACTTGACTGCTTTGATGATGTTGTGGCTATTTCCTGAACCAGAGATAGCAATGATGCAATCGCTTGGCTTTAATTTGTTCTTTAGTTGAAGATAGAAAACGTCTTCGAAACCAACATCATTTCCGATGGCCATTAAGATTGGAACATTGTCAGTTAAGGAAACAACATTGAATGGCTTTGCTAAATCCATTGAGATTCCCTTATTAAAATCACAAACCATATGATTTGCTGTAGCAGATGATCCTCCATTTCCAAGAACATAAATGGTGGAAGAATCATCATAATGTTTCAAAAGACAATTAAAAGCTTTGTTGATTTCTTCTTTGTCTAGTTTTTCGATTACTTCGATTTCTTTTTTGTAGTAGGAGTTGATTTCATTTATAAAGTCCATGTTTTATTCCCTTTCTTCTTTTTCTTTGGAGAGGATGTATTGAACCGCTTCTAGGAGAGTAGAACAAGTATAGGCAGGAGTTGCATCATTATATTTTTTATTTGGATTAGGATCACCAGAGGTTAGAAGAATTGATCTGCAACCTGCGTTTATGCCAGTTTGAACATCTTGTTTTGTGTCGCCAATAAACCAACTATGATTTAGATCGATGTTGTATTTTTCCTTTGCCTTAAGAAGGTTGCCAATTTTTGGCTTACGACATTCACAATCTATCTTTAATTCTGCTACTTCTCCAGAGAATCCTTTATCTGGATGATGAGGGCAAAAATATAAGTCATTAAGATATGCTCCACCTTCACCAAGAAGATCTTCCATCTTGTTGTGGATATTATTTAATTCTTCAAACGTTGTATCTCCTCTAGCAATTACTGGTTGGTTTGTAATACATATTGCAAGGTAATCTGAATGGTTAATTAATTTGATTGCTTCTATTGCGGTTGGAGCAAGAATTAATTTGTCGGAATTAGTGACAAAATCTCCAAATACATTAATTGTTCCATCACGATCTAAGAAGATGCATTTTTGTTTGTTTATGAGGGATTTAGCAGGGATAATTCCATTTTTAAGATCGTTTTCAACATCATAATAACGATCCGGAGTTCCACAATCTTTGACATATTCGCTAGAACGATATGCATACGCTTCTTTCTCTTCAATGAAATGAGTTAAAACGACCTTTTCGAAATCAATCTTTGCTGGTTCCTCAACAAAATCGATAACCTTTCTTGAACAAACGTATAATCCTGCATTGGTAAGGTTCTTGTAATAATAATTTCTAACGTTATTTTTGGAATCGATTTTTAGAATTCTATCTTCACTGTTTGTAACCAATAAATCAGAATCAAATGGATGAGAATTGGGGTGAGCGAATGCGGTTACTGCTCCATGATGTTCCTTATGAAAAGAAATGAATCTATTCCAATCTATATCGAGCATCAAATCACCAAAACAGAAAATAAAATCATCTTGTATTTGATCTTTAAGCAAAGCCAAGACTCCGCCAGTTCCTAATGGCTCGTTCTCTTGGATGTAGGAGATGTTAACGTTTAACCATTCACCGTCCCCAAAATAACGAGTTATCACATCGCCATTTTTTCCTAAAACGATGATAAAAGATTTAATGCCTGCTTTTTTTAGCGAAAGAATTTGCCATTCCAAAATAGGTTTCCCCATAAGTGGAACCATTGGCTTTGGCAGATCCCCTGTAATTGATTTTAGACGAGTTCCCGCTCCGCCTGCTTGAATTAAAGCAATCATAAATTACTCCATAAAGATGATTGAACATCCAGCTCTATCAAACTCAAAAGGCATTTCCGTTAAGGAAAGAGCGTTACGAACTCTTTGTTTTGCACTTTCGTTTTCACAATAGAAGAGTAAGAATCCTCCCCCGCCCGCACCAAGAAGTTTTCCTCCTGTGGCGCCAGCTTTCATTGCAGCTTCATATGCTTCATCAATTAATGGATTGGTGATGCCGTTAGCAAGTGTTTTCTTCATCTCCCAACCTTCTTTAAGAACCGGGCCAAGAGCGTCTACATCACCATTCTCTAGTTTTTCACGAAGGAATCTTGTCATCTCACAAAGCCTTAATGTTGTCTTTATCTTATCTTCATCGGTGGCTAAGTTTTTTGTTTCTTTTGCAAGGATACTATTAGCTGATCTAACGTCACCTGTATAGAACATCATTAAATTTCTTTCGAGTCGTTCTCTTGCTTCTGCTTTCATGACGACCGGTTCGACTTTAACGAATCCATCAGGTTCAAATTCATAATAACGTAATCCACCAAATGAAGCGGCAAATTGATCCTGTTTTCCTATAGGATTTCCTAATTTTTCGATTTCTATCTCACACGCTTCTTTGGCGAGTTTATATGCTGAAGCGTGTACGCCATTCCAAGTATAGAGAAGACGTAGGAGAGCAACCGTGAATGTGCTAGAAGAACCAAGCCCTGTTCCAGCCGGAATATCAGCAATAGAAGATATCTCAACACCTTTGGTTCCGAAATCAGAAAACACCTGTTTAAAGATTCTATGTTGGATGTCTTTTGGATCTTTTACTTCTTCGGTTTGTGAGTATTTAAGAGTAATCGTATCTTTGTTAAAAGCCTTGTTTAACGAAAGATAAACATATTTACGGATAGAGGTGCTAAGAACGCATCCCCCGTATTTGGTATAAAAAGATGGAATATCGCTTCCGCCCCCGCAGAAGCTAACTCTAAATGGTGCACGAGAAACTATCATAATTTATCCTTATTGCATTTTCGAAAACATTTTACCACGTTTACATATCTTTTTATGTGTTAAAATTCCCTTGGAGTTAGTAATATTAGTAATAAATGAATAGAAATGTCCTTACTATAGATTTTGGAACACAAAGTGTCCGAGTTGCAATATTTGATAGAGATGGCAATGAGCTTGCAATGGAAAAAGAAAAATACAATCCACCGTATTTCTCCTCTAAGCCTAATTTTGCTGAACAAAATCCAGAACTCTATTACAAAGCTTTATGTAATTGCAGCAATAAATTGGTAGAAAAGCATCCTGATTTAATCAAGAGTGTCGCTGGCGCTTCCTTAACTACGTTCCGTGATTCTGCAGTCTTATTAGATAAAGATAGAAATGTTATTCGTCCAATGATTCTTTGGCTTGATCAAAGAACGGCAGAATGTAATAAGCCTTTGCCTTTTCTTCATCGAGCTGCATTTAAGCTTGTTGGAATGAGCGATACGATAACTTTAAATCGAAAACGCTCCGTATCTAATTGGCTTATTGAGAATGAGCCTGAGAATTGGGCCAAAGTAGATAAATATGTAAATATTTCTACTTATTTCATTTATCGTCTTACTGGAGAATTGAAGGATTCTGCATCAGATTTTGCTGGTCACTATCCAATAGATTTCAAAAAGAAGAAATGGTATAACAATCCAACCAAGCATATGAAAGGGCAAATATTCTCCATTGAAAGGAGAATGCTTGCTGAGATTGTCCCTGAAGGCTCTTTAATTGGAGAGATAACAGCTAAAGCAAGCAAAGAGACAGGCCTTCCTGTTGGCTTAAAAATATATGCTTGTGGTTCGGATAAGTCTTGTGAGACATTAGGTCTTGGCGTTCTTGATGATGAAAAAGCCGCAATATCTTATGGAACGGCATCAACTGTAGAAACAACAAGAAAACGTTATACAGAATCAGAAACGTTCCTTCCAGGATATGCTTCATGTATTCCTAACTATTACAACATGGACATCCAAATATATCGTGGATATTGGATGATTAATTGGTTCTTAAAGGAATTCGGTGGAAAGAAGGTTGATGACATTGTTATCTCTGATGTTTCCGCGGACGATTTTAATAGGAAATTAAAAGACGTTCCGCCTGGAAGTGATGGACTCGTTCTTCAACCATATTGGGGACCAGGACTTGCTAGACCTTTAGCTAAGGGAGCAATAATTGGTTTCTCTGATGCAATAACTCAAGAACATTTCTATCGAGCGATCATTGAAGGAATTGCTTATGCTCTTAGAGAGGGGTTGGAGCATTTCGAACACAAGATTCATCATTCGATAAAAGAGATTCGTATCAGTGGTGGAGGATCACAATCTGATGAAATCTGTCAAATCACTGCAGATATCATGGGAAAGCCTGTTTCTAGAGTTCAAACATTTGAAACTTCTTCTCTTGGTGCGGCCATGGCAACATTCTTAGCTATAGGAGAGTTTTCTTCTCCTTCTGAAGCAGTTTCTAGCATGGTTCATGAAGGAAGAAAATTCATGCCAGATGAAAAGACCCATAGAATTTATAACTACTTATTCGAACACGCCTATAAAGAGATGTATCCAAATTTAAAAGGCATCTACAAAGACATTAAAAAGTTCAATCATTATCAAGAAAAAAATCTTAAAAAATGAAAAAATAACTGCAAATCGCAGTTATTTTTCGTTTAACTTTCTGATTATATCTTTCTTTTCTTCTGGAAGATCAACAATATCAAAAGAAGGTTTTGCTAGTAAATATCCTTGGACATAATCTACGCCAAGATCTTTTACTACCTTAAGTTCTTCAATTGTCTCAACAGATTCTGCAACAATTTTAATATGGTTAACAGAACAATAGGAAATAATAGATCTAGCAAGCATTAATTTCTTTTCATCTTTATCTATGTTTCTTATGATCGAACCTTCAATTTTTATGTAACGTGGAGAATAATCAAGAATCATGCTTATGTTATTGAAACCAGTTCCGTAATCATCGATCGCATAAGGGATATGATAATTATCAAAAATGTCCGTTTTTCTCTTAATGATAGTGTTTTCACCAAAGTCTTCTTCGATGATTTCGATTACTATACGGTCTAAGTACTTTTCAAATTTATTAACGAATTCTACTACATCCTCATCGGTTAAGGACTGGCTTGAGATTGAATTAAAGAATAGCTTCTTTGCCGAATTTGATGCAAAGAATTTTTCTGGTGAGATGAAGGCGGTCATCGCTTCGATGTCATAGAGTTTGTTAAACTTCTTTGCCGCATTAAGCACTGTTAAAGGAGAGAGATTATTAACCTTTGGCCTCATCAATGCCTCATATCCTAATATTTCACCTGTATGGATATCGACAATTGGCTGATAAGCAAAATCTATAAGTTTTTCATCGATAATCTTATTTAGGTCTTGATAAAGAAGATTTTCGTTCTTATAAGTGATTTCTGCGTCATGATCGAAATAACGAATATTATTCTTTCCAGCTGCCTTTGCTAAATACATCGCATAGTCAGCTTTCTTAACAAGTTCTTTGTAATCCATTCCCTTTTGATATTCACAAACGCCAATACTTAAGGAAATATAGATTTTCGCATTCTTAACGATTAAATATTCTTCTTTTAATTTTTTGAGCTTTTCGATTAATGATTCCTCTTCGCCAGGTTGTTTGTCATACAAATATAAGATAAATTCATCACCAGATACGTGGCAGACATAAAGGTTATCGTAATCCTTTTTAAGGTTTTCTAAATATGCGCCAATTTTCTTTAAATATTCATCGCCAAAATCATGTCCATATTGATCGTTTATGTATTTCAAAGAATCAACGTCGCTCATGAATATCGAAGCAGTGCTTTGTCTTTTGATTACTTCATTCACGCGCGAAGTAAAACCACGGCGATTCAATAAGCCTGTCAGAAGGTCTAAATCTCTTTCGCGGATTATTTTTTCTTTTTCTTCGTAATCCTTGGTTTGATCGATCAATGTTCCAACCGCTCCCGAATTTTGGGCCACGATTTTCATTTGAAGATATCTTTTATTTATTAAGAAGGTAACCTCTCCCGAAGTTTTACAGATGGATAAATCTAGTTGTTCATATGTTGATGAAACGATTTTATCATTTAGGGCAGTAAGCAAAGAAATGAATTTTTCTAAGCTTAAAACCTCTTCTTGGCAATTTAAACCTAACATTTCGAAGAATTGAACTGTAACAGAGACTGAATTGTCTTCTTTTGAATAATCGGCAAGAGCTATTTGCAAGCTTGAATCTTGAATGATTCGATTTAATTTATTGTTTAAAGAAATGTTCTTTTTTGAGAAGTTGTTGATTTGAGTTATGAGAGTGTCTACTTCGGTAATATTGGTTTTAGGAATGTCATGAACGTTGTTTTCATTAAGATTAGAAGAAACTCTGACGATAGGCTTTGCGATAAAATTTGCAATAAGAATGAATAAGACGAAAATAACAACAAGCGAAACACAGGAAATGAGGATAATTTGATTAAGCGACCTACTACTTGCATTAAGGATTTTCTTTTTAGGATTAATGCCTACAATATACCATTCTTCGTTATAAGCATCATTGTTATATATTTTCAATTGATCTTCGAAATAGAATTCGACAACGCCGTCTTTAGTAAATTGTTGGATGTTATCATATTCCGTAGAAGAGAAAACAACATCTTCGAATTTAGGCAAAGAGTAATCAACAAAAGAATTGAAATAACCTGAGAAACCGCCATCTTTTTTTCTGGCGATGGAGATGTTTATGTCTTCTCCCTTATTAAGTGTTGCTAAAGATGTCTTTAGATAAGTTTCAGTTAAACCTATCCCTAGAACGCCAATGACCTCATTATCAACAATCAACGGCCTTGAATATGTTAAAACCTTTGTTGATTTTATTTGTGTTAACGGAGACCAATAGCCAACTATCGTATTTGAATTTTGGTATAGTCCCAAAGGCTTATCAAAAAGATCTTTGTTAACCAGATCTTTGTATTCATTAGTATCGATATCGTTATTTAAACCGTATCCTTTACGGTAAAATGTCTTCCACACTTTAGTTGGGGCATAGACAATCTCGACTTCGTTATTTGAGGCGAAAGAAGGGTTCTTTGTCCTCATGTATGTCATAAGTTTGTTTTCTGAATCGGCAAAATTATTATTCAAAACGATGTAAGCGTCATTAACCTTATTTTTGGCAATCATGTCATTTAAATATGGTGAGACTGCTAAAAGGTAGTCCTCGGCACATGACTCATTTTCTAAGATGTCTTTTGCTGAGTAGGAGGTCTTTTCGTAGAAGTTTTCAGTTTGTTTGGAGATTGAATCGTATGTGTAATCAATATTGCTCCAAGTGTTGGAGATTAAATTCTCGACATAGTTTTTTCTTACGTTAACACTAGACTCAAAATTAGAGATTAGAGTTTTATCAATAGTGTTCTTGATAACGCTAAAATAAAGAACGCTTGCAACAGTTGC
>CAVDTI010000031.1:0-16549 GCA_963611905.1 Faecalibacterium prausnitzii | reverse complement strand
TTATGGTATTTCTCTTTTAATGAGTTTTCATAAAGGTCTTTTGGCTTATAGAGAATTTCTTTATTTTCCATATCTGTTCCTCTTTTATCAACGTCAAGTATTATAACAATAAAGTGGTTGTTATTTCTTCTAAAAAAAGAAAACCCCATTCAAATGAATGGGGCAATCATTATCATTGATATGTAAACCAAATGATCATAAAGATGATGCCGATAATGGTGAATACAGCTCCAACAACATATAAGAAGTAATAATTGGAAATCGGTTTTTTGTTTTCGATGTACTCCTTGTAGGTTTGATGCTTTTTCTTTGTGAAAGGGATTAGCATTTCGATACAATGCTTCATTGCATAACCAATGCCATAGAAAGAACCCATATTAGCGACTGCTACAATTGCTCCGAAGCAAATAAGAAGAACACCCGGAACAATGAAACCATCGGATAGGAAACGCATTATCTCTACAACTGAAGTTTGAGTATAAATATTTCTAAGCGAAACAACAATGAAGAATAGAGCGGTTGCGAATAAGAAAGCCGCACCGTATTGAATTAATTTAATAATTGTTTTATTCTTCATTTGCTTAATATCTTTTTATACTCTTTTTCTTCTGCATCGTTGCAATAGACGAAATGGCCTGGAGCAACTTCTCTCATTGAAGGTTTATCAACTGAGTAATCGTGATCCGTAATTGGGTTGTAAGTGATACGGACTCTGGTTTTTTCATAGTCTGGATCAGGAAGAGGAATGGCGCTCAAAAGCGATTTTGTGTATGGATGAAGTGGGTGAGCGAATAATTCATCAGATGAAGCAAGTTCGACCATTTTTCCAAAATACATAACACCGATACGATCTGAGAAATACTTAACGACAGACAAATCGTGAGCGATAAAGAGTATTGTTAATCCTAATTGATTTCTTAAATCGTTAAGAAGATTGATGACCTGAGCTTGAATAGAAACATCAAGTGCGGATACAGGTTCATCTGCGATGATCATGTCTGGTTCCATGATAACACTACGGGCAATGCCAATACGCTGTCTTTGACCGCCAGAGAATTCATGAGGATATCTTGTGGCGTGTTCTTTAACCAAACCAACAAGTTCAAGAACTTCATACACTCTTTGACGAATGTATTGTTTATCCTTGATTCCTTTAACGATAAGACCTTCAGAAATAATTTCTTCAACCGTCATACGTGGGTTAAGAGAGCCAATAGGATCTTGGAAGATCATTTGAATAGAAGTTACAATCTTTGTCTTTTTTGCGATGTGAAGTTCTTTCTTTTCTTCCGCTTTAAGAGATTTGATTTTTTCAGGATCAGTCTCATTTGCTAAAAGAGATGAGTATTTTTCGCGAACTTCTTTACATTTGAGCTCAGAGAAGTCTTTATTGCAGTTCTTTTGGTCATGACGAGCTTTTGCTATTTCAAGTTTTTGTTCATCGATTTCCTTGAGAATTTCTTCTTTTCGTGAATTCAACTCAGACGAATTAGAAACTTCGTTCTTTTTTAAATCGTTATTTATAGAACGTAATTCTTTTTTGAGTTCTTTAATTTTGTTTTGATATGAGCGGATTCCGGCGCCAATACGGACTCCTTTAAAGAAGATGTCGCCAGATGTTATATCATAAATACGAATAATCGAACGTCCAGTGGTGGTTTTACCGCATCCAGATTCGCCAACAAGTCCGAAGACTTCGCCTTTATATACGTCAAAGGAGACATCATCAACAGCTTTGAAATCTTTGTGATTTGTTTGGAAGTATTGGCAAAGATGTCTAACAGAAAGCAAAATTTCTTTATTTTCATTCTTTTCCATTTTCCTTGTCTCCTTTCTTTTTGGCTTTCATACGTGCAATACGGTCTTGAATGGTCTTTGGAATTTCGACTTTTGGTGCACGAGGATCAAGAAGCCAAGTTGCGGCATAGTGCGTGTCAGAAATTTTAAACATCGGAGGTTGTTCTTCGAAGTCAATTTTCATTGCGTATTTGTTACGTGCAGCAAATGCATCTCCTTTTGGAGGATAAATCATATTTGGTGGGGTGCCAGGAATTGCTTCGAGTTTCTCTTTTGTGTCCAAATCAGGCATTGATGAGAGAAGGGCCCATGTATATGGATGAGCTGGTGAGTAGAAGATGTCGTTTACCGTTCCGTATTCAACAATCTTACCTGCATACATAACCGCAATATCGTCTGCCATGTTAGCAACTACACCTAAATCATGAGTGATGAAGATGATGGAAAGATTACGTTTTTTCTTAAGTTGATTGATAAGCTCAAGAATTTGAGATTGAATCGTAACGTCAAGAGCGGTTGTAGGTTCATCACAAATAAGAATTTCAGGCTCAGCACTTAAAGCGATAGCAATAACGATTCTTTGACGCATGCCACCAGAGAATTCGAATGGATATTGTTTAAAACGGCTTCTAGGATCAGGGATTGCGACTTCTTCCATGAGCTTGATGGCTTTTTCTTTGGCTTCAGTTTTTGTGAGTTTGAAGACCATGTCTTTAGCTTTTTCTTTGAGGTAATCAACAAGTAAGCGAGAGACTTTTTCCCATTTTTGGTATTCATGGCTATCGAATTTCGAAATTGTTTTTTTGTATTTAACAATGACGGAATCGATAGAGGAAATCATGTCATCGATAAAAGCGTTTTGATCGGTGATCTTTTGTGGAACGACCTTGTAATCGACTTTCTTTCCTTTAGCAATAGTAGCGTTGTATCTAGCCATTTGCCTTGTATAGCGTTTTTCATCCTTGGCGTTATCCTTAATGGCATTCCAATATTTGTCATTATAGACTTTCAAGGAACCGCAAAGAACAAATGCCATGCTATCTTTTTGTGTTTTTAAAGGATCGATTGAAGCGTTAACGACTGGCTTAAGTTCCTTAATTTTATCATTAACGTATTTACGGTCGATATTGCGTTTTTCAAGATAGGCTTTGAATTCTTCTAAGGCTGTGACTACTTGCTTCTTGTATTCGAGGGTTTTATAAACGCTATGTTCAAGAGCAGCTCTGGTGTATTGGTTGAATAAAGGCATGAATTTTTCATCGAAATATCCAAGAACTTTTTCGTTCAATTTGTGATAAGAGAGGGATGAAAGACTTTCGCCTTTATTCGAGTAAAGATAGTAACCGAGTCTAAAGAAATCAATTTGTTCACGAGCCAAAATCTTATCGATTGTCTCGTTCACACTTTTGAAATTCGTAATAACGGTTTTTCCTTTTCCTTCTTCATTAATATCGGATTTCTTCGATTCGAGGATATCATTCAAGGCTTTTTCCATTAAAACGATATCATCATTCAATCCCGATAAGAAGTAAGGGTCTTTAAGTGATTTGATGTTTGTTAAAGCTGCTTTTGTGATGGCATTGATGTCGACCTTGTGTTTATGTTCAAGTTTCATTAACGCATCTTTAATTTGCGAATCAACAAATTCAAGCTTGTTGACATCTTTACCATAAGAAATTGATAACTTGTTAGAAATGATGTTGAATTCGTGGAAGGTCTTGATGATGTTATCGATTGTGGCCAAATCTAAATTAGATTCAGCAGCAGTCTCTTTCATCGAAGCCTTTAAGTTTTCAAGCATGTTGTTGAAATCTTTTTTGGATTCTTTTCTTGTTGCTTTGTTTTTAAGCAACATAGCCTCGGTAATTTGCTTACCGATACGAACTATTGGATTAAGCGAAGAAAGAGGGTCTTGGAAGATCATGGCGATTTTGTCGCCACGGATATGATACATATCTTTTTCGGAACATTTTAAGAGATCGTGGCCGTCATAAATGATCTCGCCACCTTCAATGATGGCGTTTCCTGCCGAAATTCCTAAAATTGCACGTGAGGTGACAGATTTACCAGAACCAGATTCTCCAACGATTGCTAAGGTTTTCCCTTTTTCAAGGTTAAAGGAAATGTCACGAACAGCTTTGACTGTACCATTGTTCGTTCTAAATGAAATTTTTAATTTTTTAACTTCTAATATAGCCATAATTATTCGTCACTTCCTCTCAATTGTGGGTTAAAGGCATCTCTAAGGCCGTTACCGAAAAGGTTAAAGCAAATCATCAATAATGATAAGAAGATTGCTGGGAAAATAATCAAAGATGGATATGATGTCCAGATTGATGAAGCGTCAGAAAGTAAGGTTCCAAGAGATGTTGTTTTAGCGTCTCCTAATTTTATGATTCCTAAGAAGGAAAGCATACTTTCAGAGAAAATAACGCCCGGAATAACCAAAACAGACGATGTGATAAGCGTTCCTAAAGTGTTAGGGAAGATGTGTTTCCACATAATACGCTTATTTGAAGCTCCCAATGTTCTAGCGGCAAGAACGTATTCTTGGTTTTTGAAACGATAGAATTGCGTTCTTACGGAAGAAGCTGTTCCTATCCAACCCGTAGATACGTAAGCAAATAGTAAGCAAACAAATGAACCTACTTTCGCAGATAAATGCATCTGGAAGAGCGTAACTACAATAACAAACGGAACTTGACTAAGAATATCGGAAATACGTTCCATGACTAAGTCTGTCGTTCCGCCATAGTATCCTTCTATAGCGCCATATATAGCACCAATGACAAAGTTAATCGCACTGACTAAAACAGCAATAACAAGTGATAAACGAACACCAGTTGCCAAACGATAGATCATTGAATAGCCTTGTGAATCGGTTCCAAAGATGTAGTTTGGTTCACGTCCATATAAATATCTGTAGTAGTTATAATAAAGAACCCGGACTTTATATTGGGCGGTTGAAGTGCTGCCTCCACCTGCATAGGTGTAGTAAACGTAGCTTCCGTCTTCGTTTCTCATGTAATTGTCTTCAAGAACAAGATCGGTGCTGTAACTAAGTGCAACAGTTTCTCCGTCAACGATCTTGACTGGATCGCATTTTCCTTGAGTCTTATACCAATAGTTAGCAGCATCAGACGTGCTTGAACCATATGTATATTCATTATCAGCGATTAAAGGATATAGAATTTTGAAATCATGTTGTGATTCGTATTCTTTAATTTTGGCGTATTCATTTTGTTCGATAGAAATATATTTGAATCCGACGGCAAGATATTGATCTACGGAAGCGGTGTAAGTCTTTGTTTGAGTTCTGCCAGAAAGAGTGATTGTTGGATCAGAAACGCTGACGACAGGTTGATAATATGATTTTGCAGAATCACCCAATGATATAACAGGGGTTTCTTCAGTAAATTCTGCTGCAACTCCTTTTGAGTATTCATAGATTAAAGTTCTATCTACGTAAGAGTTACTTTGCGATCCATTGATTCCCATTCCATAGAATGCCGTGCTTCTAGGTCCTTTTTTGGAATAATAAGGATCAAATAAAGTCTGGATATTACTTGGCGTGGCAATAGGGACAATGAGCGCAAAAAGGATGATGAATGCTATGATGATGGAGGCAACTACGCTAGCTCTGTTTTTTGTGAAACGGATAAAAGCGTCTTTAAAATAACCACGAGGCTTTGTTTCGAGTTTTTGGTCGTGGAGCTTCACGTTTTCTTGAACAAAGGTGAAGCGTTCGTCTTGAACTAATGTGTTATTTTTCGTTTCCATATTACTTTTGCCCCATCTTGATACGTGGATCGATAAATCCGTAAGAAATGTCAACAACGATACCAGCAAGCAAACCAATTAAAGTGTAGAAGATTGAATCTAACATGAAGATATCATAGTCAAGTTGATTGATAGAATTGATATACAAGGAACCAATGCCTGGAATTGAGAAGATTTGCTCAATAACAAGCGATCCCCCAAGAATTCCGATGAAAGAAGAAATAATCATTGGAAGAATTGGGACCATAGCGTTTTTTAAAGCGTGGTGCACGGTTGCTTGTGTTCTTGTTAAGCCTTTTGTTCTTGCTAATAGCATGTAATCAGAGGTTAATGTTTCAGTAAGTTCGGCTCTTGTAAATCTGCATAAACCAGCGATTTCCCCAAAGGAAAGAGCCAAGATAGGAAGAATTAAACTTGTAAACATTTTCCAAGTAAAATAGCTACCACCTGCATCCTGCAAGGAATACATGACATTAGTAGGAACCCATTTCAATTTGAAATAGAAGAGATACTGAACTAAGAAGGCATATACATAGGAAGGAACGCTAACAAAGAGAATAACAATGGTGGAGATAACATGATCTTGCCATTTATTTTTTCTAATAGCAGCGTAGATTCCAAGCAAAATGCCAACCGGTAATGAGAATATAAGAGAATAGAGATTAACCAATACTGTTGGAAGGATTCTTTCGCCTAAAACTTGAGTTGCTGGTTTCATGATGGAAATCTTCCATGATGTGCCAAAGTCAAATGAGGTGAATATTCCTTTTAAATAGAGGCCATATTGAACGATGATTGGCTTGTTATAACCAAGTGCTTCCCATCTAGCAGCGATGACTGCTTGCTGATTTTTATCAATAGGCATCTCTTGAGGTAACATGCGAACAAGAAAAAAGCAAATTGTAATGATTATGAAAAACGTCATCAGCATTAGTAAGAGACGTTTACAGATATATTTAAACATTTAAATTCTCCTTTTTCTTATGTAAATAGGCTATAACCGCTAAATGCAACGGCCCCTTTTGAGAGCACGTTGCATTAGTGATTATCTCATTATAAACAATTTATTGAATTATTTGTAATTAATTGAGCCGTTGTTCTTGTCAACGTATGCAGCCCATTGTGCATCGTCATAGTTGAACTTCATCAAACGGAATCCGCCGAAGCCATACATGATGTTGTATGTTTCAGTGATGTAGCTAACTTGATAGCCAAGCAAGAAGGCTGAAGTTGTGGAAGCAAGTGGAATTCTGTAGTATTTGCCTAAGAATTCTTCTTCCATGAAGGCGGTGATTCTTAATTTGATTTCGTTGCTTGCGTTTGCGTATTTGCCAGATCCGATTAGAGCATTAGACCAATCTTTCCATGTCATTGTGTCTTTGAAATGCTCATTATTGTAGTCAAATTCAATGGTGAGCGTTTCGCTGGCCGGTTCCCAACATCCAGCTTCGTTGATGCTATATTGATCGCTATCACAATAGACTTGGAAGTTTCTGAATGGGTAGAATGCAGCACCACCCCAAGCGCCATAACCGATGGCATAGTCGCCACTTGGAACGGATTTATATCTGTTCTCGAGGTTACCAACCGCCTCAAGGGTAACTGTTCCGAATCCGCTTCCTTCAACTGCGGCATTAAGGAACTTATTCATGAGGGCGATTTGGTTTTGTTCGTCAGATTGGATGGCTCCTTTCGAATAAGCGACTTTGATTGTGATTGGGTTGCCTTTTGTGTATAAGCCGTCAGCAACTAAGGCATCACATGCACTCTTCATTAAGTTCTTGGCTTCTGTGAGGTTGTAACCAGTGATGGACTTATAAGCTTCTTCGAGTGTCTTATAGGCTTTTCCTTCACCGTACTCAACGCCATAGAGGTTACAAATGGCTTGCATGGCAGGCTCAGATGCACGATATGATGAATTTGGATCGTTCCAAACATCATAGTAGTAGAGGTCGTTCATGATTGAGTATGCTGGCTTGTAAGCTGGAGTTGCAGTAACAAACTCTGAACGGTTAATTGCTAAGGACATGGCCTTTCTGAAATCTACATTGGAAAGGACAACACTATTTTTATTTCCTTTGCTTGAATCCATCGTCTTAAGAGCATCAAGGTTGGTGTTAAAGAAGAAGGACATTGTGTAGGTTTCATCGGCTTGATAAAGTGCATCAGAGAGCGTGTATTCGCTTAATTCGCTAGCTGTTGGGGAATATTCAGTAAGATTACCAGCAAGGAATTGTTGTTTAGCGGATGCGTCATCAAGCTTATCAATGATGATTTTTGTTGCTTGATATTGTTGTAAAAATTCTCCATCAACTTTGAAGTTGGTTGTGGATTTGTAAGAAGAACCATCCTTAACATATCCATGCCAATTTTCGTTTGTTTCGAGAACCATTTGTTTATCGGCTTGGAGAGATGTGAGTTTATATGGACCATAAGACATTGTTGTTTCAACGGTTGTGCCATAGGTTGTCGTCCATGGAGATTTGCTCTTATCAAGAAGCTTTTCGTATGTTTCTGGGTGGATTAACCAAACTTCAGAGAAGCTGACCCATGCGGAAGATTCTTCAAGCGGGGTGTTCATGACATAACAGAAGGTTAAGTCATCAACCTTATAAATACCAACATTGTCGAAATCGAATGCGGCATAAGTGTTATCTACGTATGTGTAGCAAGGCCAATATTCTGCGCTTTCGCCCCAATTTTCACTATTGTTAAGGAACGTCTTAAACTTTTCGAGGATTTCTGGTGTTAAAGCAACCAAACCGGTATCTTCATCAGCGAGATCTGCAAGTTCTTTGTTAAAATAGGCAGAATCAAAATATGCATCTCCATATCCTTTAACAAGATATGAAAGGCTATAGCCGCTGCACCTAGTCAAAGAAGCACCTAAAGCAAGATAGACTAAGCCTCCAGTTTCTTTGGAATAGTATTTACCATCTTTTAACTCGATGTCTTCTTCGCCGCCAATCCAGTTAAATCCACTCCCGTTGTAGTTTTCAAGAGCGACTGTAGATCCTTGATAATAGTAGTTTTCGCCACCAGCAATTGCGCTTTCACCAGAGACGTAAAGATTTGCACGATAGTTTTTGGCATTTGGTTCAAGGAGATATTTCATCGATGAGACGAATGTATCAGCGTTGATTGCGTCACCATTTTGCCATTTGAGGTCATCTCTTAATGTGATTTGATAGACGTACTTTCCTGGATTGCTGCTATCACAGCTAGCAATATAGGCATCAGCCTCTTCTTTTGTGGAGAAGATGCCATATTTAACCAATTTGTCGGCGCTTGTTTTTGTAACGTCTTCAATAGAAGTGGCCATGTCATAGGTCCATTGATAGATACCTTTTTTTGTGTCACTTGGCTCTAAATTAACGAGTCCTTCTTCTAAATAGCTTAAGACTCCAGAGTCTGCATTTGTTTCCCATGTGCATGGGTTCCAGTTTGTTGCTAATGCGCTTGAATAAGATCTGTAGGTATACTCACCGCTGCCAGAATATGTTTTTCCACAAGCAGCAAGGGTAGTAGCAAGTACAAATCCAAGACTAACAGCAACTAGTTTTGAATTTTTTGTCATACTTTTTTCCTTTCTTAACACTAGAACCACTTTAGCAACATTTAGCGCATAATGTTGTTAGATTGGTTCTTGCGTTTACATCAACGAGGGGTCACCCTTCCCGTTGTGCGTCCATTTTATTGATGGTCATTATGATGTCAATAAAAATTTTTATATTTTGCTGATTTTTTTTCGTGAACTTTAAAGATGGCTAAATATAAGCGCTTACATCGGCATTTTATCGAATTTTAAAAATAATTATTGAAATTTCTAACAATGTGAAATATGTGAAAAAAAGTTGATTTTGCTCAAAAATATAAAAAATAATTAACAGTCATTTTAAAAATAACTGTTAGGAGTGCTGAACTATTTACAAATTATTTTCCCCGTTTTAATTTGGAATTATTTGAAGAGTGAAATATGGATGAAGAGTACGAATGGCTAAGTGGAGACGATGAGGACGACTTTTATTATTGGACAATAACTCGATGCATTCTTTTTCGTTTGCATCAATTCGATAAGAAACATAAATCACATTATTTTGAAGATGATGATAAGAAATTTGAGAACGCTATTTTCCATATGGTTCAATTCGGAAGAAATGAGAACGTTATATATAATAGGTTGGTATGTAAGGAATTTTCTCCTTGGAAAATAGAAGAATTACAAAGTGAAGTTATCTTTCTATATAGAGAAAACATAGCCTCTATGATTATGACGAATTGTTGAATAACAGAATCAAAAACTTCGTGAATGAATGGGTCAGAATTTCTCCTCGAACATTGAATATTAGGCAAATCGCACATATCATCCTAGATTTCTACGTTCGGTAATATTTTTTGTCTTTTTTCCTTAAATCCCCTCTTTATATAGGTGAAAAGATGAAGGAGGAGTTATGGAAGAAAACTATATTACTTTTCAAAGATTTATCAGAGTCGTGGTTAAGGAACCATATAAAGACCCAGAGATAAAGACAATCAAGAATGATTATAAGAGGATGTCTGAATTCCTAGGTGGAATGATGGATATTACAGAATTTCCTTTAGATGAGACGATCGATGTGATGGTTAATGATGAATCGTTGCTTAATGGAATGGAACCAAACGTTATTGTTCCTGAAATTGAAGGAGTGTGGGCAGGACCTATTATTTTTGCTGGTTATGAACCTGAAACGGGGGAATCTATTTCTTTGAATGACAGGCAAATAGAAAAAGTCCTGGAATATATAAAAGAAAACGTTTCAAGGGATCAAACGATATCTGAAGCCTATCTACATTCAAAGGACAAGTCTTTGCAATTAAAGTATTAATCGATATATCTAGTTAAAGCGTTAAGAACGTCTTTCTTTCTCGATCTTGATATAGGCAGTTCTGTATCAAAAACGATGAGATCGTCTTTAGAAATGCCAGTAACATATTTAAGGTTAACTATGTTACCGGAGTTACATCTGATGAATTGCTTGTTAGGGAGTTTCTTTTCTACTTCTTGAAGAGAATCGCGCATATCGTAATCGCCTTTTGTCGTATGGTAATTTACGCGATGCTTGTACACTTCAATGTAGATGATCTCATTAACATCAATACGATATGTTTCTGTGCCATTTTGAATAAAAATGGGCTCGTGTTCGTGTGACTTGACTTTTAAAACAGCTTTGGACATGGTGTTTTTGAAAACGTCGTATTCGAGGGGCTTTGTTAAAAAGTCTAACGCATTTACTGAATATCCTTTTATAGCGTATTTCATGAAATTCGAAACGAAAATAATGACACATTCAGAGTCTTTTTCTCTAATTTTCGAACTTGCTTCAATTCCATCCATCATAGGCATTTCAATATCCATGAAAACGATGTCGTAGTCCGATTTGAAGTCGTTTACAAATTTCTCGCCGTTATTAAAGATAGTAATGGCTATGTTGACATCATTTTCTTTAGAATATCTTTCAACATATTCTTTGAGGGTATCGCTATATTCAAGATTGTCTTCTACGATTGCTACTTTCATATGTTTTATTTACCTACTTTTATATCATTATTTCTGTTTTTAGGGAATAACAATTGAAGTTTAAACGTCTCGTTTTCTACGTCTAGAAGCATGCTGCCATCGTATTTTTTGATGGTAGAACGAATTGATCTAAGGCCAAAACCATGGAAGAAGGTGTTGTCTTTTGTTGTGTTCAATAAGCCTTCTTTGTTGAAATTTGCTTTTCCTTGATACGTATTTTCAAAGGATATTTTAGCTAAATCGCCAATTTCTGTCGTATGGATACTTAAGAATCTCTTATCGCTTGGCATGGTCATTAAATATTCCATGGCGTTGTCGATAGCATTACCAAATATCGAGTTGATATCTTGAACGGAGAAATGATCGAAGAGTTTGCCGTTTATGTTATAGGTGAACTTGATTTCCTCCTTTTCGAAACGGATGTTCTTCTCGGTGAGTATGGTATCGATGATATCGTTACCACAACGAGAGAAACTCTTATATTTTGAGATCGTGTCGTTTAATTGTTTGATTACTTCAGGAGAAGTGCTATTGTCTTTCTCTAATTTGTGTATTTGATGTTTAAGATCATGAATTCTTATATTCATAAGATCAATGACGTTTTGTAGGGATTCATATTGATTCAGTCTATTTTTGATGATTTCCGTTTCTATTGCGTTTCTAGCGGAAATATAAGAGATTCTTTGAATAAGATAGATGGACATACAACATGTTATATCAAGGATTACAAACACAACATGTAATGGGAATATGATGTTATCTCTATATACTTCATATATTTGTAAGACAATAACACAAATGACGAAAATAATGACTGTACTCATGATGATAGGTTCTTTGTCTAACTTCATGAAGTCTCTTGGCTCTTGTTTGAAAGACAAGAAGAAGAAAAGGAGGGCATAAATGGTGATAGTAATTAGTGTATATGTGATATTGCCAATCGCTAACGTTGAATATGATGTTACGATACTTCTAACGAAATCAGATATAACATAGGCTATGTGTTGACCAATGATACCGCTAATCGTGCAATAGACGATAACTCTAAAAGATGTATCGAAAATGAAATAATTAAGCCCAAAACAAATCACATACAAAATCATATAAGAGAAGATCTTTCCGTAAATGGTAGTTAATGGGAAAGCTGCTCTTAAAAAACAGAAGAATGCTATAGCAAATGCCAATACTAAGTAACGTAACACACAATAATTTCTCTTCTTGAGATTGAATGTGAAAATAAACAAGGCAGAGAATAATTCAAGAACCAAACCATAATCGTAGAAAAATTGCATAGTAGTTGTCCTGTTCCTAATTATAAAATATTCGACCAATTAAATGGGCAAAAAATCGATATTTTCGCTAAATTAATCAAGTATCTTTTTAAAAAAAGATAGGCAAAGAGACGCTAAAAAGTACATCTTTACCAATTAAGTTCAAAATCACGCAAAACAAGCCAAAAGAGAAAAATGAGCAAATTGCCAAATATAATGTAAACGCTTACATATCTTGCCAGATTTCTTTATAGGCCTGAAGGAATGGCTAAATGCCTTAAGACGTGAAGGGTTTAATCGTCTTATTCTCGCAAGAGCAAAAACTCAAATAAGTTTCCAAAATGGAGGGAAAACTATGAAAAAAAGAAAGGAAAACATACTCCGTGGAGTTGCTAGTGTTTCCGCGGCTCTCTTGGCTGTATCTACCATAAGCCAGTTGATTGCTAAAGAATACTCTAGCTACATGGATGATTTTTTCCATACCACCTCAACAAAGGTAGTAGAAGTTGAAAACGTTGATGGGGTCACTGTTGATAAGTTCAATTACAAGTCTACATATGACACACCAGAAAAACTCGCCAAAGCCGATATGGAATATGGTGAGAGAGTTACGGGAGAAGGAGCGGTTCTCTTAAAGAATAAAAACAACGCTCTTCCTTTAAAATCTAGCGAAAAGAAAGTTACATTAGTTGGCAAAGCCGCATATTCAAATGTCCTTGGCGGACAAATGGGATCCGGTGCTCAAAAGGTTAATATTGCTGGATACGAAACTGTTGATTTAATTGGTGCTCTTAAGAAAGAAAACTTCGAAATCAACAACGATATGTCTGAAGCTTATAAAGTTGATACAGACAAAGAAGGCGATAAGACCTATCGTGCTGTTTCTAAGATCTCTGGCGGCTTCGGAATGATTAACGAAGCTGATGTTGCTAAATATAAGTTCGATATCAACGAAGTCGGCTTAAGTGAGCTTGAAGCCCAAAAAGCAGGCGTTACTGAGAATTTCGGTGACTATAAGACATCAATTGTCGTTCTCGGCAGAGTCAACTCCGAAGGACGTGACTATCTTCCTGGAGAAGCTGGAGTCTCTAATATTGGTGCCGGTGAAGTCAATGAAGGCGCAAAAGACCCATTAGGCTTATCCAATAGAGAACGTGAGATGATCAATATGGCTAAGGCCAAAGGTGATAAAGTTGTCGTTCTTATTAACTCCAACTCACCAATGGAAATCGATGAACTCAAACACGATGATGGAATCGATGCCATTCTTTGGATTGGCACGACTGGCACATATGGTATGAGTGCAGTTCCTAAGATTCTTGAAGGAAGCATCAATCCATCTGGCAAATTGCCTGATACATACGCAGCCGATAATTCTGCTTCACCAGCCGCTCAAAACTGGGGCATCTTCTCTTATTCGAATTTAGACAAGATTGCCACAACAGAAGCCGATCAAATCACAAATAATAAAGATGGCTGGACTGCAGTAAGTGCTGATAACCTTAGAGCATCTGCTTATACCGTCTATCAAGAAGGCATCTACACTGGATATAAATATTACGAAACAAGATATTTTGATTCTGTTGCAAATCCTTCTAGCAATGCCTCCTCGCAAAAAGGTGCAAAGGAAGGCGCAACATCTTGGAAATATCAAGATGAAGTCAGCTATACTTTCGGTTATGGCGGATCATATACAACATTTGAGCAAAATCTCAAGAGCATCGATTTCAACACAGCAGAGAAAGTCGTTAAAGCTGTCGTTGAAGTCAAAAATACTGGCTCAGTTGCCGGAAAAGATGCGATCCAGCTCTACGTTTCCTTGCCAAGAAAGAATAATGACACGTTAGAGAAGGCCGCTATTCAATTATTGGATTACAAGAAGACTGATACATTGGAACCAGGCGAAAGCAAGACTTACGAAATCGAAGCAGAACTCTCTGATGCAACTTCTTATGACAACACCTTAGAGCATGATGGTGTAAAAGGTGGATATATCCTTGCAGAAGGCGATTATTATTTCACAGTTGGTAATGGCTCTCACGAAGCTGTTAATAACGTTCTTGCCAAGATGGGCAAAACCACATCAGATGGCATGGATGTTAATGGCGATGCAAATAAAGCAATCGTTAAGAAATACAACACTCCAAACTCTTCCTTATTCGGAAGGTCTAAAGGTGGAAAAGTCTTAATTGAAAACCAATTAGACAATGCCGATCTTAACTATTATCAACCAGAGGCTGTTACCTATCTTTCCAGAAACGATTGGGCAGGCACCTTCCCAACAAGACAAATCGTCACGCCAAACGATGCGATGATTGTCGAATTACGTAATAAGAAACACAAAATCACAAATGATGGCGAACTTAGCACAGTTTGGGGCTCAACAAAAACAAGCTACACTCTTGCTGATATGAAGGATGCAGATTGGGATGATGTTAGATGGGATGATTTCATTAATCAAATTCCGTTAGATTCCGCAATCAAAATAATTGCTGTTGGCGGTAATACAACTTGGACAATCGATGAAATCGGAAATCCAAGAAACAGACAAGCTGACGGTCCTAACGGATTTAGCTCCTTCGGTATTAACCAAGGCTATGCCATCTTAGACAATTCTCCATATAAACTAGGAGACGATAAGAAGGAGACCTGGACAGGATACAAAGCATCCGAGCCAAATGCTCCACTTATCGCTGCAACATTCAATAAGGAAATTCAAAGGGATTCCGGCAGATTAATCGGTAACCACTCCATTTGGAATGGTGGTGCGACAATCTGGGCGGGTGGCGCAAACCTTCACCGTTCACCATACGAAGGACGTACTCATGAGTACTTCACCGAAGATCCAATTCTTTCTGCTTATTCCTTAAAAGAAATGGTTTCTGGCGGAAGAGAATTCGGTTGCTTAATCGGCCCTAAGCACTTTGCCTTCAATGCTATTGAATATAACAGATATGGTCTTTCTGAATACATGACTGAACAAACAGCACGTGAAACAGAACTTAGATCCTTCCAAAAGGCATATGAATCTGGTGAATGCTTAGCAACAATGACAGCCTTCAACAGAATTGGTTGCTCTAACCTCAATGCTCACGAAGGCTTAATGCAAAACATCTTAAGAAAAGAATGGGGCTATAAAGGCTTAATCTCCACAGATATGGTCAACGGCCAAAACTACTTCTTACCAGGTGAATGCATCTTAGGCGGTGTCACTATGATGGCAAATGGTAGTGGTGCTTCCGCAGACTTAAAGACCGAATGGGTTGATTATGAAGCAACAAACATTGCTCATGATAAGCTCTTAAATGAACATCTCCATACCAATATGAAATATCAATGGTATGCCTATGCTCATTCCAACCTCTTGAATGGTATGGACGCTTCAACGAAGGTCATTTCAGTTACTCCAAGCTGGCAAGTTATGTTCAACGTCATGACAATCTCATTCAGCGTTATCTTAGCTGCATCTGCTGGTTTAATGGTTGTCCTTGCTCTTAAAGGCAAGAAAGAAGAATAAGGGAGGAAATAACGATGAAATTCATTAAAAATCAAGGTGTAAAATTCATCTTAGAACTTGTTACTCTTGTTCTTACGATAGTCTCCATCATCCTATATACGGTTAACAAATCTCTACCGTATTTCACAGAAGTTAATCCTTCCTTCCAAATCATTCTATTCTTGATCTTTGCTCTCTTATGCGAGTTAGCCAATGTTGCAGTAGGCTTCACTCCATTTAAAGACAACAAGATCGTTGGAATTGTTTGCGGGGTTCTAGAGATTGCTACAGCCTTCTTCTTAGTTGGCGCAGCCATCTACTTCATGTACGACAGAGTCTATTACTACGGCGTTGCTCTCTTCTCTGATCTTGAAAATGGTAACGCGGTTGCGAGATCTTCCTGCATTGGTGCGATTGTTGGAACGGCATTCATGCTTGTTTCCGGACTCGTCTCCATTGTTACAAGCTTCTTCAACAGACCACAAGTTACTGAAACAAAATAGTCAAATAACTATTCAAAGCCATTAGTAAACTAATGGCTTTTTTGTTACCTTATTAGTCATTATTGAGTTATAATTTAATTATGCCAAAGGATTTTTCCCAAGGCAGCTGGAAACCCTAATCCCTTTGAGTCTAGCGCTCTTAAGG
>CAVDTI010000030.1:0-3415 GCA_963611905.1 Faecalibacterium prausnitzii | reverse complement strand
TAGCAAAATAGCCTCTCTCATAAAAAAGAGAGGCTTTTTTGATAAAATATAAGAGTTTTAAAGGGTATTTTTAGAAATTCATATCTAAAACTATGGTTTTTAGAGAACTAAAGGACAAAAGATTGTCAATGTCTTCAATGTTTTTTATTTCTTTGTTTTTAAGAATGAAATGAGACTGATTAATTAAATGATCTGATAGAGATGACTCATTTAAGTAATCGTTATCACCAGAGCCGTTAATTTCTTCGTCTAGAAGAATAATTAACGCTCTACGTAGAAGGGCAAGCATTGATTTTTCAATCCAGTAGGCAAATTTTGTGTTTGGATGTTTGCTTTCTGTTTTAAGAATTTTGGCATACATTGGAAAACCGTCATCAGGCATATGCCAAAGGTCGGCGTATAGATAATCTCCGTCGAATTGTTTATCTAAAAAGCTGAAGGCATCGCCTTGAATTATTTCTATCTTTTCTTTATTTGGGAACAGAGGGAGAATTTCTTTCCTAAAAAGATCAATGATTTTTCCGTTCATCTCAATGATCGTTACCTTACTTACGTTTTCTTTACTAGAAACCATATAGGCATAGTAACCTAGCCCCAAGCCTAGGGTTATAATCTTGCCTTTTGCCTCAGATATTCCTTCTTTCATGGTGTTTATCTCATGAGGAGTTACGCTCATCCAGGTTTTATTTTTTTCTTTTATTGCTAGATATTTAAACTCTTTATCGAAATATCCAAAAGGAGTGGATTCCCTAAGATATTTGCCTTTAAGAGATATTTCATCGTAGACAAATCCTTGCTTCGGCAAATATTTATCATACGTTAGGAGAATATCTCCTTTCTTTTCTTTCCTTGGTTTTATGAGTTGATAATAAGGATTTGAAAGATATTCTTTAGCGTCAAGTTTGGATATTTTATATGGATGTTTATTATTTGAGATTATTGGATCATTAAAAAGAATGTTGTTAAAATAATCCGCTTCAGAAATCGTTTCATCTAATGCGGCAAGATATTTTTGAAATTCTTTTATGTCTTCTTTGCTAAGCGATATTTTCATGCTCAATTAGTTTATCTTTTTTCTTTAGATATGTGCTAGAGTTATTTCATGAGTGGAAAAATCATCTTAACTAATATGTGTATGTTATATAAGGAAGACGGATCCTTTCTTGTGATAAACAGAACTAAAAATGATTGGCCTGGTCTTAATTTTCCTGGTGGGCATGTTGAAAAAGATGAAAGCGTAGAAGAATCCGTGATTCGTGAAATAAAAGAAGAAACAAACTTAACTCTTAATTCCGTTGAATTCGTTACATATTATGAATGGAATATAGTTAAAGAAGGAGTAAGACATCTTTGTCTTTTGTTTAGATCAAAGGATTTTCAAGGAGAAATAAAATCTTCTTCTGAAGGAGATGTTTTTTTCATAAAACGCAAGGATTTAAAGAATTATCCTTTATCAACTGATTTCGAAGAAATTCTAAATATCGCCAGTAAAACCCTATCTATTTAACGCTTGGATCTGGATGATCTTCGAAATATTTAGCATCGATTTTGCCAACAGGCGTACGTGGCAATTCTTTAAGAATAATGACTTTGTCTGGGATGTAGGCGGGAGGTAAAGACATTTTAATTTTGGAATAGATAAGGCGAATTGCCTCTTCATCGCTAATTTGATCTTTGCCTTTTCTAGTAACTGCAACAACGCGGAAAACTTGTCCTTTTCTTTCGTTTTTGACGCCATAACAATATGCGGAGTATATTTCAGGCATCTCTAAGACTGTGCTTTCGATATCTGCAGGGCAAAGGGTTTCTCCATTTATTTTTACGACTCTTCTAAGTCTTTGACGGAAATAAACATATCCATCTTCATCTACAAAGCCATAGTCTCCAGTGTGAAGCCAATATTTGCCATTTTCGTCTTTTTGCAAGGTTTTTGCTGTCCCTTCGGGATCATTTAGATAGCCATTCATCGTCATTGGACCATTGATTATGATCTCACCACATTCTCCGATTGGCATTTCCTTGCCATTGCTATCAATGATTTTAACTTTTTCTCCCGGTTGAGGTCTTCCAATTGAACCTTTTCTTGAACGATTGAAACGTGTATTTACAATACAAACCATAGCCTCTGTCGAACCATATCCTTGATAGAGCTTAGCTTCGCTTCCCCAGATTTTCATCGTATTGTTCCATGAATCAAGCAAGGTTTGGGATATGGCATCTCCTCCAACATAAGCGATTAATTGTTTCTTTAAGAAATCACCATAGAATTGTTTTTTGGAAAGTAATGCATTATAAATCGCCGGAACGCCAAGAAGAGTATTCGTGTGACCTTTTTTGATGTGATTAATTGCTTCTTTGGTGTTGAACTTAAGCATCAAAACAGTTGATCCGCCAAAAGAAAGAGGGGTAACAAGGCCCATTCCTAAACCAAAGATATGAAAAAGAGGAATGGCCGCAAAAAGCTTGATATTTTCATATGGGCCACCAATTAGTTGGTAAGAAGTAGAACCTAAATAGTTAATCGAACGCGAGGAAAGTCTGACGATTTTTGGATCGCCATTTGTTCCTCCGGTATTCAAATACACGGCATCGTCATCTTCATCTGGATGAATTACTTCAAGCTCTTTTTCTTTGATTTTCTCTAATTTGTGGTAACGTAATAAACCATCTCTTTTTCTTCCGACTGCACGGAAATAAGAAGATTTGATCGAATTTATCTTTATATATGGATTAATTCCAACGATGACATAATTCATCGGGAAATAGTCCCTGTTCTTAAAGCCTGTGTTCCATAAGCAGAATAAGAATTTTGAATTTGCTCTATCCATGAACTTCTTTAATGTTTCTGGTGGAGTAAGAGGGTGAATGTTATATGAAATTGCTCCAATTAAGGATATTGCATAGAAAAGTTCCGCCGCCTCGATGCAGTTAGGAATCGAAACAGAGACAACATCTTTAGGCTTGATGCCTAGTTTAACGAGCTTTCTTGCCGTTTGCTTAACTCTTGAATCGAATTGACGGTAATTCAGCGTTTTTCTTTCGAAACGGATACAAAGATTATGGGGGTATTTCTTTGCAACCTCATGAAATTGATCGTAGATACTCTTTTCCATAACTATGCCACCTTATAACCACAAATGAGATAGACGATTGCCAACAAAACATACATAAATGGTTGATGGCAAATGTATATTACGAGGGAATGTTTCCCTAAAAATAGAATAGGTTTTGCCCATTTCGTAGGCATATTCTCTGGGAAAATCGACTTCTTTTTAGCGTATATTAGTTTTCCAAATGCTGCACCTAAAAACAAGGTCGCAGTAACTTGTGTAGGAGAGAAATAATCGTCGCCATATCTTGCTAGGCCCAAAAGAAGTTTCCACCAATCGTTTGGAAGATTTGCGGTATATATGTG
>CAVDTI010000029.1:0-2905 GCA_963611905.1 Faecalibacterium prausnitzii | reverse complement strand
AAATATTGTTTGTTACGTTGTTATCGCTAGTTGGCGTTTTATCAAGTTGCGGAAATAAAACTGATTCTAGTGGAGTTTCTTCCGAATCTTTGATTTCTAGCAGTCTTTCTTCAGATTCTTCTGTTTCAAATTCATCATCCAATATTTGGACTGATAAGCAAAAACTCTTGATGAAAACTTATTGCGGCTCAACCTTACCATATCCTGAAGGGCTTCTAACGGGAACTATCACCTTTCAACAACAATATGATTCGTCAAGTAAACAAAACTGCTTGGTTATTTTTAACGAAGCAGAATCTTTCACACTAAAAGACTATTACAAGTTATTGGAAGAAGACGGTTGGTCAACAATTTCTTCATATAACGGAAATAAAGTTCAAACACAAAGCAACACTCAATATGTTGAACTTACCAAGAACTCAAGTGATGGAACAAAAGGATACGAGATAATGTATTATTTCGTTTCCGGAGAAGAATCTTCTTATAACTGCATCGTTTGCTATAACTATTTCTCCTCCACAACTAGAGAAGATGAAACTTGGACAGATGATGATAATACTGTTATTAATTATGTCGCGACAACAACATTGCCTTATATTGCTTTAGGCGATAAATATACCATCACGAGTTTAAGCGAAAATCAGCTCTACATGTATGACTACTACACAAAAGACTTATCTAAAGAATATGCGGACATTCTCATAAAGAATGGCTACATTTTGGATACGGAAGCAAGCAAAGAAAACGATGCGTATTTCCTTAGCAAAACATTCTCTAACGGAATCACAATCGATATTTTGATGCGCTATTTTAATGGCAATAATTTCTATGTCTACTTTACGCCAAAGATCGATGAATACGATTCCTGGCCATCAGAAATCACAAAGCCAATTGAGGCGTCTTGCAATATTTCTATCCCTGAATTTAGTATCAAAAAAGGTGGAAAATACAAAGCATACGAGAAGCATGGTGTTCATTACATTTACACGGAAGACTATGATGAAAGCTTTGACTATTACTCCTATATAGACAAAACAAGAAGCGAACTTTTTTGCTGGGAAGAAACGTTAAGTTTTAGCTCATATATTTTACGTGACGATGAAGATAACAATACTGGATTTATGATTTATTTCCAGGAAACAAAACCAACGAGAACCTTTACTTCATCTTGGCCAGAAGATGGAATTAGTAATGGATTAAAAGATTCTTTAGGCGTTACAAATGTAGAAATCCCTGGTCTGGATATTTCTTCTTTATCGTTGCTTAAAGACATCAAATACGAGATAAAAACACAAAAAGACTATGATGCCTGCTATAACTATTACCTTACTCTCTTAACTACACAATATAGCGATACATATTCTGAAGAACAAATCGCAAGCTTTGCTAAAGACTATGCTGATTCCCAAATTACTATCGGGGTCACGATTCTTGCTTATGATTCAAAATTAGAGAACCAAAAAGACTACGTCACTAGATACAAAGTAAACGAAGGATATAAAGATATTTTATATAACACTGGCTGGTATAAGGTTCCAGAAAGCTGGGGTAATGTTTATGAAGATCCAACTGGGCAAGTAAGGGCAACGATAATTAATACCCCATCATCCGATATCTCATTAACAAAAATTTGCTTCTCTAAAGGCAGTGGAGAAGAACATACTCCAACATTTAAATTCTCTAAGGATAGCTATGAAATGGGAGAGGATGGGAGACTTACCTTAACGCTAGAAACAAATATGGTTCCGTATGAAATAAGTTATTCTTCTAGTGATGAAACAGGAAATATCAATGTCGATGATAAAGGAGTGGTCACGACTACTTCAGAGGTAAAGGATGGAGATTCTGCAACAATAACTGCTTCCTATCTAGATAAAGATGGCGTCAAACATTCGACCTCTTGCATAATAAAAATTGTAGGCAAATGGACTTATAAGAAATCCATAGATAAGATTCAAGAACTCTTAACCAACAAAGGATATTCAAATTTCACAAGAGAAGATTTACTTAGCGTTGGTAAGAAAGTCATTGGCGAAAAACTTACTCTTGATTTAGGGAATGCAATCACCAAAGAAGACGCTAAGAACATGGTCAAAAACGATTTGATTCCAAGCGAATTCACTCCAACTCTTTGGGAAAAAGTCACTAACGATGATGAAGAAGATGATGGACTCATTCCTAATATTGGAAAGAACCCTTTAACAAGAATGATGTCTTTCGACCAGAATAAAGCGTTATATAGTAAGAGCAACCCAAGTGATTTAGAAAAACTCTATTGTTTCTATCATACGGATTATTCCTACTTCACATTATCTTATTTCGTTTATACGGCAGATAATGGCAATATCATTCTTTATGTCGAAGCATCGAAACTCTAACTTGCAAGCCATCTTGTATCATCGCAAGGTGGCTTTTAACTAATTAGCAGAAAGAAATTAAGACTGAGTAGACATTTTTATTGACAAGGTAACTTTGAATAATTATCCTTAATAATGCACTTGAAAGAGTGTTAATGGGTCATTAGCTCAGCTGGGAGAGCGCCTCCATGGCATGGAGGAGGTCATCGGTTCGATCCCGACATGATCCACCAATTGAAATGTTAGACGAATCTTGAAAGGTTCGTCTTTTTTGTTTCTGCATTCTGAAATTCTTTATGTCTAACTCCTAGAACTACCAAAACTTGTAAAAAAGTAGCTAGAAACAACAAATGAGTTGTTAAAACAAGTCTTTTGATGAAACCTATTTCCTCAAAAGTCCTGTTCATCAATCAAGACAACAAACGTTATTACATTCAATCTTTTTACGATATTCCAAACGAAGATAAGATTAAACAAGAAACTAAATCTTTTGATAAAACTAACGATTCCTTCAAAAAAATAATTGTTGTAGGCAAGAGTATGAAACC
>CAVDTI010000028.1:0-12609 GCA_963611905.1 Faecalibacterium prausnitzii | reverse complement strand
GTATAGCAGCGATACGGATGTTTAAAATAGGCTTCTCCATTTACTCTTTTTTGCCCAGCGTGTGCTTCTTTTGCTATTTGTATGCTAAGCATGATCGTTGAAGTTTCATAATTGCGTTTCATAATTACATTCTCCTTTTCTTTGGCGTTATTTTATCGGCAAAAAAAGAAAGAATGGTCAAATGAGATTTGACATTTAAAATCCGACTAAATTAATGAAAAATCCTCACAGCCATTATTGAGCAACAATTCATTTACTTTATAAATATCATATATTTGATTTTCAATCGCATATCTAATCACAAGAGCAAATTTATTCGCAGAAGATAATGTAAAACCTGCTTTCTTTAAAAGATATTTGCATTCATGGTTATCTAGGTGCATGCCTAAAGCGATCTTCACGCATGTTTTTAACGAGGGAGAAGATTTGCCAGAAATTATAGAAGACCAAAGCTGTCTTGAAATAAGTACATTGTTATATACTTCTGATGAATTCTTTACTTGATGTTTATCCATAAGAAAATAGAGATATTCAATGAAGGACTGTGATTTTTCATCATTCTTTTGATGTTCTTGGAAAAATTCTTCTAAAGTCATAACATTTTATCTCTTTGATTGCTTTCGTTTTTTATTTTGCTCATATATTTCGATTAAATCATCTATTGCCATTTCTGGATTCGTTGTAGGGAGCATCAGATGTTTGATATTCATCACTCACTAGGATTTTGCTTGTAAATTTGTTTGGCAAGGCATGCTCTCCCCATCTGTTGATTTTCGCAAAAGAGACTCCAAGTTCTTTTGAGATGGCTATTTGACTATAATTCGTAGTTTCTCTAATACGTTTCAACAATACATCCATATAGTTTCTTATATAACGTTGTGACGTAAATAAATTATATACTATGTTATATAAAAAAGATCTTTTGATTAATATTACATATATTGATTGTCCTCCTCGAAAACTTCTGTTTGGTATAGTCAAAAATTACACATCATAGGATTCATTGGCACCCAAAAAGAAAAAAAGTGCCGATTTTATCGGCATTTTAATCAATTGGTCGGAACGATGGGATTCGAACCCACGACCTTCTGGTCCCGAACCAGACGCACTACCAAGCTGTGCTACGTCCCGAGGATAACGCTCTTGCGCGAGCGTTATTATAACTCAAAAATCAAACAATGACATCTGATTGGTTTTGCTTAGTCCTTTAAGCGCTCCAACGTCTTCTAAAGCTTGAAGCGCTGAGTCGCCAAGAGAATAATAAACCGTCGTTCCAGTCTTTTTACTTTCCTCTTCGTTAATGGTATTTTTAACTCTATTCATCAAATCTTCTTGAGAGAAGAATTCCCCACCTTTCTTTCTAGCTGCGACAATACCGTCTGCTGCTAATTGAGGGAAACCAGAGATGACTTTAAATGGAGGGATAATGGAATTACGTTCCTTACAAACCTTCCAAACCGAGGCTTCAGATTCCATAAGAGAAACGTTTTCAATCTTATATCCTCTATCCACCATTTCGCATGCTGCTGTATCAGAAATAAGTTCTTCTTGATCAACATCACTTGCTTCAGGGTTGCCTTTGATTTCATTGATGCGATCGACGATTTTCTTTAAGCCTCCAGACATGATTTTGATATCAAACTTATCGCATCTAGTCGTAAAGTAGGTCGCATAGAATTCAAGCGGATGATAAAGCTTAAACCAAGCAACACGTACCGCACCAATAACATAAGCAGCCGCGTGAGCACGAGGGAAAAGGTATTTAATCTTATTAAGAGATTCCATATACCAGTCAGGAACATTGTGTTTTTTCATTTCAATGTCGTATTCTGGATTGCCTCCGGTGCCTTTACCATGTCTAACGTCTTCCATGATATGGAAAGACATTGATGGTTCAACGCCCATAGAAATAAGATAGTTCATAATATCATCACGACATCCGACAACATCATTCAATGTACGCCCTTGTTTAACGATGATATCTTCAGCATTGTTATTCCAAACGTCTGTACCATGGCTCAAGCCAGAAATGATTAAGAGGTCATTAAAGGTTGTAGGTTTTGCCTCTTCAAGTAAGCCTTGAACGAAGGAAGTACCAAATTCTGGAGTGGCAATCGCACCAGTTTTGAAATTCAAAGGATTGGTTTTTAGATGCAATTCTTTTGGTGAACCAAATAAGGAAAGTACTCGTTTATCATCAAGAGGGATTTCTTCTGCGACATGATTAATATCAATACCAGTAAGATAGCACTGCATTCTTAAAGCAACTGGGTCAACGTGACCAAGTTCATCAAGCTTTAAAACGGAATCATGCATGGAAGCAAATTCGTAGTGGGTCGTAAGCCACTCCGCATTTGGATCATCTGCAGGGTGTTGGAAAGGAGTGAAGTCAAAGATATCCATATCAGCCGGAATAACAACAATGCCTCCAGGATGCTGACCAGTCGTACGTTTAACCTCAATACATTTTCCCGCTAAGAAAGAGCAATATGCTCTAGTCGTATTATCAATTTCTTTTTGAACAACTCTTTCAAAATATCCTTTAACGTATCCGAAAGCGTTCTTTTCTTTAGCAGCAGCAATAGTTCCTGCTCTAATAACGTGAGGAGAGTGAACGAATTCTCCACGTGCATATGCAGCATTCTCCTCTGGCGTAGAAAGAATCTCACGTGTGTATAAGTGACCCTTAGCTTGATAGTCAGCAGGGAAGTTAAGATCAATATCAGGAACCTTATCTGCCTTAAAACCTAAGAATGTTTCGAAAGGAATTGATTGGCCATTTCTAGTCATATCTGTTCCACATTCTGGACAGGCTTTTCTAGGAAGGTCGAAACCAGAACGCAACGTCTTAAATTCAGGAATGTCATTTGCCCATTCAAAATGTTTGCAATGTGGGCAAAGGTAATGAGGAGGTAAAGGATTGACCTCAGTAATACCAGCCATTGTTGCAGCAAAAGACGAACCAACCGATCCCCTAGAGCCAATGAAGTAACCCATATGTTCAGGGTTATCGTTATCTTCCATAGCGTGCTTAACTAAAAGGTGAGCAATGTAATAGGTAACGGAGTAGCCGTTATTAATGATACCGTTAAGCTCTCTATCAAGACGCGCTTTAACTTCTGGATCAGGATTATCTCCGTATATTTTTTTCAAATTTCCATGGCAAATCTCACGTAATTTGACATCTGAGTTAGGTAAATTGGCATCTGGTGTGTATAACTTAGATTTTAAAACTTTCATAGGCTCACACATATCAGCAATGAGTCTAGTGTTCTTAATTACATACTCTTGGCATTCTTCTTCCGGAAGCCATTCTCTAAAGGAATCTAGCATTTCTTTCGTGCTTCTAAAATGCTGATCCGGGTTAGGGAAAGGCGGGTGAGCACCTCTTCTTCTCATAAGAGGATGGATTGATCCTCCTAAGCCTTTAGCAGAAATATAAACGTCTCTTGTTATCTTTTCTTCGGGATTAACGTAGTGACAATCACCTGTTGCAACAATCATCTTTCCAAGTTTTTTGGCGGTTGCAACTATTCTTTTAAGAATATCCATCAATCTATCTTGGGTGATTTCTTCCATGCCAATAAGCCAGGAGTAGCACTCCTTAGGTTGAATTTCTATGTAGTCATAGAATTCCATTTCTTTTTCTAGATCTTCTTGGGTGCCGTTCATTGCCATTTCAAAAACACGGCCGTTCATACAAGCTGAGCCAACTAAAAGATTGCTACGATTCTCTGCTAGGAATTCTCTAGGGCATAATGGAGTTGGTGGGTTTAAACCAGATTGAGGAGCAAGGTAGCTTGTTTCTGATTCGGAAATAATGCGATATAAATCTTTAAGACCTTGATTATTCTTTGCTAAAACACAAGTATGGTATGTTTTTGGCAAACGGTAGAAGAGCTGATTATCAATGGGTAATTTATTCAAATCATCAAAGGAAATACGGGGATTTTTGTATTTTTTCTGAATGAGAGGGATCATTGAAAGCCAAATTTTAGAAAGCTGTTCAGCATCGTAGTCAGCACGGTGGAATACACCTGAATCATCATGGATTCCTAAACGATTGGCTAAGGCTTTTTCATTAACAAAACCTGCGTCTGGGAAAAGATACATTGCGGTTGGAAGAGTATCCACAACAAGATTCTTTATCGGAGGCATGCCTGCAGACGCTCTCATGATGTTCAAAAATGAGACATCAAATGGAGCGTTATGAGCGACCAATATTGAATCTCCGATGAATTCAGAGATTTCCTTGATTGCTTCTTTCATCTTTGGCGCGCCTTTTAACATTTCAGGAGTAATATGGTTGATGGCCATAGCACTTTCTGAGATTGGCATCTCAGGATCAATGAAACGGTCTAAACGTTTAATTGCCATGCCATCTGGCCCAACAATAACAGCGCCGAATTCAATAGGTTTGTCGTAAGTATGAGAAAGACCGGTAGTTTCAAAGTCGAATACACAATATGTTTGATCGGCAATTGGTTTATCGCTTGTAGCGTTAAAAACGGGAGTTGGCCTATCGAACATATAAAGTTCGCATCCGTGAAGAATCTTAATATCAGCTGGTTCAAGGCCGTCTTTCTTACGCGATTTGTTTATTGCGCCCATGGCGTTTTCTGCTGCAGGATAACCTTGAATAACACCATGGTCTGTAATTGCAATCGCTGGCATATTCCAATGAATTGCTAGACGTAGGTAATTGCTAACGTCACCTAAGCCATCCATCGCGGAGAATTTGGTATGGAGATGAAGTTCAACACGTTGGGTTTCTTCATGGTCTTCTCTTAAAGGCTTTGGTGGAAGTTTTTCAATGTAGTGAACGTATATTTGTTTTTGACCAGTGCGAAAATCTTTATCAATCGCACCTTTGATGTTTACTCTAGTGCCAACTGATTTTGGGCTAAATTGGGTGATGTCTTCCGCCTTAAGGCCAAAACGAGATTCCATTAAACGGATATTAACTGCCGCGCCAAAGTCCCAATCTCCAACGCCTGCTGACATCATTAGTTTCCCATTTCTTGTTTTTCTATATGGGTTCTTTTCATCGATGCCAAAAAGTTCACCTTCAATTTCTACGTTGGTTACATTAGTCGTATAAACATCTTTTATAGAATCGAGCTTTAAATAATCCCCTTTGACAAAGATTTTCTTATGTTCAATGGCTTCTTTTTCTTGGCGAATATTGTCTAAATATTGTTTTTCGGCATTTTTAAGCTCTTCAAGACGTTCTTTTTCTAATTCTTCAAATGTTGCATCAGAATCGGTTGATGCCTCATTTTCTTCCTCTTCTTCATAAGCGGGCTCGTAGTCGTTTTCTTTTGTATCGGCGACTTCTTCTACGTTTTCCTTTTTCTCTTCAATCGGATTTACCTTGCTGACTTCTAAATTAAAGTCATACGAAAGGAAATTGAGATAGATTTTGAAATCTTCAAGAATCGTTTCAAAAGATGAAGAATGTTCGTTCTCAACTACAAAAATTTTGTTTCCTTCGCCAGGTAACAATTGAAACGAAGGGAGTGTGTGATAAGTCGAAAGATACCAATTTTGGAAAAGAGAATCTACGTCTTCGAATGTAGGTTTTTTCTCGTAGATGAAGCTAAGCGAATAAGGATAGGGAATACTCAAAAGATGTTCCTTGAATTCTTCTAATAAAGAATTATCCCAAGGGGTTTCTTTTTTTATGATCATGATGATAAGACCGGCGTTGTTAGGATCTCTTCCAACGGTTTGGAAATCCATATCAAAACGATCTAGATCGGTGATTCCAATCGAAGAAAGGAATCTTTGCATTTTCTGATACTTCATATTAAACAATCAGCCCCACTATATCTTTGATGATGATTGCTACACCAAAAATGAGCAACAATCCAACGCCAATAAGAGAGACGATATTTTTAACTTTATCGTTAATTTTCTTATGGAGGACCCCCTCAACAAAGGTAACAAGAAGTTGCCAACCATCAAGCCCAGGGAATGGTAAAAGGTTTAAAACAGCTAAATTAAGGGAAAGGAAGCCGCCATATAAGAAGAACGTTCTTCCCCAGCCAATTTGCATAGAGGAGGTCGAAAGAACGCTTCCCATCGCAACCACTGATCCAACATTGGAGAAATTGAAAGAGAATATTGCTGCTAAACCTTGTCCGATCATCACAAAGAAATTAGAGAAATACTTGCAACCATTAAGTAACCTTTGTCCAAAAGGAGCCCAATATTCATAAGCAAGAACTTTTAAATTGTCATTTGAAGAGTACTTGTCTCCTCCTTTGATAATGATATTTTTAACATTGTCTTTTGATTCTTTATATTGAGCACGAGTTGGTGCTTCATCATATGAATCACATTTTAAGAACGTTAAATGAAGAGTTGCCTCTTCGTTTTCTTTTAAAGCGTATACGCGAGAGTGATCTGGATATGCACTAACGCCTAATTCTTTTTGAACGCCCGTTGGGAAGAAACCAGTTTTTTGTTCGTAGAAGCTGACACATGAAGTTAAATCGTTGGAATTAACAACAGACTCAAACATAAAAACTGCACAGTAGTTCTTATCGCCAATAGTGGCGTTTGCGTCAATTAAATAACCATATTGATTATTGTTATCGTCACTAACCACATCTAAAGCAAGAAGTTTGCTTGTATTTGAATCTAAAAGTTCGCCATTAGCACTTCCCTCAATCCAGAAACAATATTGTCTTGCTGTGGCGCTTGTCGTATCTGTTTCGTCAACATAGGTAATATTGTTCGTTAAACCTGTATCAACATATGATCCCGTGTAATAGGAAGGGAAACTTATGGCGTAAACCATCGTAAAAAGGAAGGCCAAGAAGAAATTAACCGCAACGCCTGCGACCATAATAAGGGCACGCTTCCAAGGTTTTGCTCCTTCTAAGGAACGTTCTGCTGGAACAACCTTTCCTTCTGGAAGTTCCACTCCTTCTCCATACATCGAAACATATCCGCCTAAAGGAAGAGCTCTAATCGAGAATGCGGTTTCCCCACCTTTTCTTGTGTGGGAAAAAATCTTTGGGCCAAAGCCAATGGAATATTCTAAACAATAAACATTAAACGCTTTAGCAACAGAAAGGTGACCAAGTTCATGCATGCCAATAAGAATGCCAAGCATCACTATTAAGATAAGAATGGTAATAAATGTCTGCATCAGTCTTCACCTCCGAATTTTTGTCTAACATATAGTCTCGTATAAGTATCGGTAGAAAGGATGTCTCTCAATGTCGGTTTCGCCTTATTTGGGAAATGAGACAAGGCTTTTGTGACAACGTTTTCGATACTTAAGAAAGGAATCTTGCCATCCAAGAAAAGATAATCAGCTTCTTCTACAGCCGCATTTAAGATGGTAGTCGCTAAACCGCCTTCTTTTAAGGCATCTAAGCAAATGCCTACGGCAGGATAACGTTCTTTATCAAATTTATGAAATGTAAAATTCCCAAAATCATTGATGTTTCCCGCATGGAATACTTCGAATTTGTTTTTGCCTTCATATAAAGCATATTCAATTGGTCCATGCATATCTGGCTTACAAACATCCGCATAGTAAGTCCCGTCTTTCATCAAGATTGCCGAGTGAACATAACTTTCATCGTGCATAAGGACTTCGATTCTGTTTAATGGGAAATGATAGAGTTGATACGCTTCAATAACCTCAAAACCTTTGTTAAACATAGTCGCAGAATCGATTGTTATTTTTTTGCCCATTGACCATGTTGGATGTTTTAAGGCGTCTTCAACTGTTACGTTTTTTAATTGGTTTCTAGATAATTTTCTAAAAGATCCGCCAGACGCAGTAACAATTAATTTATCCACATCATTTCTATTTACTCTAGAAAGGCATTTTGCTAAAGCAACATGTTCAGAATCTATCGGATAGAGCCTTCCTTTTCCTTCTTTAAGTAGACGATTAATCTTATCTCCCCCAACAACAAGCGATTCTTTATTTGCTAAGCAAAGTATTTTGTTATTCTCTAAGCTAACCAAAGACGGCACCAAACCAGCAAAGCCAACAAGAGCGTTAACTACCATATCAGAGTTGCTTTCTTTGATAATGTCTTTTAATCCTTCGTCACCAGAATAGATTTTTATAGTTGGATATTCCCCTTTTAAAGAGGTAGCATCTTCTTCGTTTTGCACGCAACAAAAAGAGACCGAAGGAAAACGACTGATTATATCAGCAATCTTTTCAACTCTTTTTCCGACACTGATGCCAACAAGTTCAAAAGAAGTTTTATCTTTTTCTAATACATCTAGCGTTTGGCTACCGATATTACCAGAAGCGCCTAACAACAATACTTTTCTCATATTAAGAAGTTAAAATTATGGGCGATCATTACCACCATCATCGAAACGCCAATCATTGCAAATATAGAAGAGTCTGCACGATCAAGAACTCCACCGTGTCCTCTAAGAATGTTGCCATAATCTTTTATGCCGAAATGACGTTTAATCAAAGAGAAAGATAAATCGCCAAGGTTTGCTAAAAATGGAATTGCAAAGCTTAAAAGAAGAATCCAATACCAATGAGCGGCATCTAGGAAAGGCAACATCGGTGAACCACCGAATGCACATCCTAAACCAAAAGCCAATGTGCAAATTATTGAGCAAACAACGCCCCAAACAAATCCTTCCCAGGTTTTCTTTGGCGAGATACGTTCAATCATTTTATGTTTGCCAAAGAATATGCCGCCAAAATAAGCAAATATATCGTTGGCAATAACACCTAGTAGCACATAGATAAGAAGCTCAGCAGAATTCCAGTACTGGAATGCAGGTTGATCGACCGATTGTCTTCCAGCTAAACCAGTAATTGTAATTACATCTGACGTACCAAATGAATTAATCGGGAAATAACGAATAAAATAGAAACCTTGAATTCCTAAGCCAACAAGCAATGTCATTAAGAAGAAATACATCACGTCGTTGAAAGAGAAATTCTTATCAAACATTGATATCACAAAATATCCAAGAAGAGAGGTTGCAATTCCAAAAATTGATACATCTAACGAAGAATACCATTTTTCAAGGGAGAAAACGTAATTTGCTTTGTCTGCTTCGTAGCCATTCAAGTTGTATTTCAAGATAAACCAATAGACGTAAGAAAAGGCGACAATGAATGTCATTACCCAAACCCACCATCCATATTTCTTTTGTGGAGCAAGGCAAATTTCAATCAAAATCAGGGCTAACGCAGCCATGAAAATGAATAAGCAAACCCAACCTCCGAGTATGAAAGCAGGAATAAAAAGAAAAGCGAGAATAAGCGAAACAATTACCCTTGATCTAAGGGAGGCTTTAAAACCGTCTGGAGGAGTGTTAACCTCAATATCTATTTTATGTTTACTCATTTTTAAGTCCTCCGAAACGACGATTTCTATTTTGGTACTCTTCCAGGCAAGAAATTAATTCATTGCGGCGGAAGTCAGGCCATTTGACCGGCGTGAAAATAAATTCAGCATAAGCGTTTTCATACAAAAGATAATTAGACAATCTCATTTCACCAGACGTTCTTATCATAAGGTCGACATCAGGTAAACATGGATTCCAAAGGAAATTCTTGAAAGAAGATTCATTAATATCATCAAGTTTTAAGGAACCAGATTTATATTCTTCTGCGATCTTTTTTGCCGCTCTAACAATTTCATCTCTGCCACCATAATTAAGGCAGATATTCAAATAAAAGGAAGAATAATCTTTTGTTCTTTCCATTGCTTCATAGCAAATATTTCTAGTTTGTTCTCTGATTCTTAATAAATCACCGGAAATAAGAATTCTTGTGCCTTTAGAGCAAAGATAATCGATCTCTCTTTTAAAGAAAGATTCGAGATAATCCATTAAATGGTCAATTTCATCTTGAGGTCTATTCCAATTCTCGGTTGAGAAAGCGTAGAAGGACATGTACTTAATGTTAAATTCCATGCACGTGTTAAAAACCTCAATGAGACGATTGCACGCTTCTTTGTGCCCTAGATGTCTTGGTAATCCCCTAGCTTTTGCCCATCTGCCATTTCCATCCATGATGAAGGCAACATGGTCTAATTTTTTCGTTAAAACAAAATCTTTTTTCACAAAAGAAATTATAAGGCAAACAGAGCATTAAAAAAACGATTGTAACAAAGAAAATCAAATACATTTTTTTCACAAGAAAAAAGACGAGTATTTAAGCGAATATTTGCTAGAATATTCTAAGTATGAACGAAGAAGTAATTGAAAATGAAAATAAGCCTTCCAAAGAGAAGAGCAAAATGAGTCCAAAAGAGAAAAGAAATACCATCATTATTGCCATTGTTGGCTCGGTAATTGCGTTAGGTACGATTACCATCCCTCTTATTGGTCATTTCTCCGATAGGTTTGGTGAAAAAAAGGTTACAAATCCTACCTTTTCATGGGATTCTCAAACTCCTGGTGTATATGATGAAAAAGGCATCTTTAAAACAAATACAGATGTTTTTTCGATCGAAAAGAAAGATGTTATTTATAAAATCTCTTCAATTTCTCTTCCATCTGGCTCAACCTATTTAGTCATGCCATCTGGCTTTAGAAATGAATCAGGAACAGTTAATTCAATCACCGATATAGAAAAGAAAGAGGAAAATGATAACATTTTCTCTTCAACGGAAATTTCATTAAAAGGGCTGTATTTCCCGTCTCTTTATCAAAATATCGGTTCATATTCGTTTAAAAACGTATCATCGCTTGAAGAGGTGAAGTTTGGTTCTGGTGATGGCGTGCAGAATATCGAAAACGGCGCCTTCGAAAATGACATTAATCTCAAAAGCATTACTTTTTCAAAGAATTTGAATTCAATTGGAAAATGCGCTTTTAAGAATAATTCTTCACTAACCACTTTAAATCTTTATGAAAGCGGCCTTAAAACTCTTGGAGAGAATTCTTTTGAGGGATGTTTGGCATTAACAAACGTTTATTTGCCTACAAGTATTTCCTCTTTGCCTAAGAATCTTTTCTATGGCTGCACTTCTCTAACTAAAATTAATTATGAAGGAAATGAAGCAGCATGGAAGAATCTAGCAAAAGATTCTTCATGGAATGAGGGCTCGGTAATCAAAGAAGTTGTCTGCAAGGACAAAACCATCAACTTATAACCATAAAGAAAAGAGGGCTTGGCCCTCTTATTTTTTCTTTCTTTAATCGAATTAGATGGTCATGATTTCCTTTTGCTTCTCGGCAAGGATCTCATCAACCATTTTGTTAGATTCTGTAACGATTTTTTGAATGTCTTCTTCGACGCGGTCTTTGTAGTCATCGCTCATAGAATCGTCCGCTTTAAGAAGATCCATGTAGTCACGACGAATATTTCTAATTGTGACCTTTGTTTCATCGCCAATGACTTTTGCTTCTTTGGCAATTTGCTTTCTAACATCTTCTGTTAGAGGTGGAACAATGATACGAATATCACTTGCTTCAACTTGTGGGTTAACGCCAAGATTTGCACCTGCAATAGCAGAAGCAATTGTCTTTAAATCCTCACGGGAATAAGGCTTGATTAATAATTGTCTTGGTTCAGGCATGGAAATAGATGAAAGGGAAGTAATTTCCATTTTATCGCCATAATAATCGCACATAATGCCATCAAGCATTTTTGGATTCGCGCGTCCAGTTCTAAGCTTGCTTAATCTTCCTTTATAGGCTTCAATGGCTTTATCCATTTGGCCTTTTGCTTCATTAACTAATTGATCCATAATTACTCCTTTGAAATCGTTGAACCGATTTCTTCTCCTTCTAATACTCTTAATAAACTATTTGGGTCAGACATGTTGAATACATGAATTTTTACATCCGAATCCGCAAGCATTGCAACCGCTGTAAGATCCATAACAGCAAGCTTCTTGCTCATAACTTCGCCATAGGTAAGTTTCTTAAGAAGTTTTGCATCCTTATTTACCCTAGGGTCGGAATCATAGACCCCTTCAACGCCATTCTTACCCATAATAATTGAGTCGGCATTAATTTCTAAAGCTCTTAAAGTTGCGCAAGAATCAGTCGTAAAGAATGGGTTTCCTGTTCCGCCAGCAAAGATGATGACATTACCATTATCTAAGTGAGAGATTGCTCTACGTCTAATATATGGTTCACACACTTGTGGAACGTTGATTGCGGACATAACTCTTGTGTCTAATCCCAAGCTTTCAATTGAGCTTTGAAGAGCTAAAGCATTCATGATTGTTCCAAGCATTCCCATATAATCGGCTGTAGAATGTTCAATGCCAACTTTGTCAGCAAGTCTACCACGCCAAATGTTGCCTGCTCCAACGACAATGCTAATTTGGACGCCCAAATCATGAGCGGATTTAACGACATTAGCGATGTCTTTTAATTTTTTCTCGTCATAAATAGAACGATCTTTTTCGCTCTCTAAAGCTTCGCCAGAAACCTTGAGGACGATTCGTTTGTAAATTGATTTCTTTTCCATATTGCTACTATTATACAAAACTTAATATTTTTTGGTATGAAAAAAGGATGCCAATGGCACCCTTAATAAACTTTTTCGATTAAGCGGTAAGTCCTTCGCCAACTTGATAGCGGACGAATGTAAGAACTTTGTTGCCTTTTTCGGATAAGACTTGTTCAACAGTCTTAGAT
>CAVDTI010000027.1:0-10951 GCA_963611905.1 Faecalibacterium prausnitzii | reverse complement strand
ATTAACCACATAAGTAACTATCTATCGGATATTTTAATTTCTTTTTAAGAAAAACCTTGACATCGATTTTTGTTTATTTAATAATTCATTCGTTGAAAAAGCAAAGCTAGGGAAACCTGGTGGCGCAAAGCTAAAGGGCCTTCAAACGATGGCAGCCAGTTACCACGTGGATTGCAAGGATGACCTTTAACTTCTATAAGCCAGTTAATAAGGGACCTTTGCTTCCTGATATTTATTCATTTTTATTCGATTATCGAGAAAGGAAGTTCAAAAATGAAGAGAAAATTAGTCTTAGGGTTAGTCGCTCTTGGCGGAGGATTAACTGTTGTCGGAAGTGGCTTTGCTTCCTGGTACTTTGGTGCTAGCGACATTACTGGTGCAGCGGCGGTTGGCTATCATACAACCGATGTGAATAATGGTATTGGCTCTTTAGCGGCTACATACACACTTAATGGAGAAAGCGCTGCAGCCACAGAGTTAGGAACAGGCGATAAGTTATACCTTTGCTTAGACCAAGGCCTTTACGCAAACAAAGATGACGCTACATGCGGAATTTCTTTCCATAAGCTTACAAGCGCAACTACCAGCCCAAAAGATGCTGATTTTTCTTCCGCTACATTGGTTTCCAAATTAGGTGTTAAATACACTCTTCCAAAAGAAAACTTAATCACCTTACAAAATGCTGGTGCTACTAAAGCAACTTTAACTGCAACATTCACTTTGAATACTTCATATTTAACTATTAATAGTGACGCTTCTACCGCAAGCTATGTCAAGAGCACAGCTACTGATTCCACGGCAACAGGAAATATTACTTCCGGCGTCTTAAAATATACAGTTACCTTCGACTTTTCTAGCGCTGAAACTACAAGTGATTACACTGCAAGCTTTGATTTTGATGTCTCAACAACAGATTATGCAAAATCTTCAAAAAATAAGATGATAAGCTATGCAACCGATAAGAAACCAACAACTTCTGACTCTTACTCAGCCATGACTAGCGAGTTGAAAACAGAGTTAACAGACGCAGGCAAAAATGCTTTAGATGTTACTTATTCTCTCAATGTCGGAGCAGCAAGCACTACAGGTGCTTAATTCATCACTTGAACCATCTGCTACTTATGTAGCATAATAACATTCGTATATTACTAGAGGCCTAAAATGACACAATCAAAACAACTAATTGAAATTGCATTTTACGTCTCTTTATTTACTATCATAGGTTTAGCCGTTACTTTCTCCATTCTTTTTGCTTTGTATGCAGTCTATAAAAAGAAACATATTAAGTATGGACATGAAGATGACAAACTCTATGAAAACCTTAGGAAGAAATATCGTAGGGAATTCAAAGAGAACGATAAGATCTTGGCCAATAACGCCAAAATCAACAAACTAAAACGTGATAAGTGGGAAGAGGTATCCTCTGTCGGAGAAGACGATGTAGTTACGTATCTCTATCACGATGGTGATCTTGAGGAGATGGAACGTAAGAAAATCGTTGATCTAATAAAGCAAGACGAAAAGAAATCAAAAACAAAAGAAGGCTTTGGCAGAGCCTTCTCCGTTTTGCTATACGCTATTGTTCTCGCTTTCATTGGCTTGGTTGTGTTTTTCAATGTCAATGGTGAAGCCTTCTATTTTGGAAAAACCACATACATGGTTATCAAGACCGGTTCAATGGAAACGGTGAATGCAAATAACACATATGTCAAGAAGAACAACCTCACCAATCAAATATCTCAATATAGCATGATTGGCGTGGATAAGATTGAAGAAGGGGATATCCAATTATATGACGTTCTCGCCTTCAAAAATTCCTCTAACGACACGATTGTCCATAGAGTTATCAACATCAACGTTAAAGACAATGTTACGTACTATACCTTCAGAGGAGATGCAAACTCTGCTTCAGACATCTCCGAAATGGCCGTAACATTCGATAAGATTGTCGGCAAATACAATGGCTTCAACAATTTTGGACTAGGCGTAGCGACTACTTATTTTAGAAGTACGGCTGGTATAGTAGCTTTAGCAAGCGTAGCCGTCTTTATGCTTACCTTTGATTCAAGCGAAACAATTATCGATAAGGAATACAAGAAGAGATTCCTTACTGTTGCTTCTTATTACGATGAGGACGTGAACTAAGATGAACGCAAAGAAAATTCTTGTTCTTTCCTTAGCGGCCGTCTCATCTTTAACGATAATGGGTATCGGCTTTTCTAGCTGGTATTTCGGAAATACTGATATTGAAAGTAAAACCAACGTTTCTATTCATGTCTATGATGAAGTTACTAAAGGAAATATCAGTATCGAACAATCGCCAAGCATGATTTCTTTTAGCAATGGCATTGGCAAAAAAGAAGATTTAACTGATGGTTTGGAATTTTATCGTAAAGGCACAAATTCATCTTATATCAAAGATGACAAAATTGTTCTTAAATACACGATTGAAGATGAAAAGGATTCAATCGATGGGAATGATTTCAGACTATTCGTGAATGTCAGTTCTGGAACTGGCGCGTTAAATGACGTCATTGATATTACTAGCACCTACGAGAATGCGACTAAAGAATCTGGTTATGACTTTTCTAAAAACGTAAAAAAAGTTAACGGTGATGGTTCTGATTTAGGCTATTTCGAATATACCCTTGCTCTTAATGATGTTATTCAATACAAGAGTGCAGATGTTAAGCCTCTTACCTCTGAAGCGTATCAGAGTCTTTGCTCTGCAATAAGTGGTTCAGGGGCAATTACAATTAAATTTGTTGTCAAGTAGAAAGGAGAGAAAAGATGTCAAAACTAGTTAGAAGACTTATGTTCTTACTTGGCGTAGGCGTTATTGGCGCGACATCTTTTGGCTACTCTTATTTCTATTTTGAAAATACTAGAAGCCAGTCTACTGATGCGAATACATTTAAAGTGGACGATATCCAAGAGAACTATCCTTTTGGCAAGACGACATCTAATACAACATATACTCTTTATTTCTTTCCTAATGCGGCGTATATGCATCTTTACTACGAATATTTAGAAAAGGGCGCTGTTGCGCCAGAATTACAATTTGGCTACAAAGAGGTTCAGTATAACGAGGTTGGAAATGTCTTAACCGATGACAACGGAAATGCTAGGTACAAATTAAGCGATCTTGGGCAATACAGCGAGTCGAGTTATGACAACACGAAAATAACTTACGACGGTGCGTTTAGAAAATACATTGGAACTAAATTTTCGAATAATTATTTCGAAGCGGATGGCGGTGAAGCATATAATGACAGTGGCGCTTTCATGACCAGTTATTACGCATTGTCATTGTCTGAGAAACGCACTTGGGGTGAGCCTGGAGAAGACTTTACCATTTATCAGGGTGTTGATGGCAGAGAAGAAAAATATAATGGTCATAACCAATATTCCTTAGATCGTCTTGGATGCTGGGATAAAAGTTATTATTATGGGAAGACCGTCCGTGATAGCAGTGGTGACGGGGCGATCACCGGTTTCATAAATGAAAATAACGACAAACTCAACGATACAAATACCGGAAGATATCTTCCGATTAAAATAACTGTTACAAATACTTTGAGTATGAGCATTTACGAAGCGGCCATACAAGATTTGTTTGCTTCAATGGGCAACAGTAAAGATTGGCATAACTATTCTTTCACCGAATGGACTTATGTTTATAAGGACTCTGATGGAAATTATGTTTATCCTTATAGCCACTTGGATAATACTGAAGCGAGCGACAAAACTTCAGGTAACGTAGGTGAGGCATTTCAACCAAAGGAAGTTGAGACTTATTTCGATATTTTCTCTGACTTAGATAAATATGCCGATGATAACAATGTTATTAGACTTTTTCCAATGTTTAGTAACGGAAAGAAAATACCTAGTAAGGAAAAGAAAACGACTGGAAGTGACGTAACGCTTTTAAATGGCGGCGGCGCCACTCAAAAATTACAAATAACTTACGGCGATGATAACGTTTATAAATACCCGTTGTTTACCAATGATGTTTATAACGACGGGAGTGGATATTTCACCTATGGCGATGATTCTACCGAAGAAACTTTGTTGAACAGTGAGTACATTAGATTATTTAGCTACAACAACATAGAAATAAAATCTTCATCGAACATATCTTCAATTAAATTTAGTGCTAACAACGTTTGGGGAGAAACAAAGGAAAAAGCAGTTGGAAATTGGAATTCTGCTCCAAGCGATAGTCCCCATTGGTCAGGATTATTTTGGGGCTCTTTGTATTTGTTGGATTCGGATTATATTCAAAAAGAATTGATTTCTAAATATGGCGAAGGATTGTACACTTTTTATATTTTCGTTGCTAATTATAGTTACCAAAATGGCCCAGGTTCCGGAACGAGCAATAGCGAAGCTAGCTTGAAAGGGACGTTTGATAGTTTCTATAACAATATTGTTTCTCAAGCGACTAGTGGTAAATTCAGTTCATTAAAGAATAAGAATTTAGTACAAATAGAATATGTAGAAAGTAATTATCATGATGGGTATAAATGTTCTCCAACAGTTGTTGCCTTTGAAAAAATCGACGAACCTAAAGCTATTCGCGATTACCCTTCAAATGGTGCAACCGATAACGAATCTACAATAAACAGTTTCATCTCTAGCAAATATTCTTTGGCTCCAGGATTCTATAGAAGCCAAGATTATTTGTATGAAGGCAATAAGAGTGGGGAAACTTATTCTTATAAAGATACAACGAATTTGGCTGCAGACCGCCCATATACCTATATCGCAAGAGACGTTGATTTCATGGATATGGAAAACCAATCTCTTTATTTCATGATCGCCTTTGGTGACACCTATACAACGCATAACTCATTTTCAGAAACATATTCATACGATTATTTAATAACTTCTGGTAGCGAAATAACGGATACTACAACAGCAATAACCGAAACGAGCAACGTATTCACCAAAGCCTCTGAATACATGGATGTTGTTGACGTTACGGATTCTTCTGACTCAAGTAAGAAATATCAAATGTTTAAATTCAAGGATTTAGAGCATTTAGGTGTTTATGATATTTTGATCACTTGTTCAAAAGACTCCATCAACTCTACGAACAACACTTATGAAATCTATATGTATCGTCATTCGAATATTTTCTGCAAAGTTTTTGATGAAAAACTTGATGCTTTTGAGGCAGGAAAGTTTGTTGATCATGAATACGATTCAACAACATATAAAACATCTTCCGGTGCAACGTTGCTATTTCAAAAACAATATTTCTTAGGCCAATCTATCTCTGCTACAGATATTTCTATCGCAGGAACTAACGCTGGAAAAACATTAGATCAATGCTTAAGGCTTTATATTAGCAATATCGAAGGCGAAACTGCTTCAGATACATATTCAGATGCAAAATTAATCAATTATCGAATTCTTGATCGTATAACAGACTCTGTTGTTGCTAAATATATTCCTAATAGCGATGGAACATACAAACTAGAATGCGATTTCAAAATTAGTAAGAATTACGTGTTCTATATTGATAAATGTGTATAAGCTTATCTTTTTTTGCCGATGAATATTTGTGTTTATGGCCGAATTTTATACGTGTTTTATTATATTTAAAAAGCTAGCAAACATCGGATTTCTCAAGAAAAACCTACGAATCGCATAACATATATCCTGTAAGTTAGAGACTATTCATTCGACATAATTTGAAAAAGGAATGTCAGATGCCAAGATTAGGTACTAGAAAATATAAATATTCTTTGAGTCTAATGTTTGAATCAATTCCTCATACGGCAAAGGCTTAGAGAAGTAGTAGCCTTGAATTCTATCACATCCAACATCGGTTAAGAAATCTAGGTGTTCTTTTGTTTCTACGCCTTCGGATAATGTGCGGATGTGTAAATCGTTGGCTAGATTAATAACATTAGCCACGATTGCTTTAGAACGCTCGTTAAAGGAACGTATGAAAGACATATCAATCTTTATTTCGTCGAATGTGAAATCTTTAAGAATGCTTAATGAAGAATATCCTGAGCCAAAATCATCAACCCACACTTCATGTCCAGCGTTACGGAACTGATCTACGGCTCTATGAATTGCGGCAGGATCATTCATGGCGATAGATTCGGTGATTTCAACGCTAATGTACTTATGATCTATATTGTATTTCTTAAGTGCTTTTTTAACCTCTTCAAAAGGTTTGCAACTTAAAAAATCATTACGAGATAAATTGAATGAAATAGGCACAATCTTATGCCCCATATCAATCTCATTACGAAGCCTTTTGCATATAGAATTTATAACGTAGATGTCTAACTTGTATAAGAGATTTGACTCTTCAAGGGTGGAAATAAAATCTGCAGGGGATAGGAATCCGTATTTAGGATCTATCCAACGGGTGAGCGCCTCCATGGCGACAAGGGAAACGTTTTTAGTTGAAACAACAGGCTGATAGAAGATTTTAATCCAATGCTTTTCTATTGCTTCATCAATATGATCGATGATGTATTTTTTCTTTTCGTTTCTTGCTTTTAGTTCATCGTCATATTCGCGGTAAGAAGACAATGCGTTATCTTTCACACTTTGGCAGGCGAGTTGAGCATAATCAGCACATATTGCTGGTTCGACTCCTTCTTCGATTTTGTAGATGCCAGCTTTGACGTCTATTTTGAATTCGTGGTTTATGTTAGAGGACTCTTCAATGATTTCTTTGATCTTTTGAATCACCTTATCTTTGTCTTCCTCAATATCAAGGACGGCAAAATGATCGTCGCTATAACGTGATATAGTGCAGTCTGGATATTTCATCCTTAAAAGCTCAGAAAAGGCCTTTAGGGCTTCGTCTCCCTTACGAATGCCTAATTGCATGTTTAATAGTTTAAATTTGCATAGATCGTAATATACGAGGTATCCGTGGACTTTTTCGCCATAATCCAATCTCTTCTGTTGCCAGTCTTTCATTTTGGCTAGGAAATGTGACATTGTTAGCAAACCCGTAAGACGGTCATAATTCAAAGATTCTATGTGAGTTATGTCTCTTACGAATATCATTACATCTTTTGCATAGCCATATATCGAAGTGTTATTGGCAAGAATGATTGTCTCAAAACGTTTTAATTCTCCTTTGATGATGAAGTTAGAAACTATGCTATATGAATCATTTTCCTTCATGATGTTTTCACGGAGATTCTTTGTGTTCATGATTTCTTTGAAGGAGTCTTGGCTTTCTTTTGCAAGATAATCTTCAGATATTTTTTCGATCAAAGAATCAAAGCCTGTCGAATTATCAAAAGCCATGCGAAAAACGTTGACTGTTTTTAGGAGAGTTACCTTTCCGTTTAATAAATCTACATGATACTCAGCAATGTTACTTGAAGATATTCTTTCTTTGAATTTATCGTATATTTTTGAAAGTTCGGGCGTGCTTTCGTATTTTCTTTGTTCTTCGTTAATTCTTTCGAGCGTGCACATTACTTCAATCGGATTGTTCTTATCGTCATATCTATTTGTTGTCAAAGAAAGACGATAGGACTTTTTCTTTTCATCGTTGCTTACGAAAGAAACGCTTGAAGCAGATTCACCTTTTTCGAAACATTCGAAGACCTTTAAGACTTCTTCTCTGTCTTCTTCTTTTACGCAATCTTCGATGAATGCTTTTGGCGCATCGCGGTAAACGAAATTTCTTATTGAGTGCTTATCCATTGTGCTTTCTGGAATGATGATGAGCTTAAGACGTGGATAATACCAAAAGATGCCGACATTAGTTTTGCCAATATTGCTCTCATATGAGAATCTATCAGTTAGCTGTCTTTCGATAAGAAGGGGCTTAATAAGCAAAGCAACCTTTCTTATTGTTTCCTTTTCGTCTTCGTTCCATTCTCTTTTCTCTTTGGGTTGGAAACTCACGAAGCCTAGACATTTATTTTGAAAGAGATAGCCGTAGGCAAGATTCCCTTCAGCGGTCGCTCTTTTAGCAGAAGACATTTTTCCATCAAAGACCGTAATTCCGTCATCTTTAAAAAGATCGACAAGTATATGGGCATCGCTTTCTTGCATGACTATTAAGTTTAAATACATCGTTCCACTAGATGGACCAGTGGAAACAAAAGGGTAAAAGAAATGATTTATCGCTCCTGTGCTTTCGGAGACGTATATCGTGTCTAAATCTAATTCTTTAACTATTTCATCTAAAAAGGAAATAACAGTAGAAGAGGAGACGTTCTCACTGTTTGTCATTGTTTTGGAGAACTTTTCTAAAGTCTTCTTGACCGTTTCTTTCATGTAAAATGCCTTTTATGCACTTATTATAACCAAAATTGTCTTTTTTATTAGACATTTTTGTAAATGAAGTAATAAATGTTACTGTAATACGGGGCAAGAGGATAATTGTTGAATTAGGAAAGGATAAGAAAAAGAGACCACATTGTGGTCCCTTAATAATCGCTTTTCCTTAGAAAAGAACGGATTCGCTCTTCTCTTTGATTTCTTTACTGGCGATAAATGGAATACGGGTTGTATATCCTTCTTTTGCAGCAACGTATTTCTTTGCCCAAAGAGAGAAGATTTCGGAATTCCATTTGTTGACGTCGTTGTTATAGACTTCTCTAGCAGCAGTGATTTCTTGTTGGAGATAGCTATTTTGTTGTAAGGCGTCTTGGATTTCTTGGTGAGCCTTGAGTTCAGGGTATCTTTCTAAGACAACGTTGAGGCTGTTTTGAACGGTATCGAGTTTTCCTTGAAGTTCATTACGAGCGACGTCTTGGTCAGAAGATTTGCCATTACGTGCATTTGCAACATCAACAAATGTTTCTTTATCGAGTTGAACTGCTTTTTCAACGAGCTTTGCGGTGTTTTGAAGGATAACGACGCGTTGTGTCATGTAGTTATCGATTGTTGAAGCGTCACGTTGAATCTTTTGCTCTAATTGTTTGAAGTAGGTTCTTGCGTGATTCTTCTTGAAGGTGTAAACAATTCCTCCAATGATGAAGATAAACCATACGCCAACGTTAACGAATTTATCGGTGCCATTTAATTCAACTGGAACCTTCTTGTCGATAACGTGAACTGATCTACCTTCGGTGTTTTCTAAGCTAACATCTGTTTCGTCTAATTGTGCCATATTTTTTCCATCCTTTTATGTTGTTTATATTATAGTTTTTTTCTATTTTGTTGCATCAGTTTTTTCTTCGAATATATCATCGAGAATTTCATTAACGTCATCGTGGGTTTCTTTATCGAAAACCATTGATAACATTCCACGAGCGTATATTGAGCCTTCGCTTCTAGACAAGAAGGAAGAGAACTTGTTATTGTCTTTGACCTTCTCGTTGATGTCTTTTCTTGTTGAACCGACGTAACGTACATCAAGAAGTTTATCATTATCAACTCTATCGTATTTGATCCAATGGACTGGAACATCGTGCCATCTTCCATCTCCTCCGTGGACGGAAACGTAATCAACTTTTTTCTCTGTTTTGTAGGAATAAGAGTGAATCTTGACTTGATCGAGTTTGCCATTCTTTCTAACTGAGGTGCTCTTTAAGACAAGCGGAAGAGAAGAATCGGCGTCTTTTGGAATGAAAAGGTCTGGATCCATCGTGTTAGCTAGCGCTTCATGCTCATAGAAAGAATAGTTTGAAGCGATATCTTTTTCGTAGATATATTCTCTCGGCTTATGCATCTGATAGAGAGGAATAGAGAGAAGTGGGGCTAAATCAAAGAATAAGTGTTTGATGAATTCGTCGCAGTAATTGACGAATGTTGCTTTACTTACTTTGTAGTCATATGAGACATAAGTTTGAGGATTTGCACTGTAATCAAAACCTTGGGAATGTCTTGACATGATGTAGTTTACCATGCAGTCTTTTTCCATATAGAAATCATCGCCATATGGGTTTGGATCTTTTAAGAGAGCAAGCATGTTTGTTTGAGCAAGAGGAGTGAATAAGAGGCGGAATTCAACTTCATTATCACGGTTTGTTCCACCAAAGAAGACATCGAACTCATCGTTTCCTATTGGAGTGAAAGCATTTCCTGAAGTAATTGCTTTGTCCGCTTTCTTGTTGATTTCTTTCATTTTGTTTTTCACTTCTTTTTCTCTGTCTTTTTCGCTTGTTAGAGAATTGATGTTAGAAGGCTCACGGGAGAAAGAGAGGTGAGGGGCTGCTTCGTTGCCGTATACTAAGACTGTATCTGTACCATAGAATGGGGCTTTGTGAGTAACTGTCGCAGTTAAGGTTTGGGTATGATGATGTGAAACTCTATTTCCTTTAGAGTCGGTCGTATAAGTGGTCCAAGAGATGACAAGCTCACCTCTATACTCTTTGTCTTTGTAGTCTTCTTGCAAGACTTTCTTAACGATAAATGGATTCCCTTGGATATTGCCAGAAAGAATTCCTAAGACAGAACGGTTATCTCCTTCTGTTGCAGGAAGACCGAATTTCTCAACAAGATATTGAAGTCTTTTCTCAGAGAAATATGGGTCGATATCAATAATGCCAGTGGCTTCTTCCATGATTTGTCCTGGGATATTCCAATCATAAGCGGAATTTAATGTTGCAAGATCAGCATAGCATTCATCAAGTTTGCCTTTAGTTGCCTCTCTTGCTTTAGCGACTGCGTCTTCCTTTTGTTTGATGATTTTGTTGAGATTTTTGAAAATATAAATGATTAAGAAAATGCCAACACCAAGCAAGGCTGCACCAATGATTAGGAGATACCATAGCGTCGATATGTTCAGAATGCCGAAGACTACTAATCCAATTCCCGCAAGGAGGGCAATAACGATTAAAACAATGAAAAATGTCTTTAGAGCTTTTGATGATCCAAGCTTCCCTTCGAGTTCTTTTTGCTTTGCAGCCAAATCATTGTATTCTGAAACGTGTTTGGCGTTTGCTTCAGTGTCAACTTTTGTTTCTTTTGTTAGTTTTTCAAAATATTCTTCCGCACCTTTATGGTA
>CAVDTI010000026.1:1081-7741 GCA_963611905.1 Faecalibacterium prausnitzii | reverse complement strand
TGCTTAGCTCAGCGGGAGAGCATCGCCCTTACAAGGCGGGGGTCACAGGTTCGAACCCTGTAGCATCCACCAATCTGTTGGGGTTGAGAAGACGCGCGGACGGACTGTGGGCGAATAGCGAAGTGGCCAAACGCGGCTGACTGTAAATCAGCTCCTTCGGGTTCGGTGGTTCAAATCCATCTTCGCCCACCATCTTTGGTTCTTGGGGTGTAGCCAAGCGGTAAGGCAACAGACTTTGACTCTGTCATACACTGGTCCGATCCCAGTCACCCCAGCCATCCTACTCCTCCGTTAGCTCAGTGGTAGAGCACTTGACTTTTAATCAAGGGGTCGAGAGTTCAAGTCTCTCACGGGGGACCAATCAACAAGTGCCCGAGTGGCGAAATGGTAGACGCAAAGGACTTAAAATCCTTCGGGCGAATAACCCATGCCGGTTCGACTCCGGCCTCGGGCACCACAATCGTAAATGCAAGCTTGATTCGAAATCAGGCTTTTTTATTATATTTTTTAGTCTATTGTTCTATGATATTTTCTAGAGGAAGGACGAAAATGAATATTTGTTCGTTAACTGATATAGACATCGACCAATGCCTTGAAATATATAATTATTACATTTTAAATACGGCATATACTCTAGAAGAAAAAGAACTTACTCATGATGAATTTTATTCTAGATGCCATTTAATAACTGATAAATACCCTTTTATCGTGGTTAAAAACGATGAAGGAAAGGTTCTTGGCTATGCTTATTTAGATGTTTTTAATTCTCGTAGCGCTTATCGAAAAACTGCTGACCTTTCGATTTACGTTAACAAAGATCATCTTCATGAGCATCTAGGAAAAAATCTTTTAGAAGAAATAGAAAAACTAGCGAAAATTTATGGGATAACCAATATTATTTCTTTGATTACCTCAGAAAATCCAAATTCGGCTAAATTCCATTTAAGAAACGGCTTTTATCTTGAAGCAACTCTTAAAAATGTTGCTATAAAGTTCAATAAGGATATTTCTGTTTTTTATTATCGCAAAACTCTATAAAAATAGGTCTTACCTATTTAAGAATTTAATTTTTATCGTAAATATGGTATTAATAATGTATGAATCCAGAAAAAATTAAAAAAAGACAAGAAAAAGAAGAAGCAAGACTTTTAAGGAAACAAGAAAGAAAGACTAGACGTGCACTTAGAATAGCTAGATGCAGAGGTCTGAAGAATTTCGGATGGTGGCTTTTTGGTTTCTTGACTCCAACGCTTGTTATCGGGGTAGCGGGAGCTATTTGTGTCTGTGTTCTCCCGACAAACATATTTGTTGGAAAAGATGGAAAATATGTTGATGAAGATACAAGCAAGAAAACTCTTCTACAAATCTTGATGAACTATCAAAACTATACCGTTGGCAATTTCCCTATCATCAAAGAAGCGTTAAAAACAACTCTTTCATCAAGCGGACTGGATAAATATCTTGAAATTAATTACGATGAGTTAGAGAAGATTTCTCTTTCTACGACAGATTACAAGTCGATTTTTGATAATTGCGTCGAAATCACTGCCACGATTGATAATCTTGGTGTCGCTTCGTCTCTTGGGTCATTTGGCAACCTCACTGTTATGAAAGAGAATACTGAAGTAACTGAAGAAATCGATCCTACAGCGGATGATTTTGAGCCATACATGTATTATTACATTGATGATAGTGGCAAACTAAAACGTGCCTATAACGATGATAAGACGCTTGTTGAAGCGGCAGCTGGTAAAACTCTTTACTATCCTGCATTAATTAAAGTTCCTCTCGATCAAATAGCGAAAGTAATTCCAACACGAATTGGTCAGGCAGAAATGCTTGAAGTGTTAGGAATCTTTACAAACGTTGAAAGTGGTTCAATGCTTGCTAAGATCTTTGATGGCTACACCATTAAAGACATGGGCAGTTTCGATGCGAATAACATTCTTTTAAGCGACGTTCTTACTTATAGCGAAGATAATAAGGCTATCTTTGACATTCTTTGTGCGGCAGCAGTTGTAGGAGATGATGAAGCAAAGCCAACTCCTGAAACCGTAACGATTGGACATTTGAACCATATTGATATCAACAATGTTCCTTTGTCGACCGTTATTACGCCAAACGAATCAAATGAATCGATATATGCAATTCTTAGAGATGCTTCTGGCAAAGAAAATAACGAGGACATTACAATTGGCGACATTTCAAAGGCCAATCTTGATGATGTTAAGCTCTCCTCTCTCTTAAAAGAAGAAGACAATCCAAAATTGGCCAAGATCTTAACTTCTGCAGTAGGAAAAGAAAATTACGAAGAAGTCACGATGGGATGCTTGAAGGATTTTGATACTGCTAATATCTATATCAAAGATACAGTTGATCTATCTGATGATCTTAAAGACATTCTTCTTAAAGGGTGCGGAGTTGAAAGCTATGATGATTTAACTCTTGGAAGCCTTGCAACTTTTGAGATGAGTAACGTTCCTCTTTCTAGCGTTATCAAAGAGACTGATGATAATAAGAAGTTAATTGCAATTCTTAAGGATGCAACAAATAAAGATGATTATTCTTCAATCACCGTTGGCGATTTGAGCAGTGGATTTAATATCGACAACGTTAAACTTTCAACGGTCATCGAAGAAACTGAAGACAATAAATCTCTCTTCAATATCCTTTCCGAAGCAACAGGCATCGAGAAAGAAAATTTGAAACTTTCCAATCTTTCTAACTTCGACTTAAGCAACGTTAAATTAAGCACTGTTATCAGTGGAGAAACTGGTAACAAAGCCTTAGATACTCTTTTGAAAGATGATACTGTAACTATTTCCAATATGGGCGATAAGATTAACAATCTAAGCTTATATTCGATTTATGGCGAAGATTGCTTTACGACTGATGTTAGTCAAGCGACGATCACGACCGACCATTACGTCAGAACTTCGACTGAAAATGGATATAAGTATACTTATGATTCGGATGGAGAATACGATGGGGATTACTATATCAGCAAGAACTCTGGAGTCATGTTATTAATGTCGTTTGATGTTACGAGCGTCGATCTTACGTGTGGAAGAGCAAACGTTTTTGTTCCTTCAACTCTAACATTTGAAAATATGGATAAAGCCGATAGTGCGAGCAATGCAATTTCGAATGCTACAATCTATCAAATGATTGCTGCAGGCCTTATTGAAGATAAAGCGGATGGTGGCTATAGTGACAATCTTAAGAGAATGACGATTCAAAATTTGCTTGATGCACTTGATTCGATTCCTTCTATTTAGATATGTGAATAGTTTGAATAAAGAAAATGGCTAGGTTTTACTAGCCATTTTTCGATATTTGTATTTTTAGCTTAATGAGTTCTCATCTCCTAAGCCTTTTTTCTGAAGACGTATTGCACCCAACATATACAAGGCTTGATAGACGATATTAACGCTTATCGCAATCCAAGTATAAGTCCATGTAACCTTCGTTGATAAATATCCCATTCCAACCATAAAGATTATTGCTGTTCCGAATAATATTGCAGATATAGTATCTTTCCTTTTGATTGAGATATAGACAAGCATTGCTAATGTGCCTGCAGCACCAATTATCATCATAACAATGAATGGCATGGTGTTATTGAATTCCTTAAGACCGTCCGTACTAAGCAAGATGCTTGTTGTAACTAATGCAGGGATAGCAACAACTCTAACTTTGGTGTATTTCTTATTGTAGGATGTAAACATTCCTATAAAGGCGATAAAGAGCAATAAGAAGCCCACGGATTGAGTGGAGGTGAATTGTCTATCAAGAATACTATAAGAATAGCCAGAGAAGCCAATTATGAGCTTGTGGACCGCTTTTAAGAGGCCCGCAACGAAGACCATGATGCTTCCGGCAGCCAAAAGGGCGTAATTCCCTTTGACCATTTTGTTGTATAAGCATCTTAGTAGAATCACGGACCCAATAAGGAAGAGGGTGACTGGTATTAAATCATAAAGGGCTTGTAAGACTAGTGCCCAAGGTGAGGATTCGTATATGGAGGCAAAGCTATCTTCTGTAGCTTCTAAGATTAAATGGTTCATACTAAACAATCCATTTCCAATTTATGAGTGATTTGACAGGAATTGAGCGGAATAGAATAGGGGTTTTCTTAACATATTCGGCATATTCCGGATCTTTTCCATAATTCTTGTTTTGTCTTTTTTCTAAACGTTTTGCACCAGAAACCATGACGTAGACGATGCAAAGATAGCCTAAGACTGCAATAAGGATTTTCCACCAAGTGTTTAAGATATTAACGCCAGACAATAAAACGCCAGTCCAGAAGAGGATTTCGCCTAAATAGTTAGGGCATCTGACATAACGATAAAGCCCTTTATCGACAAAGCGGTTTGGGTTTTCTTTCTTAGCTTTGGATTTTTGGAAATCAGCTAAGGATTCAATGATTAATGCTATAACCATTACGATGGCGCCAATGATTGGGAAGACTAAATCTAGAACGTTATTGCTTGTTGAATAATTAATTCCTGAAATGCTGCGATACGCAATAGGAGAGACTTCAGCAACATAAAGAACGATAACTGTAATCCATATTGTTGCCTTTACGAAGATAGGCATCTTCTTTTCGCTTTTAGCGGTAACGCTACCTAGTGTTTTACGATATGAGGCGCTCTTTATTTCGCGATATAGCAAGAAACCAGAGAGCCTAAAACCATAAACGATTAGAAGAACAATTAATACATATTCGATTGCTCCTAAAGTAGGAATAAATCCAACTAAGGACATTACAAGTAAAGCAATTGCCATTCCAGAAACAGCAAAGCCATATCCGACAGAAAGGAAGTAGACGAATTTATAGAATCCTATTGCAGATAAAACTGCGGCCACTCCAGCAAGGATTCCTGTAACTATCCAAGTTAATGCGACTGGATCCATTATTTTGCCTCCTTAGATAGATAACGGCTCTTAATGTATTCTTTGAAAGAAAGGTCGCCATATTTATCTTCTCCGACTAAATCATGAGTTAAAGTCCATTTAGAGAATCTTACAATTGGTCCTTTGCCGTTGTTTTCTTTTTCAGCCTTACGAATAATCAGATCAAAAAGGAAGACTGGTGCACGAGATATTTTTACTTTCTTACCTGCTGCAGCAAAGAACATCTCAGCGATTTGTTTATATGTATAAGTTTCTTTCCCGCCAACGTTGTATGTTTTATTTACATCGTTTAAATGGAGAAGGATGAATTCTGCTAAATCCCTTGTATCGATGACGTTACATGGATAGTCTTTGTGACCTAACAGGGTTACTTTTCCTTTTTCGATCATTGGCATGAACACTTTAGCAATATCATAGAAATATCCTGTTGGACGGAAGATAACATATTCTAGGCCACTTTCCTTGAGCCTTTCTTCAAATTGATGTTTTGCTTCAAGCATTGGCACGCTTGGATCAGTATCACATTTAATAACGGAAACGTAGGCAAATTTCTTAACTCCCGCTTTCTTTGCTTCGTTTAATAGATTTAAGTTTCCGTTCAAATCGATGTCATAGTTTGATAACGTTTTTGATGCACCAACTAGACCTACGGTTGTAATAACGGCATCTGCTCCATCGCATGTTCCTACTAGGGTTTCAGGTCTAGTCACATCTATTGCATGAAATTCATATTTCCCCTTTATTTCAGGGATATCTTTTTCTTTCATGTCCAAGGCGACTACTTCATTTCCGCCTTTGATTAATTGTTTGAGAATGTCGCTTCCTAAATTACCGAAAGCGCCTGCTAATACTACTTTCATTTGTCTTTTCCTTTTTCTTTTGCGCGTTTATCGTTGATGATGTCCATTTCTTTTTCAGTGATGAGTTTTACATTATGCTCTTCGGCCCATTTAACACAGCCTTTTAGAGCAGTTGGTAAGAAGATTCTTGGTACTTTAACTAATCTAGCTAAAGCCTCATCGGTAAATTCAACATCTGTCTGAAGTCTTTTTGCCGCATAACGAACACTAGAAACGGAAGTTTCTCTTACCGGAAGGAGCTCTGGACGTGGCTTTTTAAACCTTGAACACCAGAAGTTTTTAGAATCACGGTAGCCGTAATCCACTGGAACTCTTGGGAAGCCGCTTGCGGTTACTCCGTTAACAATGGTGTTGTAGTATTTTTCTTTCATTAGGATCTTATCGATTCTAAGGATGAAATGTGCACCGAATTTAGAGGTAATACCATTAAAATCATGATACGGTTCAGGATAACCGTTTAATTCTCCTGGTTTATCGTTTTGAGCGTTATCTAATTCTTTCATCCAAGTACATTCAATGACTTGGAAAGATTGCTTAACGACTTTAGGGAATTTCTCGTTTGGATGGTCTTTAGCCATTTCACCATCTTCTAGTTCAAAGATGCAATTTTTCATCTTTTCTTCTGTTGTGTCTCCAGGCCAGCCCATTCTTACTGCCTCTTTGAAAAGCTTTTTGTCATCAGGGAAGAAGTTGAGCGTGCATTTTCCAGTACGTAAAATGTTTTGAGCAGTGTTGGAAGAGTTTCTGCACTCCAAGATCATCGCATAATATTCCTTTCCTGCGATGTAGTAAGGGGCTAGTAAGGAATATGGACCAAGGTTTGTTTGTCCATTTTCTGCTAGCGTGCCGACCATGACAACCGGCATAGGGAAGAAAAGAG
>CAVDTI010000026.1:0-1071 GCA_963611905.1 Faecalibacterium prausnitzii | reverse complement strand
TTTCTTTTCTGCCTGAATGATGTAAGCTTCAACGTTTTTAAGAAAAGCCTTATGCCCATAATTAATTTTGTCTTTCAATTCGCCCGGTATGTTTATTGAGAAGAATAATTCCTTATGATTTTCGAAGAAGTCTGATATTTTGGTGTATATGTATTCAATTGATGCGCGAAATGTAGGTGATTTTTCAATTTTTTCTTTTAATTGTTTCTCTTCTTGGACCCATTCTTCGAGTAAAAGAGCGGCCAAAATTGATAGCTTACTTGGATAGTAGTTGTATATTGTGCCTACTCCATATCCCGTGAGAGCCGCGACTTGGCGAATGGTAAAAGACTCGAATCCATCTTTATCGATGATGGATCGAGACGTCTTTAAGATGTTTTGCTTAACGTTTTCGATTACCTTTGGCATATTTTTATGAACGTGTTCATATAAATTATAATAATTCTCTATGTGAATGCAATATTTCGGTGAAAAAATACCGGCTTATTGATAAAAAAAGAAAAGACGGCTTATAAAGCCGCCTTATTTAGATTCTTATAAACGCAGAAACGAATCTCGTGTCCATTATCGTTTTGAGGTTCACCTTCAGAAACTAGCTCAAACGATGGATCAGAATCGATATCAACAAAGAAAACTTCTGCATGACCATCTTCGTTTACTTTTGTTAGATACACCTCATCGACATATGGCAACATTTGGCGGTAGATTGAAGCGCCACCAATGATGAACACATCATCTTTTTCTAATTGCTTGGCGATTTCTTTTTTGAATTCTTCCATGGAATGAACGTTAATGACTCCTTCGAAGCTATTTGATTCATCTTTGGAGAGAACGATATTTGTACGGTTCTTTAATGGTTTGGAATTAGGGAATGATAATAAAGTGTTTCTTCCCATTGCCACGACATGATTAGAGGTCTTTTCTCTAAAGAATTTCATATCGAGGGGAAGATGGAAGAGAAGGCCATTTTTCTTGCCTATTCCGTAATTCTTGTCGCAGTTAAGTATTGATATGAGTTTCATATTAGATTGCCACTGGGATCTTTTTGCCTAATTTCTCAAACTCATAGTC
>CAVDTI010000025.1:0-4951 GCA_963611905.1 Faecalibacterium prausnitzii | reverse complement strand
CATATTATCACAACCATCTGATATACGGAGATAGGCCGAATACGAAGAAGTAGAAATGACTCTTCTTAAAGGAGATATTGGCAAAAGATTGTCTTCACCAATAAGTTCTCCAATTTTTGTATGTAATGAGGAATATTCTTTTAAAGGAACCCAGAGGCCAACTTCAGGAATTGCTTCCTTAAGCTCATCAAGGTTTCTTTCGACAAAGCAACCGACTGCAACCAACTTGGCGTTGTATTTAGCCATTTCAAGGATTGTATCAATCGCTTCCTTTTTAGCAGCTTCGATAAAACCGCATGTATTTACGATAATTAAATCCGCATCCCTAGGAGAAGATGATAATTCATAAGAAGTTAGAGGGAACATTGCCAAAATCATCTCGGAATCAACGAGATTTTTAGCGCAGCCCAAAGATACAAGACAAACTTTCTTCATGCTTATTTTTCTTCGTGGGCGCCATCTTGTGGGATGGATACTTCAACAATATTTTTCTTAGGATAGAATTTTCTCATTCCTTCGATGAAACGGCCATATTCTTCTTCAGGAACGAAACAAATAATAGAACCAGCAAGTCCTCCACCCATAACGCGGGCAGAGCCTCTTTCTAAGAAGAGGGACGCTCTTTCTACTGCCTCAAGAGGAGAAGAAGAATAGTTTCTTCTAATCATAACGTTATGCAAAAGAGCCATTTGGGAGAGCTCGCTTTCTTTTTCGAGTTCGAGGAACCAATCAAAGTTGTCTTTCTTAAAGGCTTTCTTCGCTCTTTGAACGCGTTGGTCTTCACCAACATAATGCAACGCTCTAAGTCTTGCTCTATCATCCATTAAAACGACATGGATCTTTTGATAGAATTCTTCAAGAGGCACTTCGGAAAGAACTTCTTTTTTATAAACTGTTCTAGCGACATCTTTCATATCGTTAGGCATTTCGGAATATAAATCAGAAAGTCCAGCATGTGACGAACCAGGGTTGACGATAACGATTTTCATCTTCCAAGATGGGAATGGCAATGGCTCAACTTTTGGGTTCGTTTGATCAGAAAAATCTAAATAACAGACTCCACCAAAGGATGAACCGCATTGATCAAGAAGACCACTGGCTTTACCAAAATAAACATTTTCGGCGAATTGACCGATCCTTGCTTTTTCGATTTTTGAAACCTTTCCTTCGTTATAGAGGGCGTTTTCTACTTCAGCAACATAAAGCTCAAAGGCGGCTGATGAAGAAACCCCTGCTCCTTTATAAATATCGGAGATGATCGCGGAATCAAATCCACCAATCTTATAGCCGAAGTTCTTTAAACCTTTTAGAACACCTTTGACCAAGGAAATAGGTCTACCCATCTCCTCTTTCTTTACTTCGATTTTATTGACGTCTACTTCGAAAGAGCCATATCCCTCGGAATAAAATCTAATGATTCCGTCATCTCTTTCTTTTACTGCACCTTTAATCCCTTGAGAACAGGTTGCGACAATGCAGTGTCCTCTTTGGTGATCGGTATGGTTGCCGATGATTTCAAGTCTTCCATATGAAAGAAAATGTCTTGTAGGTGAATAAGAATATTCATTCTCGAAAATCTTATCTATTTGTGTGAATTTTGCCATTGTTTATTCTCCAAAAGTCTCTTTTATAAATTTATGTAAGCCATTTCTTCCCTTTTCGGTGTCTTTATAGACCGCAACGTTTCTAAGGATTCCTTGGCAAACGTTATTAATATATTCTTCTGCACTCATTCCGTTTCTTATGGCTTCGATCATCTTTTCAAAATCTTTCATATCAGGGAATTTCGCAAGATATTCTTCTTTTGAAAGAGTTGCAGATACTTTTGCCTCTTCGATTTGTCTCTTTAAACGGGCTGGCAAGATAAATAGACCTGCTGCTTCGATAAGACCAATTCCTTCTTTCTTGATGTTGAAATATTCTGGGTGAGCATGGAAGATACCGTCTGGATATTCTTCGCTGCAACGATTATTTCTTAAAAGGAGGTAAAGGTTGTATTCGCCATCTTTCTTTCTTGAAATAAGCGTGATTGCATTGTGTCTAACACCATTTTCATTGCCGATGATGTCGTTTTCTGGATCGTTATATGGTAGCCATTTTTCTAGAACCTTATCCGCTAAAGCAATAACGTCTTCTTTATCTTTGCCTTCGATTTTTAAGGCTGTGACATAGAAATCAAGAATAGAGACTCTGCTGCCTTTAGAAGAAGAATAGACTTCTTCTTTATTTTTAGCAGAGAATATAGGCAATACTGGTAAGCCCCCTTGGAAGTGTTCATGGTCAAGAATTGATCCTCCTACGATAGGAAGATCGGAGTTCGAGCCCATGAAATAAGATGGGAATCTATCAACAAAATCAAGAAGTCTAACGAAGGTTTTATGCTCAATATGCATCGGTGAATGCTCATCTTTGAAACAAATGCTATGTTGGCTGAAATATCCATATGGTGAGTATTGGAGATACCATTTTTCGTTAGCAAGTGTAAGAGGGATGAAACGAATTGTTCCACGAGCTGGATGTTTGCTATCGCCATAGAAGCCTAGATTATCATGGCAAAGTCTGCACTTTGGGTAATCAGAAGAAACTTTGGTTAAGAGTTTTGCGATATCTTTATTATTCTTTTCCGGTTTAGAGAGGTTAATTGTAATCTTAAGCGAAGGTCCATCAGAGTAAGAGGCATCCCATTCAAGGTTTTGCTCCACTTTAGTCTTTTGGAAGTAGCCGTTCTTAATAGATAACGAATAAAGATAATCGAGAGCTTTTCTGTCCCCTTCTTTTTCTAAGGAGAAGAATTTTTCGTTAACCTTGCTTGGACGTGGAGATAATAAGCCAAGAACGAAGTCTGCTTTTAAGAAGGCTTCTTCTTCACTAAGTCCATTTTCTTTAACTTCGAAATCGATAATCTCTTGAATTAAAGAATCAGGAACTTCTAAAGAAGCGATCTTCTCTTTATCGATTTCTCCTACATATGGGCTATCCTTATCAAAAAGATGAAGCAAAGTGTTCTTGAAATAGATTTCATCTTCGCTATCAAGCTCTAAATGAGTCTTTGCATAATAAACAAGTTCATCAATTGTCTTTTCAATCATATATTTCTACTCCTTTTTAATGAATTCGTATTCAATGTAATTACGTTGTGCTTCCCCTTCTTTTACAAGCATTTCTTGGAAAGCTAGCGATTTATATTCCGGTTCAATGGCAACAGAAGAATGCTTTTCTAATTTTCTTCCATTGCTAAGTTCATCACCGAATGGAGGACAATTGCTTGTATAGATGACAACATCATCATATGAGGAACGAAGAATTAGTTTGTATTTTTCATTCTCTAAACTTAAATGAGGTAAGCTTTTATCTCTTCCTTCTTTGTGGAAAGCATTATCCAAACCATCGATTTTATCAAAGAAAGAATTGTTTATTACATCTTTAATCTTCTTACCCTCGTTTAAATCGGCAAACTCTGGGATAGGAATATATTTATCAGGCAAAGCGCCATCACAATAGGTAAGAATCTCGTTTGCGTCTATTGTTAGGGCATCGTTAAGAATATCTTCGTTGCCACCAAGATTAAAATAGGAATGGATTGTCAAATCTATCGGTGTTTCTTTATCTGATACAGCTTTGAATTCAATTCTCAGTTTGGTTTCCTTCTCTGGAATTATATATCTAACTCTTAGAGTAACTTCACCCGGAAAGCCTTCTTCTAAATCTTTGGAAACATAATAGAAATCAACGTTTGTCTCTCCTTTGAGGTTAGAAATGTCCATGTTGAAATTTCGATAAGAGAAACCGCCTGTCCCTCCATGAAGGGTTGTCGTTCCCTCGTTTTGATTCAATTGATAAGTCTTATCATTGAATTTAAGAAGACCCGATGGGATACGACCAGCGATTCTCCCTACGCACTTTCCGTGGTAGCCAGAATCTTTCATCCAAAGATTGAAATCTTTATGGCCCGCCAACATGGGGACATCATCGATTTTAATTTGATATATGCCAGCTCCAAAACTAGAAAGAATCACTTCCATTCCCACTTCATTTTTAACGGTGAGAAACGTGGCATCATTAACTACCTTACTTTCGATTATCATTTACTTTTTAGCTCCTTGATTACTTCGCTAAGCTGTTTTTTGTCTAATTCCTTTGGCACGGGATACAGAGGATTAGCCTCTTTTGCCGCATGTTCGCTAAGAAAAGGAATGTCTTCATCCTTTATCACATCATTAAAGGTTTTCGGAATTCCCATTTTTTCATTTAGGGATTCTACGTATACGATAAATGCGTCTTTGTTACTTTCATCACAATTAAGTTTAATTAAGTTTGCTAGGTATAACAACTTTTTAGATGCTTTTTTACCATATTTTCGAAGAATGTGAGGAAGAATTACCGCATTTGCATAACCATGAGGCAAGCCATATTCTCCGCCAAGAGAATGCGCTATCGCATGTACATAGCCAACATATGATCTAGTGAAGGCCTTTCCTGCTAGATAAGAGGCCTTTAGCATATCTTTTCTAGCGGCATCGTTATTTGAGTCATCATAAAAAACGAGCAACGATTTGCTTATGAGAATTATCGCCTCAATTGCCTCTTCTTTTGTTTCTGGCGTTAATGCATTTCCAAGATACGCTTCTAAAGCATGAGTTAAGGCGTCCATTCCGGTATTGGCGATTATACGTTTAGGAAGGCTTCTTAGTAATTCATCATCTAAAACAACAACTTGAGGCAAAATCTTAGGCGAATTTATCGCAAATTTATCTTTGTTCTTTGGGTTTGTAATAACTGAAGCAATTGTTGCTTCAGACCCACTTCCAGCTGTTGTGGGTATAGCCACAAGCATTGGATATCTTTTGTGAACTTTAAGTAAGCCCTTAAAATCAGAAAGGTTTTTATTTTTATTCGCTAGAAGAGCCCCGACCGCTTTGGCTGTATCTATAACTGAGCCACCACCAAGAGC
>CAVDTI010000024.1:2447-12650 GCA_963611905.1 Faecalibacterium prausnitzii | reverse complement strand
TTATCGTCCCCATCAAAAAGAAGGGCGTGTAGGCTTTGACTAGAGCTGATACTTCCTCGCTAGCGGAAAACAAATAGGAATAGATCTCGGGGAAAACCAAAGAAATCGACCAAGTCACCAAAGCGTAGCCAAAAGCAAGGAGAGTGACGTCCTTAATCCCCTCCTTAAGCCTTTTCGAATCCCCTTTCCCGTAGTTATAGCTAATAAAGGGCTGCATGCCATACCCCATGCCGTTTAAAGGCAAGGAAATAAGCTGCAAAGCGCTTAGCATGATGGTCAAAGCCGCGGTGTAGTTCTTATCCCCGCCGCTAGCGTAGTTGAGATTGACGTTGAAGACGATCTGGATAAGGCACTCGGTTGCCGTCATGACGAATGGGGACAGCCCCAAAGAAAGGATGGAGAGAATCGCCTTATGATTCAGAGACATATCTTTAAAAGAAAAACGGAACACGCTCTTCTCGCCAAAGAAAGTAGCGATCACCCAAATGGAGGAGATAAGCTGAGAAATCACCGTCGCGTAGGCCGCTCCGGAAACGCCCATATCGAATACGAAGATGAATAAGGGGTCTAACCCAATGTTGATGAGCGCCCCAACAAGCGTGGACATCATGGCCAAGAAAGAACGCCCTTGGGCGGTGATGAACGCGTTTAAGCCTGATCCAAGCAACACGAAAACGATGCCAAAAGAATAAGCCTTCAAGTAGGAAACGGCTAACTCAACCGAAGCTTCCGGGCAACCAAAGGCAATGATTAGGGGCTTGGCGGCAAAATAGCACACGAAGGAAAGGACGATGCCTAGAATTAGCAAAAGTACAAACGCGTTGTTGAAAATAAGGTTTGCTTCTTTTGCCTTCCCTTCGCCAAGCTTCATGCTAGCCCTAGGGGCACCTCCTAATCCAATGAGGTTAGCAAAGGCCTGAATGATGATGGCAATCGGCAAAACGATGCCTAAGGCCGCTAGAGCCTCCATGGATTGCCCGGGGATATTCGAAACGAAGATGCGGTCTACGGTGTTATAGAGAAAGGAAATAAGCTGAGCGATAACCGCAGGAAAGGTCAATTTGAAAACCAGCGGCCACACCGCCCCGCATTCAAGTTCGAGTTTCCTATCGCTAGCCATAGGTAAGATTATAGTTGGATTCCCCTAGAATAGGGGGAGAATCCGAACCTGCGCCGACCCAATTTGCCGTTGGCTCTAAAAAAGCAATTGAAAAAGGATACGCCTGCCCCTATAATCCTTCTTGCCGCATTTCAATCGATGTGGAGGAATACCCAAGTGGTCGAAGGGGCGGGCTTGGAAAGCTCGTAGGCGGGTAACACTGCGCTAGGGTTCGAATCCCTATTCCTCCGCCAGTTTGACATTTCACGAACGTTATACTTTCAACAGCATGGGTTCGTTGTTATAAGCTAACTACTAAGAGAAACAAGGTAAAATCAAAAAATAAGCCATCCCAGCGGGTGGCTTTTTGTGTTTCAATATAGATGGAATTCAAAGATGAGCTTAAACAATATAGAAAAACAAATGGCTTGGCACAAACGCAATTAGCAAAAATGCCGGGAATTGATTTTGCCGGTTATTTGCTTTGATTTGGATCGCTTAGAGGATGATTTGACATCCTTTGTTTTTTCGGTTCCATTAGCATCGAAGCCAAGGAAAGAATTACCCGCGTATCGGGAGTCATCGACTCCGCCTCGGGCGGGCTCTGAAAAAGAGATAATCCTGGCATTTTTATTTCGTTAGACACCATAGATGTTATATATAGATCCATTCTCTTTCGTGACTATCACACATTCATACATGCTGCCATCCCTTTGCTCAATGCAGTGTCGATAGCCGCTGAGTAGCTCTTACCCACGGTCTCATTTGAGCTCATCTGGATCGTTAGATCTGGGTCTATGTTGTTGTTGAGGTAGGCAGTCATGAGGTCGAACTCGGCTGAAGCGTAGCTCCTGGCGGTCTTGAGATCCACTGTGTTTTCGGGTGCGGCGTCCTTCAGCAATTAATGATTTAATTTGTAGGTCGCCTCAGCTTTGTTGTAGGCTTTTATTTTCTCGTCATGTGATAAGAATTTTGTGATTTTGAATCGCTTAAAGAAGCGCTTGCCCTTTTTTCCGAAGGCTCATTCGCTTGAATGCCGCTGTTCCGTATGCTTACTTGGTTTGTTGCTTTGGCTTTGGCTTGATTGAACATTTCCGTCATTTCGACCTCGAACTCCTCTTGAATCCTTTGCTTGATTCCTAGCTCCGTAAACATCTTCTCTAGCGGCGCGGTCGAGGTATCTTTCGTTGATGTACTTGATTGTGATTTCGGATTGTCCATTGAGTTTTTCCTTCTGATTTCAGTGGAGCACATTTTTTAATGAATCGATAAGCGTTTCAAAGTCATTAAAAGCCTAACCATATATCGAAAATATAGTCTTTTGAGAAAAAACAATCCTAGTTTTTTCTAACAAAAATAAACATTGTTTTTTTACTTACAGTTAGAAAAATCACCTATAATTTGTTAGTACACTTATGAGCGATGTATCAAAATTAAGAAAAAAGATAATTGCAATAACCACCCTTTCGCTTGCAAGCGCGATTTTAACAATGCTTGTAGCGATGAACTACTACAACTTCTATCGTGTAGGTAAAGACGCGGATAATACCTTAAATATCCTCGCAAAAAACGGTGGAAAATTTAAAGATTTAGATAATGTCCCAGATGGCGGAATAAGAAAACTAAACGATACAAATGCCGCTCCTCCAGGAGATGATATAGATATCCAACACTCCACACGTTACTTTACTTTCAAATTCGATGAAAATGGTAATTCTAGTGAAGTAATGTTTAAAATCTCCTACTTTACCTTCGATGAAGCGAATAATATCGCCACAAGAATTCACTCAGGTTCATCTACAAGAGGATGGGCTGAAGGATATTACCGTTATTATTCCTATTCTTATAATGATGAAGATTACGTGACTGTAATGGATCAAACAAGAGAATTAGTCCCAATGTATCGTGTTTTAGGCACTTCTGCACTTGCTGGAACATTATTCGTTATAGTTATTTTCCTATTCTTAATACCAGTCTCTAAATTAATTGTTAAGCCAATTGAAGATAACCTAGCCAAACAAAAGAGATTCATTTCTGATGCATCACATGAATTAAAAACTCCTTTATCTATCATTTCTTTGAATAACGACCTTGAAACAGTAGAAAAAGGTGAATCGGAAAATACAGCAAATATTTCTAGACAAGTTAACCTTATGAATAAGATGGTTAAAAGTCTAAATGAACTAGCCAAGATGGATGAACAACAAGAAACTGTCTTTACTGATTTTGATATGTCCACACTCGCAAATGAAATGGTTTCATCATTCGTTGGCGTTACTGATCAATTCGAGAAGAAACTTTCCTATTCAATTGACGATGGAATTAACTTTAATGGCAACAAAGATAAGATCAGAAGACTATTTAGTATCTTATTAGACAATGCTGTTAAATACAGTAAAACATATATCAATTTTAATTTGCATCTCATAAACAAGAAAATTGTTTTAACCGTTAATAATGATTCGGACAATTTGCCAAAAGAAGATATAGATAACGTCTTTGAAAGATTTTATCGTTCTCCTGAAGCGCGTTCATCAAGTATTTCTGGCTCTGGCTTAGGTCTTTCAATGGCAAAAGAAATAACCACAGCTCACAAAGGAAAAATAAGCGCTTCAAGTGATAACGGCGTGTTTGAAATCCGTGCAGAATTCTAAAAATCACTGCTAAAACTCATATATTTTTGTATTTTAAAAGTCGTCTGCAATTGCAAACGACTTCTTTTTTGTTTTATTTGAAGTTAAGCTGCTGTTGTTTCAGTATTTGGGGTATATGGAAGCTTGCAAGTTCCGATTTGATCTACGATCATCGTTGTAGATTCTCTAACCTCAAATCCGTTTCCTTTTGTATAGGCACTTCCTGACATAGTGAAGGAAGTCTCAGTAACATTAGTAAGAGTTAATGTGCTAAGAGAAACTCTAAAGCTTTCATAGCTCGTTAATGGATAATACTCAAAGAACTTTGTGAAGAAATTTTCACCAAGGTATCTAGTACCATTGCTAACAGAAGTATAGGTTTCTGAATCTGAATAGGAGCTCTTATTAAAGACGTTGCTAGAAACTTGCCAGAATTTAGGAGCAAGATTGTCAAACGTCGTAGATTCAGTAAACATTTCAAATTCGCTCGAATCGAGCCAACCCAAATCGCTGCCACCATACACTTTTCCTTGAAGCATACCATCTTTATCAGGTGTTAAATATAAATCAGACTCAGAAGGCTCTGTTGCGCCGATTCCAAACGAGGCTAAGATTGTTCCATCAACAAAATATACATCCAAAACAACATCATCAGCTGTAGACCCCATTCTGATACGGAAATTCTTTGCTTCAGTCGCTTTTAATGCTGTTGCTAAAGTCGTATATCCTTTGTCTTTTTCGGCAGATTCATGATAGATGCTAGTTGTTCCGCCAAATGTGAGTTCAAATTCCAAAGCCTTAGTTCTAGCAAAAGAGCCATTGGACGCATAAAGATAATCGTTAGTTGTGAAATCGGCGCCGCTGATAGTTGTGAACTTATTGTTCTCAACTGTGAAGGTAATTGTTCCTCCATCAAAAGCCTCATCAAAAGCATGTGAAACAAACATTTGAGCCTTATCGCCGCTTAATGTGTATTTTTCACCACTCTTAACAAAATCTGATTCAGATAATAATTTGAATGGATTCTCATATTTTGCATCAAAAAGTTCTTTGACACCTGCTGTAAGAACTGGTTTTAATACGATCGTATTGTCATAATTAAGATATTCTGTTGATAAATATCCGCCTTCATCTTTGAAATATGATGAATAGTAAGGAACTGTTCCAACACCAGAATCTAATGTTTCTGTGCTCCAAGCTGATTTTTCAAAAGAAACCTTGTAAGTAGATGTTCTATCAGTATGACGTGTCTTAAGTGAAGCGTTGTCATAATCGTAAGTGTGTTTAATGCTACCACTTAATAAAACGTTGTCTGCTTTTGCGTCTGTAAGAGCCATTTCTAAAGAATTGGTCACTGCACTAGAACTAGATGACGCTTCAGAACTACTGCTACTGGATGAAGTCTTATCTTGGCATGATGCTAATGCTCCGCCAACAAGGATTAATGTCGCAAGGACACTTAATTGCTTTCTTTTCATTGATATTTCTCCTATTTGAAAACGAAAACATTGTAAAAAAGAAGAAAATACTGTCAAGAATTACTTTTACATTTTGCTATTTATTTTAAAAAAGACCCATTTCAGGGTCTTAATTTATCCATGTTTATTTAGATAAGATTTGAATCTTTAAGAAGTTTCTCAACATCAGTTCCTTTGACCTTCTTCAAGACTTTCTTAAGCAAGAATCTTTCTGCAACGCTAAGATCCATATCCTTAAGCTGTTTGCGATCAATTGCATAATATGAAGCGCGTAGCATTTCACGAACATCGTATCTTGAACCCCACACTTCAGGGACAGCGCGATCAACATTCATTAAGGTATAGACAGCTTCCATACCAGAACGCATCGAATACTCGGTCGTAAAGATTGTATCAGCAGGTATCTCAGCAAATTGTCCGATAAAGGCAATGTTTACCGAACCATTTGGAACAACATGTGGTCTGTCTTTTTCTTTACGTGGTTGGAAGAAAGCGTCGATATAAGGCATATATGCCGTTGTTGTGTTGGAATGATTCTTGGCATATTCTTCGATCTTATCTGTTGGTACACCGATATGATACATCCACTCTTCAGCAATCTCTAAGCCTGTGCAATCACGCATCGGTTTCTTAACGTAGTTTCCTGGACGATCTGTATAGAGTCCATAGAACCAAATCAATGTTCTATCTTCTGGTTGATCAGCAAATTGTCCTTGACGGTTAATAGTCCAAGAACATCTCCAGAAATCCCAGGAGTCTTTAACCGTAACAATGCCGCCTGTGCAAACTTTATGCTCATGAGGATTTCTTTGAGTGATCTTCATGATATATGGAAGAAGAGTATCGTCTACATCAATTGTTGCACTCATCCAATTGGTTTCATTTATGTTGTCACAGAATGTGTCTGGATTTCCAAAGCTACCATCATTAACTTGATTGGCCATCTTTTTCCAAAGATTCCAAGAGTCTCCTTCACCATTCTTTATCGTCTTATATGCTGGAGCGGTCTTTTGGTTGCCGTAACGTGTGCTATCAACGCAAGAACCATTCGTAACGAAGACTAAATCATTTTCCGTGAGTTTGAACGTTTTTTCTTTGCCAGAAATTTCACATTCAATGGCGGTTGCAACCTTATGTGAATCATTCTTTCCATCGATAACGATATTTTTAACTTCACAGTGTGGGATAAAGGTAACTCCTCTGTCAGTAAGGTATTTTAGAAGAGGAAGAATCATGGATTCATATTGATTGTAACGTGTAAAACGTAAAGCCGTGAAATCTGGAAGACCATCGATATGGTGAACATAACGTTGGATGTAACGTTTCATTTCAAGAGCACTGCTCCACTCTTGGAAAGCAAACATTGTTTGCCAATAAAGCCAGAAATTGGATTTCCAGAAATGATCATCGAAGCATTCGCTGATTTTTTTGCCTTCTAGGTCTTTTTCCGGGGTTAAATAAAGTTTTAAGAGTTGGTTTTGGGCTTGTCTATCAAGGGTGAAATCTCTTCCAGTAGGAAGTTTCTTGCCACAATTTGCCGTTGCACGACATAAGGAATAGTTTGGATCTTCCTTGTTAAGCCAATAATACTCATCCAAAACAGATACTTTTGGATCATCTTTTGATGGAACGTCACGATAAACATCCCACATAACTTCGAAATGGTTATCCATTTCTCTTCCGCCTCTCATAACAAAGCCGTTCTTTGGATCGTGATAACCATCACACGCTCCGCCAGCGAGAGGGTCTCTATCTAAAATTCTAATTTTCTTTGGATCGACTTGTGCGTCTCTTACCAAGTAGAAGGCAGCGGTTAAGCCTGCTAATCCGCTTCCGACGATGTAGGCGCTTTTCTTATCAGCGTCTATTGGTTTTTTAGGATGGGCAAATGCCTCATAGTTTCCTGCTGAATAATACATATTTTTATCTCCTTTGTCTTCCGACGAGACTAGAATAAACGATTTTCAAGAAGAAAAAATCGGTCAAAAAACATGCATTGTAAAAATAATTAACAGAGAACGTTAATTGTCAAAAATTTTGACAAATTAGGACAAATGTCATTTTCGACAAGAATACGCTTTTAAAGCATTGGGGATCGTTCCTTTAATCAAAGGAGACAAATGGTCGATGATTTCTTTCGGATCTTCTTTCATATCCCTATCAACCCAGCCGATAACAATATCCACAAAAGCAATCGTATAGAATCTTTCAATGAATTCTTTATCGCTTGGCGTGACGTCGTCTATTTTTAAGTCGTCTGCAACCTCATCCACGACATGTTTTAAAAGAGGATAAGTTAATCTGCACATGTAATCTTGTAATAAAGAAACAGATACCCCATGGTAGATATTCATAATGAAAGATTTTTCTTTCTTGGCTAATTTAAATATATCAAGGAAACCCGCTTCCCAAGAGGAATAATTACGGTTTTCTTTGAGAACAGACTCTACTTCGGTATAGCAAGTCCATTCAACAAGTTCTGGTAAATCAGCAAAATGATAGTAAAAACTTTGTCGGCGAATCCCCGTTTTCTCACAAAGCTCAGAGATCGTAATCTTGTTTATAGGCTTTTCTTTCAAAGTTTCTTTTAAGGCGTTAGCAAGTGCTTTCTTTGTTAATTCAGACATTGTTTTGCTTTTCTTTCTTTAAAAATTTTACAATACATTCAAGAAAATTAATTCCAAAAAACTAAACTTTTTTCTTCTTTTACAATAGAAGTTGTAATTTTAAATTCGTTTTTCTCTCCATAAAGAGTATATTATCTAAGGGAAAATTGTCATGGAACTAAATTCATCTGCCTTGCTATTCTCATTAGGATCGAATCCTACGCTTGCGAATAATGTTGCAAATTTACTTGGAATCAACTGTGAGAAAGCAAAAGTCATGCACTTTGCCGATGGCGAAGTGTTTTCGAAACCTATGCTTTCAGTTAAGCATAAGGATATCTTCATCATCCACTCTACCTTCTCTCCTGCTAACGAACGTTTAATGGAGCTTCTTGTCTTCCTTAACGCTCTTCGTAACGATGAGGCAGGAAAGATCGTCGTCTTCATTCCTTACTATGGGTATGCAAGACAAGACCGCGTAATCGATGAAGGAGATCCTGTTTCTGCTTTATTGGTTTCTGATTTATTAAAGGCGGCTGGTGCCGATAAGCTCTACACTTGTGACCTTCACTCTTTGAAAGTCATGCCTAAATTTGGAATTGATACAACAAATATTTCCGCTATGGAATTATTTGCTGAAGAATTCAAAAAGAGACTTGCCGCACAAAACGTTTCTTTAAACGATGTTACCGTCGTCTCACCAGATCATGGCGGAGTTAATAGAGCTCAGGCTTTTGCAGCCCTTCTTCCAGGCTCATCATTCGCCTATGCTGATAAGCATAGACCTGCCCCTAATAAAGCAAAAGTCTTAGGCTTACATGGTGAGGTAAGAAATAAAGTTTGTATCCTTGTTGATGATATCATTGATACGGCTGGAACAATGAGTGCTGTTGCTTCTAAACTATTAGAAGATGGCGCAAAACGTTGCTGGGTTGCAGCCACTCACGGCGTCTTCTCTGGCAATGCCTTAGAACGTTTATCAAACGCAGGCGTTTCTTGCTTGATGGTATCCGATTCAATCGAAAACAAAAATCCAAGCATTTCAACAATTAGCATTGCTCCTCTTATTGCTGAAGCAATCATCAAAGAAGAAAACTAATAAGCTAAATATGAAAAAACGAGGTTTGAAACCTCGTTTTTTGGTACTTAAATTAAATACTTTTCATTATATGCTCGAGGATTTTTACGCACTCTTTTGCCGCTCGATTTGACTTCGTTAGATATTCATCCGCTCCCCCAAATAAAGTATCTGCGATAACTTTGATAAAGAGTGCCGGAACATTATTTCTTAAGGAAGTTAGAAGGATGCCTGCTGCTTCCATTTCGCAAATATCAGCCGCAAAACCCCTGTGAATTTCTTCTTTGTCCTCACTTTTGCCAACAAATCTATCTCCTGAAGCGCAGCTAACTTCAATAAGATCTGGTTGAACTTCAAGTGCTTTTTTTCTAAGAGCAGAATCAGTTTCGATATTTCTTGACGAGAACTCAGTATGACGACCTACTTCAACATTATCAACCTCTGATATGTCATATCTATAATCGATAACATCTTTAACGATGCAAGTAAGAGAATGAGATAATTTTTCGCTTAACGCCCCAACAACGCCATAATTCAAAATCATCTCGACATTGAATCTATCGATGAGATATTGAGTACACATGGTCGCATAAATCTCGCCTGCTCCAGAAGAAATAACATGAAGAATATAATTTTCTTTTTCGTAAATAGAGGTTTCAAAGCCTTTTTCTTTAATTACTTCTTTAGCTTCACCATAAGCTTCTTTAAATGGAGCAAACTCCACCGCAATTATCATTCCAATTCTTTTCTTTTCCATACCCTCTCCTAATAAACTAAATCCAAATCGTCCTTCATATATTCCAAACGTTTATCTTCAACCTTATCGTATAGCTTAGATAAAATTTCCAAATCCTTTGTAATGTTTCTTGTTTCCCTTTCAAAAGAATAATCAAAATCTTTCTCATCGGACAAATAGCAAAAAGAAAGATAAACCTTATGAGCATAGTAATTACGTTTATGCACTATTTCAAATAGGGTTTCATAGTCTTCATTTGAAAGAAATGGTTGATCCCAGCTTTGGTCATATTCTTTCAGAAGATGAACAATTTGTCCTAAGGTTAAGCGTTCTTCTTCGATACGAATCATATTTTCTTTAAAGCCACCATCAGCCATAAAGGCATATATGTACTTAATATCATGTTCGATGCATTGGCAATACATCAATATTTCTCCTACAGAAGCGTGAAACTTTTCTAAATCCATGTTTTATATTTTGAAGCAAATAAGGCAAAAAATAAAGATTTCTTGGCGCTTTTTGTCATCGTTTTAGTTTCAAAAAAATCAATTGAAAAAACTTTCTATTTTTTTG
>CAVDTI010000024.1:0-2437 GCA_963611905.1 Faecalibacterium prausnitzii | reverse complement strand
GCCCTTGATTGAGGGATTTTTTATTACTTATTTAAAAATTCTTACTTCACAAAAGTAACGATCTTTTCTGGTCTTTTCTCCAATTCTGAGAAAAACAAATTTTCCTAAGCCTTTAATGGAGACTCTATCTCCTTCCTTAAGAATATGGTTCTTGGAAGTGATATTTCTATCAGAGAGGAATACACATTTTTCATCTATAAATTTCTCTGCAAGCCCTCTAGATAAATTAAAGGTTTCTCCAATTATTGCGTCTATTCTCATTGAAGGAACGTTTATTCTTTTGATTTCAAATTCTCTTTTCAAAGGGCAATCCTTTGGATGGATTTTATCTGCTTTAACTGTTGTGTGTTTTATTTTAGTAAGGTTTTCTTTAACGGTGTCCGCTACTTCTTCTAAAAGAAAGACATACATTTCATTATCTTTGATGAAGATATCGCCAAATTCATCTCTTTCATATCCTAGATTCATCAAGGAGCCTAAAACATCTCTATGAGTTAATTCATCAGCAAATTTAGCATTCTTTGGACGAATATAAAGACAGGATATCGTATTTCCTTCATCGATAGCATCTTTAATTTGTTCAATTTCAAATGTATCAGGAAAGATAAAAAGGCACTTAGCCTCATTATCTTCCTTACCGCCATAGAAAAAGAAAAATAAATCTCCTATTTTATTTGGTCCACTTATTAGTTTCTCATTAATCATTATTTTCTCTAGTTGAGATGCTTCGGTGTAACCATAAAACTTAGAGTTAACTGGTGAATAATATTTGCTGGCCTTATCTATAAGATCATAAAGCCTTCCTTTAAGTAAATCCTCTTTTTCCATAGTCTCTATTTTAATTTGAAGAAGTCTTTCTTACCGATTCTTGTTTTTGCTAATTTATCGTTATCTTTGAGTTTCTTTAGGAACCTATTAATTGTAGGCACGCTAATGCATGTTTCTTCTTTGAGTTCTTTAACATCTACCCCATAATCAGAGAAATACGTTGCATAAGCAATTTTCTCTAGAAGAAGTTTCTCACTCTTACTCATCATAGTATTAAAAAAAGAAATATCTTCTTTGGCTAAGTTTTCTTTTATTTTTAAATCCATTGGCAAAGACGACAGCCCATCCTGGTATATATCCAAAAAGAAAGATACAAAATGCGATAAATCCTTATGATTTTCTGAACTTATCGTCTCATTGAATTTTCTTATAAGAGCGTCTTTATATTTATCAATTACCTTGCCTATTGAAAGACCTAAAAAAGCATGCCCTTCTAGCAATAAATCTAGAGATAAAATGTATTTAGCTAAAAAGAAGTTTTCGTTATAAAAAGGCATCGAATAAAAAACAAAAAAGAAGAATGCCGCACTTTGTGTGAAGACGTCTAAGTTTCCATTCAAAATTTCAAGGGAACTAGACATATTTTTAATGATTTCAGATTCATCAAAGTTAGGTTGATAATTCTCAATAAAATTTGTTTTATTGTTTAAGGAAATATTTTCAGATCTAAAAATATGAAATTTCTTGATTTTCTTCTGATGGAAAGCCAGATTTCTTGGAGAAACATAAGAATCATATATTCTTTTTAAATCATTAACCGTTTTTGGCAAAGACAATGATTCATTAAGTAGATTCTTGTATGCATCAACGAAATAAGAGTTGGAATCACCCCTATCATTTACCCAAGAAATGATGATTCCTTTTTTAGTTAAAGGGATAAAATGGTCTTTGAAAATAAGTTCTAACTCATCTAGTGCAGCGCTTCTTAAGATGAGTTTTTGAGAATATGCATTTAATTGATAGAAAGAAGATTTGAACTTTTCTGCATTTTTAGTAAGGTTAAAAACCTTTTCAATCAGCGAAATATCATATTCCAAAAAGAAGTCTAAACAACCAATTTGTGCTGATGAATTCTTTCTTTTTTGCACTTCATCAAGAATTTTATCTTTGCTAGTTTTGCTTCTCATTTCATAGATTGATAGGTGAGCCATATATAATACTATGGACTTTGTTATATCATTTTGCAATGATTTGATATATCTATACTATTTTTATTACATTGTACATTATAGTCATTTTATGTATTTAGAAATATAAAAAAATAAGTCGCATTTAAGCGACTTAATTTTTTAACCGATAATGTCAATTAATATTCGTTAATAATAGATTCATTGTTTTAGTAACGAACTCTTTTCGATCAATTTCCTTGTATCTTCCTCTCTCTTTTAAAGCGGAAACTCTTTCTTCAGATGGACAAATAATAGGATATATTCCATATAAAGATGCGGTAAATAAATTCAAGAATTGGTCTTTATCGTCTTTGCTAGATTTAGGAAATTGAAAAGAAAAGGCATCCATAAAACATTTATAAAAACCATCTTCCCAAGAATCCCTATATTCCTTTAAATGTTCGATCGATGAATTTTCCTCAATTGCATTCTCATAAGAG
>CAVDTI010000023.1:11608-14655 GCA_963611905.1 Faecalibacterium prausnitzii | reverse complement strand
ATCTAGAACAAGATAAGAAGCGAACCCATCTCTAGGTCTGCTCAATGAACCTGGGCAAAGAATTTGCATGTCTTTATAAGTTTTATGCTCTTTAATATGGGTGTGTCCGTGTATAAAGATCCTTACTCCCTTTTGATAGAAATCTTCTAACTCATCCATATCAAACAAAGGATAGTGTCTCATATATAATTTGCCATACGGCGTCAAAGCACAGTATTCTTTTAAAAACGCGGACAATCCAAAATCGCAATTTCCTTTTACAGCAGCAAAAGGAGCGATATCTTGGTTACTAAAAGCTTCAACATCTCCTGCGTGGAGATATAAATCTGCACCATTTTCAATCATTGCCACTCTTTTCAAAGAGTAAAAATCGCCATGTGTATCTGATATAACTACTATTTTCATATTTCAAAATTTGCTACAAATAATTCAAAAGCTAACTTATCATTCATCTTTCCTTGGAAAATACTTAATTGGTAAGAATAAAGCTGATTTATCGCTCGATGTAAACAAGGAGCAGACATTTTACGGATATTATAAAGAGATGCCTTAACTCTACCAGGTGAACACTTTAATTTTTGAGAAATGTCAAACGGCTCAAATCCTCTTCTTGTTAAATATCTAACTTGATCAAGAAAAATAAATTGATTTGATAACATGTTCATTAAAGGTATGGCATTTGCCGTGCTGCCTTTTGTTCTCATGTCTTTAAAAATGTTCAAAGCTTGCTTTTTATCGCCTTTTAATAAAGCGTTCGAAAGAGCGAAAACATCATCTTCTAGTGGAGCTGACACTAATTCTTTCACCATATTTAAAGTTATTTCTTCGCCATTAGCGTAAGCCAAAAGTTTATTTCCTTCTTGAATAAAAAGAGAATAATCTCCATTAATTCTTTCAGATAATTCTGTAACAGCCTCTTGTTCAATATCGGCACCTCTCTTCTTGAAGAATTGAGGGATAAATTGTTGCCATTGACTTTCGTCAAAAGAGGCAACGGAAACAAATTTGGCTTCCCCCTCTTTCAAAGCTTTGTAATAAGTAGACTTTTCGTCTAAAGAATCGGAATAAACTAGTATGTATAAATGGATAAGAGGGTCAGGATGTCTGAAAAAATCTAATAAAGGTTCATCATCGTCACCTTTAGGAAGCTTCTTTTTTTCACGAGTTTTAGTTAAATAGAAGAAGTTCTCGGCAATAACCGCTTTTTTATCATAGCCTATAGGCAAGGATAAACATTCATTTGACAAATCTATTAGTTTAGAAAAAGACATGTCAACATTGACGTAATTCAAATCGTCATGCTCAGGAAGGACTTCTTTTACCATTCTTCCTAAAGGTCCTTTTAACATTCTTGATTGAGATGAGAATAAAACTGTAATCACTCCATTATTATAGTGATATCACGAAGATAAATCACCTAAAGGCTTTTTAAAATATGTTCTATATGTAATCGTCCCTTCTTGGTCCGTCCTCCGATAAGGGATTTTCAGTTTTTCAAGGCGTTTTAACACTTCATCATTTGGGTGGCCGTATTTGTTATAGGCTCCAACGGATATGATGCAAACTTTGGGCTTAACTACATTTAGGAAAGAATATGATGAAGACGTTTTCGATCCATGATGTCCCATCTTCAACACATCAGTTTTCAAATAAGGATTGTCTTTGATTATTTCTCCTTCTATTTTTGCGTCTGCATCTCCCATAAAAAGAAAATTCTTCCCCATAAAATCCAAACTCAAAACTAAACTTTTTTCGTTTTCATCCTCACCGCCATAAATATTGAGATTATAAAAAGTGAGATTTCCCACTTTTAATGGAAATTCATTTGAATCTTCCACTACTTTTCTAACGCAAAACTTTGATTGAAGACTTTCTTTTGCGCCAATGTGATCATAGTCTCCATGCGAAGCAATTAAACAATCGATTTTATAAACTTTTTCTTTCCTAAAAAACGGAATCAAAACATCATTTGCCATATCAAAAGAAATATTTCCTCCCGTATCCAACAGAACATTCGTCCCTCTATCTCTTATCAAAATCGAATCGCCTTGGCCAACATTTATGAAACTAACTTCTTGAATAAACGAATTTGTTATAGGGAGGGATGGTATCATGATAGACAAACAAGAAATTAAAATCGGCCATTTATTCAGAGAGCCGAAACCTTTGTCTGCTAAATAAATGATTATCGCAATGCAAAGATAGTAGATGAAAATCGAAATTTTCGGAAAACCCCCCAACGGAACAGAGAGACTAATTTTATTCACAAAAATAAGGGCTTTATTAAGAAATGCAGAATCGCCTTCTAATAAACTTATATAAGGAACACTTAAGAAAGAGATGAGACTAAAAAAACTATATAAAGCTATAATTGGCGTAAACAAGAACGAAAATAAAGGAGCAAGAAGAATCAACTCTCCTCTTATATTAAAAAATGGCAGTAAAAATATCGTTATCAAGAGAAAGGAGAGAACTTTGCTTTCTGTTTTACTAAAGCTCTTCAAATACAGCCTCGTGAAATAAATGAAATATGAAATGCCAAAACCAAGCAAAAACCCTGAATTTAATGAATTATACGGATCACAAGCAAAGAGAATGATGCCACTTAATGACAGATTGGAAATATAAGTTGATTTCCTATTTTTCAACATAGCAATGATTTCCAAAAGTCTAATGATTAAAACTCTATATGTGCCTATTTTTCTACCTATAAAGAAAGACAAAAGCAATGCACTAAAAAACGTAAGCACTTTGGTTTTCTTTTCATCAGTTTTAAGAAGAAACAATTTATCTAAAGCGCGAAGCAATAGACCAAACACTATTCCGCTTGAAGATAAAACGTTTAAGCAACCTATCTGATTGGCTAACGCTACGTTTTCGTTTTGAAAATCTCTTTTCAAAAAGACGATCATATCAATTGTTCCGGCTGTCAAAGAATTGAAATTAGAAAGGAATTCGAGTTCTTTTTCTCTCATTCTAAACGGTCTTACAAATAAATTTTCTATGGATTGGATGCTCATGCTTTCTCTAACGCCCATTCTTAGTAG
>CAVDTI010000023.1:5291-11598 GCA_963611905.1 Faecalibacterium prausnitzii | reverse complement strand
TCTGTGAATTTGTGAGAAGAAAGGTAACCCTTAATGAAAACGATATCTCCAATTTCTCTGCTACAATCTTTTTCGTAAATATACAATCGTTTAAATCCATTCGAAACAACAAAATAATTATTTTTTGAAGAAATAACCATGGCCTTTATTTCGTAGTATCCTTCTTTACATCCGACATTATTAAGAATTGAAGAAATTACGAAAGATAACAAAAATGGCAAAAGTAGGCTTATAAGGCCACATTTACCATTTCTATACGCAAAATATAACAATATTAAAAAAACGAGGCTTGGTAAAAGAATTTCGTATGTGAGTAAGAAAAGACCGGAAATCCATCCAATTACCAAGCCTAACAGTGAGAGTAATAGTAACGTCTCCTTCTTTATTCCGAGAGAGTTATGTATTTTTTGCATTTCTCCCATGTTGCAGGACCAATTCCAGAGACGTTGTTTATTTCTTCTAATCGATTAAAAGAACCGTTTTCTGTGCGATAAGTAACTATGTTATTTGCAACCGTAGAAGAAAAACAACTTAACGTTTTCAGTTCTTCCGCTGATGCGGTATTTATACATTTCTTTGATATCGGATCAGCAGAACAAGTATTGGTATTATCGAATAAAGGAGCGATATAACATTCCCAGCCGTCTTCAAGAGCTAAATCAAGATTGTACGCTTTAGAATCTGCGTTGCTAGTGACTCCACCTGCCCCTGAAATAAGATCTTGTAATGTTGAATTTGCACTCAAAAGATAGGTTCCTTCATGCGAAATCTCCCCAGAAATCGTTACCTCCAAATCCGTTGATTCTTTTGTTGATTGTTTTTGAGAGCTAGTTACCGGAGTTATGTTGTTAGCAAAATTATCAACTACCGCTAAAGCAACTAAAGTTACAACGGTAATAACTAGCACAATGATGATGGTTTTAAACATTTTTTCTTCCTCCCTCATCTATTAATAGACGGGGAAAATGAAAAAGGGACAAAAAAAGAGCTCCGAAGAGCTCTTTTTTTCTGATTCTTATTTTATTCAGCGTGATTGAACGAAAGAATTTGAATTTCATATGGTTGAGCACACTCAACAAGAAGCTTTTCGCTAGAAGCGGCTTTTCCAAGCAATGTTCTTCCTAATGGAGAAGTTGCAGAAATCTTTGCTGGGCTAGCTAAGACATCGCTTTCGTCGCTAGAAACGACTTGAACAGTGACTTCGATGTTTTTCTTATAATTTTTGAAAGTAACAAAATCGGTGATTCCGATTGTTTTAGAAGTGGAATTGTCAGCAATGGTAGCATGCTCGATTTTTGCCGTCAACTCAGCGATTCTCGTTTCGATTTCACCTTGTAATTTCTTAGCTGCATCATAGTCGGCGTTTTCGGATAAGTCACCTTGAGAACGAGCTAATTGAAGAGCCTCTAGGTTGGCTGGTTTTTGAACGTTAACTAAATCATTAAGTTCTGCCTTCATTTCTTCTAACTTCTTAGCTGTATATATAACTTTTTTATCGTCTTTCATGTTAATCTCCTCATCAACTTTATAGATTATAGTAAATAAATTATTTAATTCCAAAAAGAAACTACTTTAAACCTTCAATTTTTGGGTCATTTTCATAAGCTTCGAGCACTTCTTCAGCTTCTCCGTATTCTTCTTCAGAAACGTTTTCCAAAGTTTTGCCATCGCTTGAAGCCATAACAATGAGAGAATCTTCATCCTCTTCCTTGTAAATGAAATAATATGTTTTATTACGCTCATCCACGTGATAGAAGAAATAAATCTTCCATTCTTCTACGCTTCCGTCGTCTTTTGTGATAAGTATCGTATTATCGTTTATTTCAATCATCGTATGCTCCTTATAAAATCGCTTTAATTTCTTTCAAAGCGTCGGAAAGGTTGGAAACACTCTTTAATTGTCCAGAAGCCATTTCCGCTCTGCCTCCGCCAGATCCGCCTAAGTGTTTGGCTAAGGTTTTAACGATATCTCCAGCTTTTATCTTGCTAAGAGCGCTTCCGCCAACGAATACGCTAACAGGTCTTGCTCCGTCTTCACCACCAATTACAATGAAAGCATAATCTTTCTTGGATGATTTTAAGGAATCGCCTAATGTCATAAGTTCTTGGCGTGATAAGCCATCTTTTACTAAGGATAAGAAAGAGATTCCGTTAACTTCTTCGATTTGAGAAGAAAGATTCTTTGCTTCGTATGAGGCAATCTTTTCCTTTGCTTCAGAGAGTTGCTTTCTAAGAGAATTTTCTTCAGAAAGTAATGTTTCTAAACGCTTCGAAAGTTCAGAATCCTTTACTCCTAAAAGACTTTCTGCATTTGATAAGACGAACGCTCTCTTTGATAGATAGCGGAAGGCGCCCAATGAAGTTAAAGCCTGGATTCTTCTTACGCCAGAAGAAATTGCGTCATCACTTTGAATAACGAAAACGCCAATTTCTGAAGTGTTTCTAACATGTGTTCCGCCGCAGAATTCCTTGCTACAATCACCAAATTCAACAACTCTAACAGTATCGCCGTATTTCTCTGAGAATTCCATTTCTGCACCAAGTTTCTTAGCTTCTTCAATAGGCAAAATCTCAGTTACTTCGTTAATTCCTTCAGAAATTTTAGCATTAACTTGTTCTTCGATTTCTTTTATTTCGTCATCTGAAAGTTTGTGATCTGTCTCATAGTCGAAACGTAGGTAGTTCTCATCTACATAGGAACCCATTTGTTTCGCGTGTTTTCCTAAAACCTCGCTCAATGAGGAATGGAGCAAGTGTGTTGCAGAGTGATTGCGTTCAATTAAACGTCTTCTTTCACAATCTAAGCTTAAATCAAGGACGTCTCCGACATTTAATTTTCCATATTGTAAAACGACATGATGTAAATGTTGTCCGTTAGTCGCCTTAGAAACGCCTTCGACTAAACCAGACGTTTCATCGTTTTTGAAGCTTCCTTTATCAGACACTTGGCCGCCCATCTCTGCATAGAAAGGAGTCTTATCAAAGATAACGTCTCCTTCTTCTTCAAGAGAATCAACCTTGACCCCATCAATGAAAATTCCAATGACCTTGCTTTGAGTTTCATCCTTATCATAAAGGAAAGAAGAAGTTTCTTTGAATTCCATCAAATCTTTTGATTGTTTATGGAACGAATCAATTTGGCCACGAGCAGAACGAGCTCTTTCGCGTTGTTCTTCCATTAACGCTTCATATCCTTCCATATCACAGCTAACGCCATTTTCTGCGGCGATTTCCTTACTCAAATCTGCCGGGAAACCATACGTATCATAAAGTAAGAAAATATCCTTACCAGATAAGACTTTTGTGTCTTTAAGCATTTCCTTAAGGATGTTTTCGCCTTTATCGAGGGCTTTGATAAATTTCTCTTCTTCACTCTTGATCATCTTTGTTACCTGTTCTTCTTTTTCAAGTAGTTCAGGATAGAAATCTTTGTATTTTTCTACGACAACGTGAACAAGTTTATACATGAATGGATCGTGGAAGTTGATCTTTTGACCATAACGCATAGCACGACGAATAATGCGGCGTAAAACGTAACCACGTCCTAAGTTTGAGAATGTCGCACCATCACTTAAAGCGAAGGTTAAACATCTAATATGATCGGCAATGACACGGAAGGACATTTTGTGTTCTTCATCATATTTAACACCGGAAAGTTCCTCGCATTTTTCAATGATAGGCATGAATAAGTCGGTCTCAAAATTCGTATCTGTGCCTTGTAAAATGCAAGCGATTCTTTCTAGCCCAGCGCCAGTGTCGATGTTTTTGGACGGAAGTTCTTTGTATTTTTCTCTTGGAACTCCGTTGACGGCATTATATTGCGAAAAAACAATACCCCAAATTTCAATGTAACGATCATTCTCTAAGTCATCTTGAAGGAGTTTGATTCCTAAATGTTCAGGATCCCACTTTTCTCCACGATCATAGAAAACTTCTGTGTTCGGTCCGCATGGTCCCTCACCGATTTGCCAGTAATTCCCTTCTAATGCGATTAAATGAGAAGCAGGCATTCCAACTTTTTGCCAAAGTTCAAATGACGCTTTATCGCTTGGGTTGTAAGTGACATAGATTTTTTCTGGGTCTAATCCAAAGCCGTTTTCTTTGCTCGTGAGAATTTCGTAGGCCCACGGAATGACTTCATTACGGAAATAATCTCCGATTGAAAAGTTACCTAACATTTCAAAGAAAGTGTGATGTCTAGCGGTATGTCCGACATTTTCAATATCGTTAGTACGGATAGATTTTTGCACGTTAACAATTCTTCTTGATGGTGGCACTTCAGATCCATCGAAATATTTCTTAAGACCAGTGACACCGGCGTTAACCCATAATAATGACTTATCGTCTTGCGGAATTAAATTGACGCCTGGTAAATAATGATGTCCTTTGCTTTCAAAAAAGCGAATCCAAGTCTCTCTAATTTGTTGACCAGTTAATGGTTTCATACAAAACTCCTTTATAAAAATAAAACACCCTCGAGAAAGAACGCTAGGCAGCGCGGTACCATCTTTCTTCACCAAAGGCGCGACTCATTTTCATTCTTAACGCGAAATCACGGTGACATTACTCACAACAAGGCAAGGTGGCATGTCTCTTAAGCTTTTCCATCATGAGGCTCTCTCTAGAAAGAGACTTATTCTTGCACAAAGATTATACGACCTTTATTAAATAAATAAAGACAAACTAGTATTTTAAAGAAATACTCGTTGGAATTTCTCTTGGAGAAGTTTGTTGTCTTAACCCAGGGAAGGCTGGTCCCCAGCCTGAAGCATAGTTATAAAATTCAGAGAAAGTAGAATAATGGTCGTTAGTAAAATAACATACTGGAGTATTTTCTTCGTAATCTTCCACTCCATCTACAACCACGACCACTCTTCCTTGTCCTCTTCCCCCTTTTGGCGAATAAGAACTGTTCAAGGCAATATCAAGCTCTAAATACTGACCTTTTTTGTTATTAAAAATCCCTAATGATTCAGTGTAACTATTTGAGCCAGTATAAGAGCCATAAGTGAATATTTGATATGCTCTGTAATCTTTTCCTGAAGGGATGTTTGATGTGTCTTTTTTGTTATAAAGATAATAGTTAGGAGGAGCGACTCTAAAAGCCTGATAATAAAGCGCAACAGTTTCGTATGTGTAGCAATAATCGGTCTTTTTTATGGTCAACGTTGTAGGATAAGCAAGATATTTTTCCGTATCATATTTAACGTTATAAACGGTAAATTCATCAGCAGTAACCAAAGTCGGTGTAACACGATACGTTTTGTTTGCGGTTGGCATCTTGGAATTATCGGTCACTTCTTCATAATCGATAACATCCGTTTTGACTTCTGCTTTAGGATAAGAATCTTCTTTTTTTGCTGATGAACTTTCTTGGGAGGAAAGGCTCGTAGAAGAAGATTGCTCTTCATCAGAGAATGAAGAGCTGCTGTTGTTATTGTTTTGACATGCAAAAAGGCTTGTTGCCCCTAAAATGCTAAAAGTTAAGAATAGTTTAATGATTTTCATATTTTTATTTCCAAGATTCAGGCATTGTGCGATTATTTTTCATCCATTCGGTGTCTTTGAGTTTCAAAGAATTATTAGATCCAGTTATAGTTTTCGTTCCGTTGGTATCGTAGGTAACGTTAATCGTACCGTTTAGTTCTCCGCCTTCTCCTACGTTTCCTTTGGTACCACTACTCGTTGCAAAATTAGTGATGTATACATCATCCGTATATTTCGACCAGATATCTAATGTGGCCTGATAAGGCATAGTATTGTCGTTGTTTGTCGTATATTCGTTACTACCAGCAACGCAACACGTACAAATTGTTTCCGGCTCAATGGCTTTTAATAACGAATCCGGATTGGCATTTATTGAACCATGATGGCCGCCTTTGTAGAGATCAACTTTACCGATTTCATTCTTAGAAAGAAGGCTTTCAACACCATCTTCTTCTAAATCACCAGTAAATAGCATCTTTTTATTACCTTGTTTGAACAAAAGGCAAACACTGTAATCATTTTCAGTGCTGGATTTATTTTCGTAATATTTTTGATAAAGAACACTCATAGAGAGCCCTTTTCCTAAACCATAAGTTTTCAAAGCTCCGTTTTCTTCGTTATAACATTCCAGAACTGTATAATGCGTTGCACCATTATTTATTGCATAATCCCGCGCACTCTTATATTTTTCGTAGGTTTTTGTGGTTGAATCCGTTTTAGCGAAATCGATGATTGTGCCAACATCGTAAGAATAAAAGATACCGTTGTTACTGTTGCCATAAAAGCCAGGAATGTGATCGGCGTGCGCATGCGTTGCAAC
>CAVDTI010000023.1:0-5281 GCA_963611905.1 Faecalibacterium prausnitzii | reverse complement strand
TCATTATCCCCTGCTTTAATATAAATAGAATCACCGTTATAAAGCTTTCCGCTTTGGCCAGCTGAGATGAAATAAAACGAGATTTGATCAAACGGTCCATCATCCTCCATCGATGAAGATGAGCTAGAAACTGAATTAGAGCTAGTTGAAGACGAATTTTCAGTTGAATTCGAGCTAGATGAAGACGAAATATCCTTGGAAACAGAGCTAGATGAAGATTGTGTATTTGAAGACGAGGAACTCGTTCCACGATCAATAAATCCATCTATAAACGGTTTGCAACTAGAAACGCCTGCAGTAATCACCAAGGACGTAACCAGAGTGATAATCGCACATATTGTATGTTTTTTTGTTTCTTTTTGTTCTTTTTTAAATATTTTTTTCTTTTTTGTCATTGTGCATCACCAGTTAAACGTCTTGTCTTTTTCCTTTTAGAAATGTCCTATCGATTATCCCACCGCCAAGAAGGACTCCTTCGTCCGTATAGAAGGCGGCAAATTGCCCCGGAGTAACGGCCTCAACTTCCATATCATAATTAAGGTGAACTTCATCTCCTTCAAAAGATAAGAATACAGGATTGTCTTTTTGCCTATAACGGAATTTAACTTGCACATGTAATGGCTTTGCGGGCTTTTCTCCAACCCAATTTACGTCCGTAATATAGCATTCATCGCTCATTAAGTATTCGGAAGAATCGCCTTTTGTAACATAAAGAATGTTGTTCTTAACATCTTTTTTGCAAATAAACCAAGTCGCATCTCCTTCACCTTTGATTCCGCCTATTCCTAAGCCTTTTCTTTGGCCAAGCGTGTAATAAAGAACTCCCATATGAGTTCCTAAAACTCTATTCGTTTCGATGTCTACGATGTTTCCTTTGTTCGCGGGGAAATAATTATGAAGAAATTGTCTAAAGTTTCTTTCTCCGATAAAGCAAACTCCTGTCGATCCATGTTTGCCTGCCACTTCATCAAGCCCTAGCTTTGCCGCAATTTCCCTTGCTTCGACCTTTGTTATATCGTTCATAGGGAATAATGATGAGGAAATCTGTTCTTCACTTAATTCACAAAGAAAATATGTTTGATCTTTATTTAAATCATACGGCTTTGCTAAATAGGTATGGCCATCTAAAGTGACTTTTTTGGCATAATGGCCCATTGCAATGTAATCAAAGCCGTTCTTTTTGGCGTATTCGAGGAAAGGACCAAATTTTATGTTTTTATTACATAAAACGTCTGGATTAGGAGTTCTTCCACGTTCATATTCTTTAAGGAAATAATTAAAAACAGTGTCCCAATATTCTTTTACGTAATCGATTCTTAAAAGAGGAATTCCTAGTTTTGCGGCGACCGCTTTAGCGTCATCATAGTCTTTTTCTTGAGGACATTGATTATCGTTAACTGTTGGGTTGCCCAAATAATCACCATTTGCCATAGCATCCCAATTTCTCATAAAGGCGCCGGTAACATCGTAACCTTGTTCTTTCATTTTATAAGCAGCGATTGCAGAATCGACACCGCCAGAAAATCCTAATAAAACTTTTTCTTTCATATCATCCACCTATTTATTAAATAATTCCGCACTATCAAGCCAAAGAGTAAAAGGTCCATCATTAATTAGTCTTACTTGCATATCAGCTTGAAAAACACCGGTTTTTAAATTAGGCATCTTTTCTCTTAAAAGATTGTTCCATAAAGCAAAAAGAGGCTTTGCTTCATCTGGTTTCATTGATTTTACGAATGACGGTCTATTGCCTTCTTTTGCATCTCCATAAAGAGTAAACTGGCTTACTGATAGAATTTCTCCGCCAACTTGATCTAAAGAAAGGTTTGCCTTGCCGTTTTCATCAGGGAAAATTCTTAGTTTTGTAACCTTGTCCCTCATTTTACGTAAGATCTCGTCATTATCGCCTTCGGTAAAGGCGGCAAAAAGTAAGAAACCTTTTCCGATTTCTGAATATAGTTCTCCATTTATTGTAACGGAGGCTTCTTTAACTAATTGAACTAAAACTCTCATTTATGGATGTACTCTCTAACTATTGGCAATATTTCTACTTTCTCTTCTTTTATTTCGAAGGCATCATGAATGTCTTTAAATATCGATTCGCAACCTTCTTTGTTCGTATGAGCATAGGCCAATACCTCACCTTGTTTTACGAAATCGCCGTATTTCTTATTTAGAACAATGCCAGCAGACATATCGATTTCATCGGTGATTTTTTCTCTACCTCCGCCAAGCTTCATGCTAGAAACGCCAATTTCTAGCGAATCAATACGAGTAATGTATCCTTCTTTTTCTGATACGATTGGAACGATATATTTGCTAACCGGGAATTTGCTAATGTCTTCTAAGTAAGATGTATCTCCACCTTGAGCTTTAAATAATTGCAACATCTTTTGGAATCCACTTCCATTATCAATGGCTTCTTGGATTTTTCTTTCACCCTCTTCTAAATTTGTGGCAAGTTTTGCTTGGTTAAGCATGATTGATCCGGCCTTTTTCACGAGTTCAACGAAGTCTTTTGGACCGTGTCCTTTTAAAGTATTTACCGCTTCAATAACTTCTAGATTGTTGCCAACAGCTAAACCTAAAGGCTCGTTCATATCTGTGATTATTGCTCTTGTATCACGATTTAGCGAATCGCCAATTTCTACCATTGTTTCCGCTAATTTCTTAGCATCATCAAAAGTTTTCATAAAAGCCCCAGAACCGAATTTAACGTCTAGAAGAATCGTATCAGATCCACTAGCCAGTTTTTTCGACATGATCGATGAAGCAATTAAAGGAATCGATTGGACGGTTCCTGTAACATCTCTTAATGCATAAAGTTTTTTATCGGCAGGATCAATTTCTGCTGTTTGACCAATGATGGCTATACCAATATCGTTAACTTGATCGATGAATTGCTTATCGGTTAAATAAATATTTGTTCCGGGAACAGATTCCATCTTATCTAACGTTCCACCAGTATGTCCTAGTCCACGACCTGACATTTTGGCAACCTTTGCTCCACAAGCGGCGACAAGAGGCCCTAAAGCAAGGGAGGTTTTATCTCCAACCCCACCAGTTGAATGTTTGTCTACTTTAATACCTTTGATAGAAGAAAGATCGATCGTTTCACCAGAATGTTCCATTGCATCCGTCAAAATCGCGATCTCATGTTTATTCATCCCTTGAAATAATATAGCCATTGCTAAAGCGCTAGCTTGGTAATCGGGTATTTCTCCGTTGGAATAACCATTTACAAAGTAACGAATTTCCTCTTCACTAAGCGTTTTCCCATCACGTTTATTTTCAATAACATCAACCATTCTCATAAAAGTTGCTCCTAGATTTAAAAGCCATTTCTATTATAATAGATATGTATGGATTTTCGCACAAATTTAATTGAACACTTAGCAGAAAACGAAGTAGATAGTCTACTAAATGAAATTGAAAACGGGAAAGTGACTCATGCCTTGTTGTTAAATGACAAAAAAATGAGCGACGAAGAATTCGTAAAACGTTATCCAAATGTTAGGAAGCATCCGTTTGTTGAGCACGCCTACTACTACGATAAAGATGAATACGAATTTGGAAAAAGCCTTCTTTATGATGATGGTGTTTTTTCTATTGAAGACGCCTCGGCAATGATGGTTGTTTACTTTTTAAAGCCTGAAGAGGATGACGTTATCCTTGATATGTGTGCTGCTCCTGGTGGAAAATCGATCGGCGCATCTCTAGCAATGAAAGATAATGGTGTCATTGTTTCTAACGATATTTCCTATCCACGCGCTAAATCAATGTCACAAAACGTTGAAAGAATGGGAAGAGGGAATATGATCGTGGCATCAAATGATTTCATTTTCTCTCACGTACATTTTGCAAATACATTCGATAAAATCATTCTTGATGCACCCTGTTCCGGATCAGCGATGATGAGGAAAAACGTTCTTGCTAAAAAAGATTGGAAATACGAAAAAGTAAAGACGAATTCTAGAAGACAACTAGAGCTTCTTGAGCTTGCCTATAGCATGTTAAAAGAAGGAGGAACGATTTCTTACAGCACTTGTTCTTTCTCTTTCGAGGAAGATGAAAACGTTATTCTTACCTTTAAACAAATGCATCCTGAAATCGAATTAGTTAATTTAGAGCAAAACGTTTCCTTCGTTAGAACAAAAGAACTTCCTGAAGCGGTAAGACTTCATCCAAATCATTTTGAGGGTGAAGGACAATTTATTTGCTTATTCAAAAAACCAGGAACGTTAGTTAAGACGAAAAAAGAAATCGTCACTAACGTTAGATACAAGACGTTTGTTGAACAATATGGTTTAGAAAACCGTTCAAATGAAATGATGAGAAGCAAATTCTATTCATTATCTCAACATTTTGATGTATCTCACTTGAACATTCTTAGATACGGCGTAAAGCTTTTCGAAATGAGAAACGTTTACATTCCTGACCATCATTTAACGCATTATTTGCCTTCTTCTTATTCAATTCCGATCGGTTTGGAAGAAGCGAAAGCCTATATTCATGGAGACACCTTCCCATTGGAAAGACCTGATAATTTCTATATCGTTAGCTACGACAATCAGAATTTAGGATATGTAAAGGTCACGCAAGGCGTGGCTAAAAACCACTATCCTAAAGGCTTGAGAAGAGTTATTTAATTTATCTCAAAGATCCCTTCTTTAAAGGGATTTTTTGATAGCCTTTTTCGAAGAACTTTATATCTTCTTCTTTTTGCTTTTGAATTTCTGCAAGCGTTAATTCGCAAATTTTATTTGTGATTGTATCAGTGTCGTTGTTTTTTACGTATTCTTCATTGAACGGTTCAAAGAAAGTAACCTCGAGAGGCATTCTTTTATAGTTTGTATTCATTGGCAAAATTCTGAAGTTACCATAGATACAAATAGGTAAGATTTTTACCCCCGCTTTCTTTGCTGATTTCAAAGCGCCTGGTTTATAAGGCAAAAGAAGGCTCTTGTCTAATTCTTTGTTTCTTGTACCTTCAGGATAAATAACATAGGAAAGGTCGCCTTTTTCAAAGCGTTTCCCTAAATCAATCATAACTCTAAGAGATTGACGCATATCGTTTCTGTCCATGAAAAAACCATCTATTGATTTTATGGCCTTACCGATAAAAGGAAATTTCAAAGTTTCTTTCTTTGCGACAAAAGAAATAGGCTTTTCCGAAAAAGCAAGCATTAAAATAGGATCCATATCGGATTGGTGATTAGAAACAAGTAAGAAAGGTTTTCCTTCTTTTTCTAGTTTCCTAAGCTCTTCTATTCCTTTTACT
>CAVDTI010000022.1:0-9776 GCA_963611905.1 Faecalibacterium prausnitzii | reverse complement strand
AAAAAAAAAAAAAAATATTATTTGGTGTATTATTTTTCGTGTAATACAATAGTAACACACAGGATGGTGAATATGATTGATTTCAAAAACAACAAACCCGTTTATTTAGAAATTGTTGATTTTTACGCTAAGTTGATTGATCGTGGCGCAATTGCAGCAGGCGAAGTTATGCCAAGCGTAAGAGAACTAGCAGTCAGTGAACGTATTAACCCAAACACAGTCGAAAAAGCCTACACTCATTTAGTGAAAAAAGGCTATTTGAAAAACATCCCAAAGATCGGTTTCTTCGTCTTAGACAGAAGCGAAGCACTTGCAAAGCGAGCGGAGATTAAAAAAAGGCTTGAGGCAATTATGGCTGATGGCTATACGATGGACGAAATAAAGTCGTGCATCGAACAGATGGAGGGCGAAGAACATGATCGAGATCACGAATCTAGATAAAACATTCGATAAAAAAGGCAAATCGGTACATGCAGTAAATAATCTAAGTGTCTCTTTTGGGAATGGCGTTACTGCATTAGTTGGCGAAAACGGCGCTGGTAAATCTACATTGTTCCGTTTAATTGCTGACATCATCAATAAAGATTCCGGACAAATTTTTATTGACGGAATAGATAACACAGACGAAAAGGCAAAAGCAAATTTATTCTTATTGCCAGATGAGCCATATGCGCCATTAAGATACTCACCACTAGAAATTGCTAAATTTTATAGCTGTTTCTATGACATAGATATGGAGAAATTCAATTCTCTCTTATCCAAAGTATCTCTTCCGCCAGATAGAAAGATATCTACATTTTCTAAAGGCATGAGAAGACAATTATTCTTATTGATCGCTTTTTCAGTTAGATGCAAAAACATCCTCCTAGACGAAGCATTCGATGGTCTTGACCCACTCATTCTCGACTTAATCGGAGAAGAGATTGTTAAGATGTGTGCGGATGGAGATAAGACAATTGTTCTTTCTTCGCATAATATGGCATCCGTGCAAAGAATTGCAGATTCCATCATGATTCTCTATAAAGGCAACCTCTCAGATAAATCAGAAAAATCTGATATGGGCAAAGAGTTTGTTAAATATCAGCTCATTTCCAAAGAGATTATCAAGCCTGAAGTTCTTGAAGGAGCAGGACTTACGATCATCTCCTTAAACAAAATTGGTTCGATTACGACGATCACCCTCCTTAAAAAAGATGGCATAGAAGAAATAATTAATAAGTTCTATTCACCAAGCTTACTCGAACAGTGTCCGCTTGATTCGAGCGAAATAATCACGCTTGAATTATTGCTTGCCAAGAAAGGAGACATCCATGAATAAGAAAGCTTATATTAAATGGCAGTTAAAAGAACTTTTGCCAGCTTACATCATCGGTTTTGTCCTTATCGCATCAGCTTTCTGGATCACGATTACGAACTCAAGACTAATGCCAAACATATATAGAGACTCTTATACTGGTGAAATGAGCGTTTACTTAAGCTCTGCATATGTTCCTCTATACTCTATGCTTGTTCCAGCAATGTTATTTGCTACCATCTTGCCTTTTGCCTGTTTCAAATATCAAACAAGCCACAAGGCCTCTGACTTCTTTTATCAAATTCCATTGAAGAAGAATGAGCTTAGAAGAATTAACCTCATTCTTAATCTCATTATTCTCTTAAGCACCATCACCGTTGTTTATTGGTTTGGTATCATCATCATGGCAATAAAGCAAGGGGTTAGCAATGCTTCCTTAGATCCTTACTTCATAGAACATCCATACTTCTACAACTATGGATATCTGACATTGTTCTATTTTGTAATGATTGCTGCTTTAGCGATTCATTACTTCATCTCTTCCTTCTTCATTTCCTTAGGAACAAAGACGGTCGATTCGATTTTCTACTTAGTCTTTGGTCATGGCGTCATGATAGGAGCATTTGAAACCATATTCCTCTTATTTACCTTCTTTGGCAATGGATGGGAAACTGCAGAACGTTTAACGGCAACCTTCTCATCTATATCCTTCGTTGAAACTTTCATTGATACGAACTTCTTTGTTTCTTTGGCTATGGGAAGAAGCACCGATACATATGCCTATTTTAACGAAGCGCGTATTGTTTTCGGAATCTTGTATACATTATTAGGCGGATTCATCGCATGGTATTTGCTCTTCAAGAAAAAAGACCCATCAGGAGAGTTCGCTGGAAAAGGTGTTCCAACAAACAAATTCACCTTCCTCTTCCCACACGTATTTGCTGCAATGATCGGAATCCTCATCGCGATGGCATCAGGCGTCCTTCTTTCCCTCGTTCCGCTTCTTGCAATGTACATCGTTTTCTGGGCTTTGGCATATTACTTCTGCGTAGTCTTTGTTAACGGAGGCTTCCATTTCGACAAGAAAAACTGGATTTACTACATTTCAGTTGTTGTTGCTGTAATCATACTTACGATCATCTGCTGCGTATATGTATACGTGCTCCGTAATAGTGGTACTCATTAATCGCTAACATTCAAAAACCAACTTATATTTGTAAAATAAGTCGGTTTTACAAGCGATATTTAAAAAACGATACCTTATTTAACGGGTATCGTTTTCTTTATAAACACGTCAATGTCTTTGGCAAGATTTTCCTTTTCTGGTTCACTTGGCAAGTGATGAGTGTTATTTGGATATACTTTAAATGTTTTGATATTCGATGGAGCATTAGCAGTAATCAAATCCACACCTTTCTTAGATATCGATTCATCTTTCTCCGCCCAAGTAACCATCACTGGGCAAAGAATACGTGAAACGAGTTTCTTTGCTTTCTTAGATACGGTTAAGAGGTCTGCAGCTGATTTAAGATAATAACCACTTTGCCCTTTCCAATATTTTTCAGCATGGTCTGGATATGAAGGCGCTTCTCCACCCCATTGGATTTTCATCGGAGTGAAGCGCAATATTTTTGCCATCCATGCATATTTATTGCTTGGAATTAAGGCAGGCTCACAAAGAATCAAACCATTTAATGAATGCTCTTTTACTAAGGTGATTGCAAGTCCTCCGCCCATGGAGTAACCAAAAACAAACACTTTCTTATATTTCTTGGCTGCTTTTTCATATCCTTCTTCAACAGAGTTGATCCAGTCTTTCGCACTAGTTTTCTTTAACGCTTTTAAAGATGGAGTTCCATGTCCTGGTAAGGCATGCACCACTACTGAATAGCCTTTTTCATTAAGCAATTTTGCCAATGGATACATTTCAGGTGCCGAACCAGTAAACCCGTGTATCATAAAAATACACTCGTCTGGATTACCTTCAAGAGTAAATCCAGGGATTAGTTCTTCAATTTCTTTTTCAATCATACAAGTAACATTTTTATTAAAGTTTTGAATATATGCAAGTTGTTTTTGTAAAAGTTTGGTAATAGTTTTTCTTCTTCCACTAGGCAAATGTTGCCTTTAAAATAAAATATCCACGAGGACATACATATGCTTAGCAAAGACAATACTGAAGCAAGAGAACGAGGGTTTCAAAAGAAACAAAGGGAACTTGCAAGACTAGAAAAAGAATACAATCGACCGAAGAAATTTTGGAAATGGTACCTAACGTACATGCTTCTCATTTGCACTTTAATCTTTATTGTAGATGAGATTGCAACCAATCTTCCTAATTCCTTACAAACCGAAATCAATCTTGCAATTAACATTTGGCCTTGGGCAAAAAACCAATCATACTCGTTAGGAGATGTTTGGTCTCAAGTATATCCCGTAAACGGAGCATCCTTAATTCAAGATATTCAAACCCAAATAGCATCTGGTCTTTCTAAGATCAATATTGTTCACACTCTCGCTAACATAATGCTCATAGTCTCAATGTTTTATCGTTCTTTAGCGGATAGATTGGGCAGAAAGATATTTCTATTTATAAACACGCTTGGAATGGGAGCTTCTTTGCTAGTTTTCTTTACTGCAACTAATTTTGTTGGATATGTTATAGGCTTTTGTTGCTTACGTTTCTTTGTAACTCCGGATCAACAAGTCGTTTATATTTTTGAGTTAGCCCCAAAGAAATACCGTAACACCATTTTCTCTAGTATCAAAGGTATGGCGGTGTTTGGCCTTCTTTTTGTTTCTCTTCTAAGAAAGATATTCCTTAATTCCGATTCATCGGCTTTACTAGAAAGCGACTTATACAAATACAAATGGATTTTCTTAACGGTTGCAATAGCTGCAGCAGTTATCTCTTTTTTAGCTCTACTATTCGCTAGAGAATCCGATGCCTTCTTAGAACAACGCATATCTTATTTAAAGAAAACTCCCGAAGAATTAGCGGAGTTAGGAAATGAAAAGGACGCTTCTAAAGCGCAAGGAGGATTTTTATCCGCACTTAAATACACATTCAAAAACAAGCAAATTCTCTTTATTTGCGTTGTATGTGCTATAGCAGAATTATCCTATTCAGCTGTTAATAACTACTCTTCTATTCTTACTTATGGCTTTCTTGGCGTTGGAGGATTAGATCAAAATACTGTAACAAACGTTGCCTTCTATTTCCCATTCACTTGCGCTTTATTAACTTTTACATACGGTTTTATTTCTGATCGCATCGGAAGAAGAGAAACTTCAATATTCCTTTTATCTACATGCACCATATCTTTTGTCTTATTGTTGCTTGGTCTTTATTTTGGTTGGCATGAATGGATCATTGGTCTAATTCTTGGTTTCTTCTTGGCGGCAGACTGGGCTAATGGAGATATACTTTCCTTAATGGCAGGAGAAAGTGCCCCAACAAATATAAGAGCATCAATCATGTCCTCATGGTCAACTTTCTATGGCGTAGGTATGATCGCCTCATATATTTTATCGGCGATTCTTCCGATTCTAGTTGGAACCAAATATCTATCTCTTGCATATTTCTGTTTGTCGGTCCCTGCTTGGTGCATCGCCTTATTTATCTTGATGATATTTGTTAAGGAGACAAAAGGCGTTGATATAAACACAAAAACTGGTGAAACTGCTATATAAAAAGCGAGTTTTCCCCATCAAAACCCGCTTATTTTTTAATTTTAGTATTTAATTATCAATGTTTTGCAGTCTTCACAGATAGATGCTTTAACTCTGCTTCTGTGCGATGGCTTTATATCGGTGATTTTTACAAATCCGTCGGCTTTTGAAGCGTTTTTTAATACTCCCGGCACTTCATTAGCAAAGCTCAACGCTCCATCTTTACTAGCAAACAAATAACCATCACGCATCTCTTTCCCACACTCTGGACATTTCATTTTAATATTCCTCCTTTTTAGCAAGCTCCATCACTTTAGACATTCTCTTTTCAAACACTTCCGTTTTAATAAGAGCAATTCCTTCTTTCGTATCACCAAGAACAACAAGCGAATCTCCTTCTTTAAGAGAAAAGGTTTCTCTTGCTTCTTTCGGTATAACTATTTGTCCCTTGCTTCCGATTTTCACCATTCCCCATATATATTTTCCTATTGGAGCAGGCGCAAGCTTTATATTTCCAAGTTTATCGTTTTGATGGAGCAATTGATCAATGCTTGTCCCATATAGCTTTGCTAATAGATCACATTTCTCTATATCAGGAAGAGTTTCTCCTTTTTCCCATTTAGCATAGGATTGTCTAGATACGCAAACTTTATTCGCCACCTCTTCTTGACTATAGCCTTTAATGTTTCTTAGATAGATTAAATTATCCGCTAACATATTTTTCTCCTTTCGTATAAATAATATTTAGTAAGTGAGTTATTAACCACCAACCTAACTTGTCTAACTTTTCATCTTTTTGTTAACTTTTGCTGCATCCGAGAATTTAAAAAACGGCCCGTGTTAACGAGCCGTCATTAATTTAAGAATTATTCTTCCTCTTTAAAGGTAAGCGCAAGTATATGAGCCAGTTTCTTTATATTTTGTCCAGACGTATTTATCATCAAATCGTAATGTGATTTATCGCCCCATTTAGTATTTGTATAGAACTCATAAAAAGACTTACGGCCTTTTTCGATTTTCTTAATATGCTTAACGATTTCTTTATCGCTAATTGATTTATCTGTATTTCTATCTCTGCAACGATCAATCTTACTTTGCATATCAGCATATACAAAGATTCGAAATGGATGGTGATCTTTAAGAATATAGTCCCCTGCTCTTCCGATAATGACACAAGAGGATTTGTCCGCTAACTTATGAAGAACTTCATTTTGTTTAGCATAGACATCCATGGTTTGATTAAGAGGAGCGTTTGAATGAGCCCAGCTTACACCAAAGTGTATTGGATATAAGGCGGCTGGACGAGATTCGGAAATCTCTTGTACATAGGTTTTGCTATAAGGGGTTTCTTTGATGATCTCTTCTAAGATTTCATTATCGTAATAGGCAATTCCTAACTCATCTGCAAGTCTACGACCAAGTTCTCTTCCCCCAGATCCAAACTCACGACCGATTGTAATTAAAATGCTCATAATGGCTCCTTTCAAAATTAATATGCTTTATTTTAATGTTTTTTGAAAAAATTGTGTTTTATTTTTTGAAACAAAAATTTTCTCTTCTGTTATCGATTATGTCAATTTATAAAAATAGTAATTAGTATTTTCGTTAAAAATGTATATTTTTCATCTTTTAGTCATTTTATCAACTTTATTTCATTCCGCTTATTGATAAAAAATATTACTTATTTACCGATATTGCTGATTTTTAATAACGTGAAATGAATTTGATGAATGAGGACCTTTGATTTAAACGACTCCTCTCTGTCACTAAGTCATTAGCTCAAGGTTGATGAAAGCATAATGAGACACTTTTAATATCTTGTCATGTTTTTTTAATAGTCCCCCATCATTTAAACCATTTATCGCTTTATATCTAACATTGAATATCCATCTATCGTTCCTTATTAGTTTTATCATCCTTCTCTAGGTTTAATTTATCAGAAACGGCAAACAAGGGGCGTTAGATATCCAGCCAATCATCAATATGAATTCTATGCAAGCTATAGATTCTCATTTCTTAGCGTTTATCATGGGCTTTATATAAAATTTATAAGCAAATAATAAACGCAAAAAAGAGGCCCATTTCTGGGCCTCAATTAATTTGTTTTAAATCTTAGTTTCCTTTATACGCGTTCTTAAGGATCTGAACCATATCGGTGATTAGAGGTAAACGTGGGTTTGCTGGAGTGCATTGATCTTCATAAGCAAGATATGCGACTTCTTCAAGTTTGCTCATATAGTGTTCTTCATCAGGAACAACTGAAGCAAAATTTGGATCGATTCCTACTTCTCTTTCAAGATCAAGAATGGCTTGGGCAAGTTTTTCTCCCGCTTCAGACTTATCTTTGCATTCAATTCCTAAGTAACGAAGAATGTTTTGATACTTCTCATCGCAGCAATATTCTTCATACTTTGGCCAGACAGATAATTTTGCTGGAGCTGTGCCATTATAACGAACAACGTGTGGCAATAAGATAGCGCATGTTCTTCCGTGGACTGTGTGGAATTCGCCACCAACTTTATGGGCTAAAGCATGGACTAAGCCTAAGAAGCTATTTGCAAATGCCATACCAGCAATGGTTGCAGCATTATGCATCTTTTCACGAGCAAGCAAGTCGTGTTTGCCGTCTTTTACGGCTCTTGGTAAATACTTGAAGACAAGTTGGATTGCTTCTAAGCAAAGGCCATCTGTAAAGTCTGAAGCCATAACGGAGGTATAAGCCTCGATAGCGTGAGTCAAGACATCTAAGCCAGTTTCTGCTGTACTTCTAGCAGGAAGATTTGTTGTGAATTCAGGATCAACAATAGCAATAGATGGAGTTAAGGAATAATCGGTTAATGGATACTTCTTTTGATTTGCTTTATCGGAGATAACGGCAAATGGAGAGACTTCTGATCCAGTGCCAGAGGTTGTTGGAATAGCAATTAACTTGCTCTTTCTTCCGAGTTCTGGATACTTGAAGGCACGTTTACGGATATCCATGAATTTTTGTTTGAGGTCATCGAAATTGACTTCTGGATGTTCATAGAATATCCACATACCCTTAGCTGCGTCCATTGGAGAACCGCCACCAAGAGCGATAATTGTGTCTGGTTGGAACTCTCTCATGAGTTCGACGCCACGTTTGATTGTTGTGATATCTGGATCTGGCTCAACATCAGCGAATAATTGATATGTGACTGGGTTTCTTCTTTGGTTGAGTTCATCAATGATCTTATTTAAGAAGCCGAGTTGGACCATGGAATGGTCTGTAACGATGAAGACTTTGCCAACATCCTTGCATGAACGTAAGTATTGGATGGAATTACGTTCAAAATAGATTTTTTGTGGGACTTTGAACCATTGCATGGTATTTCTCCTTTTTCCTACTTTCTTGATGTTAAGTAAATTAACTGCGCTAACGTTTCCCGAAACTGAGTTATGTCCGTAACTGCCACATCCTAATGTAAGAGATGGAGTGAAGGAGTTATAGACGTTACCAATTCCACCGAAAGTAGATGGAGAGTTCCAAATGATACGGATTGCTTTAACTTTATCGCCAAATTGATCAGCCATTTCTTGGGTTTTGCAATGTATTGCCGCAGAGTGCCCTAAGCCGCCAAATTCAAGCATCTTTTCGCAAAGGTCAAATCCTTCTTCGGAATCTTTAACGTTATAAACCGCAAGTACTGGTGAAAGTTTTTCTCTAGACATTGGTTCTTTAACGCCAACAGTTTTACATTCAACAGCAATGATTGAGCAATCGGCAGGAACTTTGAAGCCAGATTGTTCAGCGATCCATTGTGGTGACATGCCAGCAACTGCGCCATTTAATTTAGCATTTGCGACATTTGCGTCTTTGGAAGTAAAGCCAAACATGAATTTCTCAAGTTTTTCTTTTTCTTCTTCTGAAGCAAAATAAACATGGAAATGTTGAAGTTTTTTCTTGATATCTTCATAGATTTCACTATCGACAAAAATAGCAGAGTCTGAAGCACAAATCATGCCATTATCAAAGGATTTAGAAAGAACTACGTCATTGACAGTTTGATCTTGATCGCAATCTTTGCAAATATAGCAAGGAACGTTACCCGCACCAACGCCAAGCGCTGGTTTGCCGCAGCTATAAGCCGCCTTAACCATGGCGTTTCCGCCAGTAGCAAGAATAGTTGCAACACCCGGATGTTGCATTAAAGCGGTGGTTGCATCCATTGAAGGATGTTCAATCCATTGAATGCAGTTTTCTGGAGCGCCAGCTTTAACGGCCGCATCACGCATAACGATTGCCGCAGCCTTTGAACATTCTTGGGCATTTGGATGGAAGGCAAATATAATTGGGTTACGCGTCTTGATGCTAATTAAGGATTTGAAGATAACTGTTGAGGTTGGATTTGTAACTGGGGTGATGCCTGCAACAACACCGACTGGCTCAGCAATTTCGGTAATTCCTGTAACTGGGTCGGAACTAATGATGCCAACTGTTTTTGCATGACGCATATGATTAACGACATATTCACAAGCAAAAAGATTCTTGGTTGCTTTATCTTCGAAACAACCACGATGTGTTTCATCTATTGCCTTTCTTGCTAAGATACCATGATTGTCTAAGCCAGCAACCGACATCTTTGCAACGATATAGTCGATTTTTTCTTGATCATAAGAAGCAAAGTCATCAAGGGCCTTTAAGCCTTTCTTAACCAAGGCATCAACTTCGGCCTCAGCTTTTTCTTTTGGAGTAAGTTCTTTCTTTTCTGCCATAAGAGCATTCCTTTCAATTTTTGAATGTTTTTTATCGGTAATTCCTTACCGACAACATTATATTGAAAATAGC
>CAVDTI010000021.1:652-6487 GCA_963611905.1 Faecalibacterium prausnitzii | reverse complement strand
CTACACCATCGATGGTGTCTTGGGAACATTCGTTCTTTGCGGAACAGCATGGGTATTAGTTAGAGTTCTCGTTCTCTCTAAAAAAGAAGACAAAGTTCAAGAATAAAAATATCCTTCTTAAATAAAAAGGCTTATGGGTTTAATCTCATAGGCCTTTTTTGTTTTTATTTGGGTTTTAAGAGGGAAAAATGCTTTTTTTGGTTTTTCTACTTGATCAAAAAGGTTAAATAATACGGCATGGTAATCATATTTTTCGTTACAGCGATATTTGCTTCACATAATTTAATGAGCTTATTTACTTGAGGGTAAGATTTTTTTAAGTCACTTATCTCTATGGCTACAGACTTTTTGAAAAAATGAACCTGTTATAGAGGGGTTGCAATGAGTTTACGCTTCAAATGGAAACTGATAAAAATTGTTTTTTAATGCTATATTTGGATAAACAATCCAAAAATAGCAACTAAGGAACAAAAAATTACAAGCCAATAAGAAAAATAAAAATTTACATTTCTTATAGCCGCACTATAATCCATTGGAAATAGTAATAAGAGGTTGTGATTAATATGAAAAAAACAAAAATTAATGCAGGCTGTCTCTCAGTGTTAGCTCTTCTAGGCTTTGCCTTAGGCCTTTCATCTTGTAAAGAAGAAGGAATATCCTCTAGCGACTTTTCTAGTGTGGAAAAACCAGATGGTCATTTTGATAAATGGACAGATCGCGATTTATTGCTAATGAATCAATATTGCGGTGGAGCATTGCCGTATTCTTTCCCTAGCAAACCAAGTGTCTCTATTCAATATGATAGCAATTCCGATACATATTACCTGGAGCTTGTCTATATAGATTCATCTTTTAGTATGAAAGATTACTATAAGGAATTGGCTAAGTTTGATTGGAATGTGATTACGACATATAGTGGGGAGGCAGTTCAAACGAATACCTCTGGTATCGAATACGTTGAAACAACCAAAGGTAATGAAGATTCTGGCAATGGATATGACATGATCTATTATTTCTACCCAGAAGAAAAAGATGATGATGGAAACGTTACTGGTGGCGATAACATTATCAGGGTTTATAGCGATCTTTATGCCCTAGCCAGTAAAGATACGTCATGGGACGAAGATACTCTTGATACGATAGGATATGTCACAACAACGACTTTGCCATTTATTAATATGGGTGAAGTCTATGCGGCCTATGCCGGAGATTACGACGCTCTGCAAATCTACGATAAATACTATAAGAATATTACTGCAGATTACGCAAAGTTATTAATTGCAGACGGTTTTACTTTAAACGAAAAAGACAGCAAAACTTATGATGCCTATATCCTTAATAAGGTTTTAGCAGATGGTTCAGAAATCGATGCTCTTTTGTATTACAACAGTGGTAATAATTTCAATTTCTATTACACTGCAAAAGTTACGACTTCTTCCTCTTGGCCAACTGATGTAGTTAACGAAATTAAAGAAAAGACTGGTGAAACCCTCCCGAAATTCGATATTGCTGAAGGAGGAAAATATAACTACTACAAAAAAGGTAATATTTATTTCTTATATACAACCGATCTTTCCGATGACTTTGATTATGATGACTACGCTCTAAATCAATTACAAAATCCAAAACTTCTTTGGAATGAAAAAATCTCCTTTACAAGTTACGACATGATGGATGATGACTATGAAACCATTGGATATAGAGTGGTGGTAAGCGTTACTGGTCCTACAAGCACTTTCGTTTCTTCGTATCCGACTGATGTAGTTAACAACACTCTAACTAATTTATTGGGCATTACTGATGTGAATTATCCTTCCTTTGATTCAACAAAAATTCCTAACACTGGCAAACAAATGAAATATACGATCAAAGGCGAAGACTATTACAATGCCGCATATAAGTATTATTATGAGGACATTGTAACTTATCCATTTTTCTATGGCCTTGATGAGGACGCAACCTTAGAGGAGGCAAAAGCCCTAGCAAGCAAACTCGCCAAAGCTGAAGAAGGCATCACAATTTCTATTCTTGATGTCGATATGCAAGCTTATGATTCCTATGAAGAGGCCTTATACAAAGCGGGTTGGTTTGAATATTATGATGATTATAACAACACAGTTTTCGAAGACCCGACAGGTAAACTTGCAATTACTTTAAGCGGCTATTCTGATCTTTCGTTCGATAAAATAGGAGTTACAACCTTCTTTTTCCACACAGGAAGCGGAAATACGCATGAAGAATTCTTCTCTTTCCAAGAAGAAGAGGTAGAAATTGCAGTTGGTGGAGAAAAACAACTTTCTGTTACAAAGAAAATGTTACCATATGATGTCACGTATTCTTCAAGCGATGAAACTGGCGGAATAAGTGTTGATAGCAAAGGAAATGTCACAATTAAAGATACAGTAGAGGATGGTGCTACAGCGATAATCACTGCCTCAATTCAAGTTCCTGGAGAAAGCGCTCCACGCACTACAACATGCAAAGTCACTGCTAGAAAGATGCTTGTTTATACGCCTAATGGTGTAGTTGCTTCCGTTGCTAAAATCGCACAAGATCTTGGTTATGAAGCTACAATCACTCCAGCAGAACATGATGATCAAAACGACACTCTAACAGTCAACTTCGGCTCTTCCTTAACAAAAGACGAAATCAAAGAAATCATTGAAACTAAGTTTATCTTAGATGGTTTTGATACCACTCACACTTGGGATGATGAAAGTAGTTTCATTATCGACAATGGCACGCCAGATGGAATCGAAGTAACTTCCAGCTATATCGTTTACGGAATCGATAATGCTTCATGTTACGTTCTTATCCAGTTTGATTTGTATGAATATAACGGAAATATGCTTCTGACCGCATACGCATACTGAAAATGATTTATAAAAAACAAAATTAAGTCGGTGAAATGCCGACTTTTTTGCTTACTTCATTCTGTTTTAAAATATATGCATAGGAGGTAAGAAAAATGCTTTTTGAAGAATTGGTTCCTAGTCAAAATCTTGAGCACTATGAAATTGAATTCAAGGGAATAATTTCAGAGGGTCCTACAAAAGACGGTAAGGGTAGAGAAGAGTTGGGATGGCTTAAAGAGGTTGCGGCTTTTGCTAATACTTTTGGTGGAGTTCTCTATATTGGAGTAGATAACAAAACTCATGAAGTCTTGTCTTTATCGCATAACGACACGGATAGAATCGCTTTAATGATTCAACGTTTGATTCAAATACATATTGAGCCACCCATACGTTATAAAATAGAAAAGATTGAGGTGCCTCTTACCTCTCCGACTCGCTATGTTCTCGCTCTTCATGTTGAAAAAAAGCAAATATCCTCCTGTTTCGTTTCATATGAATGGCCTAAGTACTATTTTCGTTCGTCATTTTGGGAAAACAAGTTCGGCAAGCGGAGAAGAAATTCGTAATATGGTCATGTCTAGCGATTATGTCGCCTATGACATCATAGAAACAGATGAAACGTTTCGTAAAGAAGACTTCCAAATCCTTTATTCCTTTTATAAGGAACAAAATGATGGCAAAGAATTAACGGAGAAAGACCTATTAAATATTGGTTTTTTCAATTTAGAAGGAAAACTTAAAAAAGGTTCTCTTCTATTTAGGGATGACTGCAATGACTCAAGAACGCTTATTGAATGTTCTGCGTTTCCGGGGATAAATAAAGGGGATAATGTTTTCCTTGCTTCTAGTTCCATAAGGGGAAATTTAATCAAGGAATATAAAGAGGCATTAGCTTTCGTTAAAGGACGTGCTGTAGATGGATTCGAAAAAAACTCCTTTAGGAAGAAAAAAGATTTTCTCATTTCCGGAACGTTCTCTTTCGGAAGGAATTGCCAATGCAATCGGACATAGGAACTATTTTATTCTAGGAAGTCAGATTGAAATCAATCTCTTTAAAGATCGTCTGGAAATAGTATCTCCTGGTTCTTTACCGTCGAATAAATGGTCAAGAAAAGAAACTAATTTATCAGAAATTCCTCCTTTGAGAAGAAACGAACTTATATGTGATGTCTTTTCTCTTTGTAAGGTGATGGATCATAAAGGCAGTGGCTTTGATAAAATTATTGAAGAATATCGTGAGTATGGCTCTAAGTTTGCTCCTTTTGCGGATTCTAATGATTCATTCTTCTCTTTAACGTTACCAGATTTAACTCATCAATCTGGATTGGTTTCCGATGATGAAAAACCTGCGGTATACACTCTTGAAGGGGAAGAAAGTCCTAAACAATTAGAGATTCTTTCTTATTGTTGGAATAAGTGGCGTAGTGCGCTAGAAATTGCAGAAATGCTAAGAATAAAGCCATCAACATATTTTAGAAAGGAAGTACTTTTACCCCTTGTGGAGAAAAAACTTCTTCTGATTAATGATAAAAAATATCCAGTTAAATATTTTTCTAATCATGATTTAGTGTTTCCAAAATAGAAATGAAGTTAAGTGTGAAGTAACTGTGAAGTAATACTTCACTCTTACTTCACTATTTCTTAGAAAACTGCGATAAAACCTACATTTATGTTACAATTACAAAGAGGATTTAAATATGTATTTACCAAAACACCAAAATACACCATGGCAAAATAGTGATGAAATTGATTTTAGAAAAACGGCCGTCTTAGTTATTGACTTACTAGGGGGATCGTTAGGAAATATTCCTGCACTTGATGAAGCAGTCAAGAATGCTTCGTTAATAGTTAATAAAGCTAGAGAACTTAATATTCCTGTCATTTTCTCTGATGATGCCCATCTACCTAAGGTAGATAAAGAGCTAGAGTTATGGGGAGAACACGGAATCAAAGACAGCGAAGCAGCCAAACCTTTAGATATCTTCAATGTCTCTAAGAAAGATTTCATTGTTCCTAAGCGTAGATACAATGGCTTCTTCCAAACAGATCTTGATTTGTTATTAAGAGAACTTGGCGTAGATACTCTTATTGCTTTTGGCGCGGACACAAATATCTGTGTTTTACAAACTTTAGCAGGTGCCTATTATTTAGGATATAAGACAATAGTTCCTGCCGACGCATGTGCGACCTTTCTAATTGGCAAACAGGAAGATGGTTTAGAATATTTTTCTCGTTGTTATGATAGCAGAGTGATTGAAACAAAAACTTTGTTAGAAAAATTGAAATAACCCTTTGAAATCGACATATTTTTGAATTCGTGTTGTTCAAAACCGACCTTGATAAAAAATAAACTATCCATGTCAAATCAAGGAGGTAGTGATATGGAAGATTTAGACAAAGTGTATGCAAAACGTATTGCAGAGGAGTACTCTCCAAAAAAAGAAAGAAAAGCCATTCAATTAAAAAAACTAGATGAAAAAGCTAAAAGACCTGCGATGATATTCGCCTATACGTTTGGCGTTGTTAGCGCACTAATTTTAGGGTTAGGAATGTGCTTCGTTATGACCGACTTTGGGCCAGGCGGAACTCTAGGAACGGTGTTAGGGATAATCATTGGTGTGGTTGGCCTTGCTCTTTGTGGGATAAATTACCCAATATACACAAAAATTCTTAATACAAGAAAACAAAAATACGCCTTCGAAATTAAGAAATTAGCAGAAGAAATAGCCAAAGAATAATAATAAGAAAGGAGAGATGCCATGAACAAAAACGAAAGCAAATATTTCAATACAGCCAAGAAGATGAATGACGCTCTCCTTTCTCTTCTTGAAAAGAAACAATTCGAATACATCACGATCAAAGATATTTGCAAGGAAGCAAACGTCAATAGATCAACATTTTATCTTCATTACGATAACTTAAATGATTTGCTTGATGAGGTGATATCCAATACGAATGATGATTTTTATGGCGCTTTTTC
>CAVDTI010000021.1:0-642 GCA_963611905.1 Faecalibacterium prausnitzii | reverse complement strand
TTTCTTCAATTGAAAGAAAAGACATCGTTAATAGCGATGCAGATGAGCTAAATTTCATCAATGATAGTTATCTTCTTCCTTATCTAAAATTTGTTAAGGAACATAAGAGGATATATCAAGAAGTCAAAAACAATTCCTCTCTTTTTAAAGCAGATTCGCTCAAAAAAGAAATCTATGCAGAAATGGTGGATAAGATTTTGGATAAGTTTGGTATTAAAGAGAAATACAAAGAATATGTATTTGATTTCTTTGTCTTAGGTATTCAATCTATCATTTCTAATTGGTTAAAAAATGATTGTGACTTAGAAATTCAAGAAGTAGCAGATCTAATTAAAGGCTTTGTTAGAAAAGATGAAAGAATTACTGAAAAAACCGAAAGTAATTAGATTGAAAATCATTTTATCGATACTAATTACTCTTGGTTTTACCGTTTATAATGCATTTCTAGGGTTTAAGAATACTGCAAGTTGGAATATCGCCATTTCAGTTTATTATTTGTTACTCCTTTTAGTAAAGATGATGCTTATTGGCTTTGATAGACGTTTAGGTGAAGATAGGAGAAAAGAAAGAAAACTAGCATACGTTCTTTCTTTTATTCTCCTTCTTTTGATTAATTTATCTTTGATTGTACCTGCAATATTC
>CAVDTI010000020.1:7474-7968 GCA_963611905.1 Faecalibacterium prausnitzii | reverse complement strand
CTAGTGTTTATCGAATGAAAATATATAAATTATCGGAATAAGATGCTAAAATCATTTCGTATGAAAGAATTAAGGCCACAAGATACATATAAGACATTGAAAGAAAGTGCATTCTCTTTTCAAGATGATTCCTATCTTTTGGATTTATATGTACCAATCATTTCTTTAAAAGCGGCCTCGATTTATCTCGCTCTTAGAAATGAGGAAAAAGAAATAGAGAAAAATATTTCCGACTTCTATCTTCGTTATCAAGTCTCAGAAGGGGAGATGAATAACGCTTTAGATTCTCTTGAAGCGATTGGCCTTATCAAAACCTTTGTTTTTGAAAAGACTGGTTCAAATTCTTTTATCTTTGCCGTCTATTCTCCGCGTTCTCCACAAGAATTCTTATCTAATGAATTACTTTATGGAACCTTATTACGTTATTCAAACGAGAAATATCTGTCTTTCATAAAAAATAAATACAGCTTCACAAACGTTCCAGACGGATATAA
>CAVDTI010000020.1:0-7464 GCA_963611905.1 Faecalibacterium prausnitzii | reverse complement strand
CCAAGAGGTTCATGGATCAGTTCCAACTAGATTTAGATGGAAATTTATACCATTCTTCATCTAAGAATTTAGCAAGTAGAAGATCTCCTGCGATAAGCCTATATTTTGATAGAAATAAATTTATTAACAAGGTTAAGGAAGAATATCCTTCTTTTAATGAGTCTTCTCTTAGCAAAGCTGAATTTGTAAAAATAGCGCGTTATGCGGCGCTATATTCATTTGATGAAGAAACTATTGCCTCGTTCTTAATATCTTCTGCAAGCGTGCTTAACCTTTCTAAAGAATACGGAGATAGAGTTAATTTCCGTTCCTTAGAGAAGATTTGTATCGATAATGACAAGCATGAATATATGCATAGAAATCAAGGAAAGAAGAGCGAAGTCGGTGGCAATAGTGGAATAGCTATCGTAATTAGAGCAATGGATGCTCTTTCTAGCGTTGATTTCTTAAGAAAATTGCAAAATGGTGGTAAACCAGCACAAAGCGATTTGAAACTCATCAATACCCTTGTTGTAGAGATGGGCTTACCAGAAAACGTTACAAATGCGTTGATTTTCTATGTCTTAAAAATCAAAAACAACGTTTTAAGCGCAACATATGTTGAGAAACTTGCTGGATCCCTTGTTCGTGAAGGATGCCTAACTGCCTTAGATGCCCTAAACTACTTAGAAAACACTTCATCTAAGATGAAACCAAACACAAAGAAAACACAACCTAAGAAGGAAGAAGAAAAACCATTGCCTACAAAGCAAGAGGAAACGCCTAAACCTCAAGAAGTTGAAGAAGACGATTACGACGCAATATTAGATAGCTTATAAGGAGATAAACATGGAAGAACTTAAGAAAATGTCCCATTTGGGATTCAAATTAGATCAACAACGTGTTGATTCTCTTTTGGAATCCATCAAAAACGACAGAGAACTGATGGACAGGCTAAAAGAACTTGGAATAGAGGATGATGAAATTCCTTCATATGTTCCCTTGCTCATAACCTATCAAGATAACAAAAAGGAAGTAGAAAAAGACCCAAAAACATTGCAAATGATCTTAGAAATATCCGATTCAGGCAAACTTACTTGTCGTTATGAAGAAACCGAATCTTCAAAGGAAGAAAGACGCCTTTTAGAGAATTATTATATTCGTGATTTTTCTGATGAGTGGCTAACCGCTTCGATGAAAAGCTTTAGAACTGATAGAGAAAAAGAACTTAAGAAACATGTCGCAGGAGCATTAAAAAATAAAACCAAAAACTGGTTCTATGTCTACGGTTCTTTAGGAACGGGGAAAAGCTATGCTTTAGCAGCCTTTAGCAATGACTTAGCAAGAAAAAATAAGAAAGTCGCCTTCATTAACGCCAATAAACGTTTTGATGAACTCAAAGGACTAGCCATAAAAGATAAAGAAAAGTTCGATAAAACCATGCAATCTCTATATGAACTAGATTGCCTTATCATCGATGATTTTGGTTCTGAATATAAATCTGATTATGTTCGCGATCAAATTGTTATGCCTCTATTAAACGAACGCTCAAAAACACATAAATTCACATTCTTCGCTTCTGATTATTCCTTAGAAGAAATCGAAGAATTGTATTCGACTAAATATGGAACAAGAATCTTAGCGAAGAAACTTGTCTCTACGATAAGAGATAACCTTAAAGATAGTGGTTCTGAATATAACCTAGAAAAAGGCTTTGAAAATGTAATCAATCGTTAAAAATAAGGTATTTATCTAATTTTTCACGTGTGGATTCTATACTACCCGTGGTTTCGATATAAATAGATGCCTCTTTTTTAAGTTCCTTAAGAGGGAAGGAAGAATTAAGTTTCAATGATTTTTCAACGTTTACTCCACGTTCTTCTAAACGTTTCTTTCTTTCTTCAAGGGGAGCGTTAACTCCGACTATGATATCGCAAGCATCTAAGAAAGGTGAATTTAAGAGGAGAGGCATATCAATTACGATATTCTTTCCTTCGTTTTTATCGATTCCTTCTTGAGTTTTCTTATAAACATAAGGATGGATTATTGAATTCAAAAGTTGCATTTTTTCTTTATTTTCTGAGACGATACTAAGTAATTTCTTACGGTCAACTTCCTTAGAAATAAAGACTTCAGGAAACTCTTTTTTAAGAGTTTTCTTCACGTTTACATCGTTATAGGAATCGTGAGCAAATTTATCCGCGTCTAAAACAATATATCCTTTGTTAGAAAGATAAGATGTAATGGTGGATTTTCCACTTGCTATAGGACCAGTCACGCCAACAATTAGGCCATATCCATCTCTTTTTTGACAATGTGGGCAATAGAAAGTACTTCTCCCGCCCATGAAGATACGTCTAATTGGAGTAGAACAAACTGGACATTCTTGATTCTCTTTTCCGTATACTTGGAGTTCATTTTGCATATTGCCAGAGACTCCTTCTCTTGGATGATAAGATTTAATCGTTGAACCGCCTTGTTTTATTGCTTCTTTAAGAATTCTTTTCGTTTCTTCAAGAATCAAATCAGATTGTTCTTTGCTTATTTCGGAACATGTGGTTCTAGGGTTTACTTTGCTAGAAAAGAGAATTTCTGAGGCGTAGATATTGCCAATTCCTACAATAAGGGTTTGATCGAGTAACGCTTCTTTTATATGTTTCTTTTTTCTTAGTTGAAGTTTCTTAAAAAAATCGTCTTTATCGAAAGAAAACGGTTCTTCTCCAAGAGAAGATAAAGATTTGGAAGATAGATAATTGTCTTCGTTCCATAATTCAATCGTGCCGAATTTACGAACGTCGTTATATCTAAGAGAAGTCCCATCGCTAAAATCGTAGATAAGAAGATCGTGTTTCTTCGGCTCTTCCGTTTTCTCGTCAAGGAAATATTTTCCTTCCATTCTTAGATGAGAGACTATTACTTTCGAATTCGTTAAATGAAAGATAAGGTATTTCGCTCTTCTAGAGACCGAAAGAAAACTTTCTCCAGGCAGACTTTCAAGAAATTCCTTTGCACCCGTAAGAATATTTTTTTCACGATATAAACGAATATCTTTGATTGTTTTGCCTTTTAAAACTGAATCAAGATAGGAAACTATTGTTTGTACTTCTGGGAGTTCTGGCATATTTAATCCTTTGCATCATACCAAGAATGACCGATACCCGCTTCAACTGTGAGTTTAACTGGTAACTCAACACAAGTGGTCATTATGGTGGAGATTTTACTTTTTACTGAATCGAGTTCTTCTTTTGGGACGGCAAAGATCAGTTCGTCATGGATTTGTAAGACCATTTTGGTTTTTAAGTGGCTTTCTTCAAGGAATTTATCGATTTTTACCATGGCAATCTTGATTAGGTCTGCCGCAGAACCTTGAACAGGAGCATTTAAGGCTGCTCTTCTAGCTGCTTCACGCTTAACGAAGTTTGGATCGTTGATTTCTCTAAGATACCTCCTTCTTCCAAACATTGTCGTGACATATCCTTTTGTTTCTGCATCATGAATAATTTGATTAAGATATTCACCTACTTCAGGATAGGATTTGTAGAAATTGTTGATGACGTTTTTTGCTTCCTCAAAAGATGAACCTATTTGTTGAGAAAGACCAAAAACTGTTGTGCCATAGATAATAGCGAAGTTAATTGCTTTGGCTTTTCTTCTAAGGGAAGAATCTACCTCTTCAACATGGAATATTCTTTTTGCAGTCTCTGTATGTAGGTCATGATCGTTATTAAAAACATTGATATATGCTTGGCATTTAGATAATGCAGCAAGGATACGTAGCTCAATTTGATGGTAATCGATAGAAAGAAGAATGATATCTGGATCGTTGTAATAGAAAGCTTTTCTAATTTGTCTTCCTTCTTCGTCTCTTGCACTTATGTTTTGTAGGTTAGGGGATGAGGAAGATAGACGTCCGGTAGAAGTTTGGGCTTGATTGAAATAAGAATGAATCTTTCCGTCTTCCTTTATATACGGCACAAGTCCATCAACATAGGTACTGAGCAATTTTGCATATTTTCGATAATCTAAGATTGCTTGAACTATTGGATGATAATTGATTAATTCGGTTAACGCTTCAACGGATGTAGAGCCCTTTTTAAGATCAGGAAGACCTAATTTGTTATAGAGAATATCCGCGACTTGTTTTGAAGAATTAATATTAAACGCCTCACCAGAAAGAGAATATATCTTTTCTTGATACATCTTCTTTTTCTTTTCGAAATCTTCTTTGAAAACGTTTAATTCTTCTTTATGAATTGGAAAACCTTCAATTTCCATTTTTGCTAGAACCTTCATCAAAGGAATTTCTACTTCGGTGTAGAGGTTATAGGCATCAACACTCTTAAGGTCTTTGACAAATTTATCTTCCAAAGATAAGGCGTAATATGCCATTTTTGAGGTTTGTTCATTGTTCCCTCCTAGATCAAATAAGGAGATTTCTTCTTTTTTTGCGCTTGATATATCAACACCAAAAGAAGAATAAACCAATTCAGGATTGTTGTTTTTTGAAGAATCTAAAAGATAAGAGGCAAGAAGAAGGTCGTTTTCGATTCCTTTTAGTTTGATGCCCAAGGAATTTAAAACATAAACGCTAGCTTTGCCATCGTATACATTCTTTTTAATGGAATCATTTTCAAGAATCTTTTTTAATTCATCGTCTTTTTTAAGATCTTCTATGTTTTCGTAATATGTATTTTCGTTAGAAGATACGGCAATTCCATAGATTTCAGTCTCATGATAGGAAAGATAGTCCATATCAAGAGCAAGGCCAATTTTGTTAGATAAAGAAATGTCTTTAAAAGAAGAAATGATAATTGGCTTTATTTCTTTAGCCTCACTTCGCCCGTCTTTTAAAGAGGAAGGCAAACGAGTAAGAAGTTGTTTTAGTTCGTATTTGTTAGCAAAAGTGGATATTTCTTGAAAAGAATAACCCTTATATTCCAACTCTTCTAAGCTGAAAGGCAACTTTACATCAGTAAGAATAGTAGCTAATTCATAACACTGTTTTCCTTGCTCAACGTTATCTACAATGTTTTGCCAGACTTTTCCTTTTTGAGTAGGTGCAACCTCAATGATTTTTTGGAAAGACCCATATTCTTGAATTAATTTAACGGCAGTCTTATCTCCCACCCCAGGAATGCCAGGGAGATTGTCGCTTGAATCACCTCTTAGACCTTTGAAATCAATGATTTGAAGAGGATCGAAGCCGAATTTCTCCTTCATGTTTTTGTTGGTGACTAAATCAGTGTTTGAAAGACCAACTTTAAGGAGATTAACAGAGATATTATCGTCAATAAGTTGAAGGTAATCTTTATCGGAAGTATAGATTTGAACTTCATAACCCGCTTTGGAGGCGAGTTTTGCAACGCTTCCACAAATATCATCCGCTTCAATTCCGTGTTCTTCATAACAAAGTATGCCTAAAGCCTTGCATAATTCTCTAGAGATAGGGAATTGAGCCTTTAAATCTTCCGGACACGGTTTTCTATTTGCTTTGTAGTCTTTGTATTCTTGCTTTCTGAAAGTTTGAGAATCCGCATCAAAGCCAACGAATATTGACTCTCCCCCTTTAAAAGAAGAAAGAAGTTTTGCAAGCATATTTCCAAAGGCAAATATGGCATTTGTTGGGACGCCTTCTTTTGTTGACATGATAGCTCCTCCGCCATAAGAGGTCGCATAATACGCTCTAAATAAGAGACTATTGCCATCAATTACTAATATTTTTTTCATTTGTTACCTCCAAGAAGGTGGATATCATCAATGATATATGACCCTTCTTTTCTTGTGTCTTTATGGGTTTTAACTAAGATAACCACGTCGTTTTTTAAGATGTTGTAATGTTTTTCATATGTTTCAGAGAAAATAACGAATTCCTTCTCTGAGACATCATCATATAATTGCAAGAAAGCCATCTTTTTACCGGTTTTCGTATTTATCGCTCGGCATGATTTGATAACTCCTGCAGTAATGAACTGGCCATTTTTTTCGTCGATTTCCGATAAAGGAGTCGCTTTATAACGTTTGATTTCTTCGGAATATAAGCTAAGGGGAGATGAAGAAACCATAATGCCTAATGCAAGATACTCTCTTTCTAGATTGATTGTTTGATCGTCTTCTATTTTCTCTAGAAGAGGTTTAGATATTCCTAAATCTACTAAGAATTGTTGCCCATCAGTTCCAAAGAGCATCTCTGCGTATTCCATTGCGGCATATGCAGAAGCGCGTAGCGATTCTCTAGACGGATACAAAGAATCAAAACATCCCGCATCAATTAGTTTAACGAGCATTTGTAGGTTTAATCCGTTTTTCTTATTTCTTGCAGAAAAGTCAAAGATATCGAGGTATTCGCCATTCTCAATACGTTCATCAATGATTGAACATAGAAATTTAGTTTGTAGTCCCTTGATGATAGAAAGAGGGCATCTTACCTTATTCCCATCGACAAGGAAACTCATTCCTGATTTATTGATATCAGGAACGGAAAGAGATATTTTCATTTCCTTAAGCTCGGAAAGAGTATTTGCAAATTTACTACTTCCTGGAGAAAGATAATCAAGAATCGAAGAATAGAATTCACGTGGGTAGTGGACTTTTAAATAAGCCATTTGACAAGTGATTACGGCATAGGAGAAAGCGTGGGATTTATTAAAGCCGTAATCGGCAAATCTATAGATTAAATCATAGACTTCGTTTGCGACCTTTTCTTCTTTGCCTTTTGAAATGCAACCTTTGATGAATGAATCTTTTAACGAAGCAAGTTTTTCAATGTTTTTCTTTGAAATGGCACGTCTGAATAAGTCGGCTTGGCCATAGGAAAAACCAGCCATTTCTCGCACTATTTGCATGATTTGCTCCTGATAGACAATAATGCCGTATGTATCTTTAAGGATGGGTTCTAATTCAGGTAAGGGATAGGTTATTTTCTCTAAACCCGCTTTTCTTCTAGCATAGGAAGGAATTGAATCCATTGGCCCTGGGCGGAAAAGGGCAAGCAAGGCTGCAACATCTTCAAATGAAGTAGGCTTAACCTCTTTTATTGCCTTCTTCATTCCTGGGCTTTCTAATTGGAAAAGACCCATTTCCTTTCCTTCACGGATGATTTTTATTGCATCTTTGTCATCATATGGAATATCAGAATATTTAATTGTCGTTCCTTCGTATTTTTCGATTAAAGAGAGGCATTCATCGATGATTGATAGATTTCTTAGGCCTAATAAGTCCATCTTAAGGAAACCTTGTTCTTCAAGATAGTCTTTTTCTAGGCAAGCAACATATCCGACTTCATTATTATTTGTCGTAGGCAAAACATCAACTAAAGGTTTATCGTTAATGACTATACCTGCTGCATGAAGACCAGCTTGTCTAGGAAGGCCTTCGATTTTTGAAGCAAGCGCAACCAAATTTAAGAAATACTTATCGGAATCAACATATTTTTTAAATTTTGGGGAATGAACATAGTTATAACGTAATGATTGGTAGGGGTAGAGT
>CAVDTI010000019.1:2406-6365 GCA_963611905.1 Faecalibacterium prausnitzii | reverse complement strand
GTGTAATACCTTCTTTGAGTGTTGTGATTAGCTAAGAATGTTGCTTGTTTTTTGTTTAGGTTCGGATTTGTCTCCAACAAATAACGAATATAATCTTTTCTCTCTGTTTTTGAAAGAGTTTCTTCTGTTTCCTTTGCTGGATGTTGATCATCTTTTAATTGAGAAATGACCCTAATCGTCGTTTCTTCAACTGGCTTTTCTTCAATCGTTTTAATTTCAGGAGAAGGTTTTTCTTCAGCCTTTTCTACAATCTTAATTTGATCGCTTGCTTAAGCTTCAGGAACTTTTTCTTCAGGCTTGCTATCAGTTTTCTCTTCTTTTTGCGAAGCAACTCCTTCATCCTCGAGGAAGGAAAGCTGAGTTGGTTCCTTTATTTCTTCTACTTTGGATTTGTTAGCTATTTGTTCCTCTTCTTCGGAAAGATAGGAATATTCTTTCTTATATTGTGCGACTCTTAAATCTTTTAACTGATTTGTGACGCTATCGATATAAGGAGTCATTACATTAATTGCTTCAAATATAGCATAGGTAAAATCACAACGAGTTTTGCTTTCACGATACGCTTCAGAATTCAAGAATGAATCTCTAAGAAGAATTTCAAAAGGCAAGGCAAAGGCTTCACTAATACCAAAATATGAAGCAATTGTCTCTTTAGCCAACAAAGAAGCAACCAAAGAGTTTCTTTGCATGAACGGTTTAATGTAGTTCAAATAGTGAAAAGAAAGATAAGCCCGAACAAAAGCTGGCACGCCAGTTTCACTATTATTCAACCATTCCATGAAAGTACTCATTAATCCTTCGATAGAATCATATGGAGCATATGGATAATCAGGGTCTCTAATGTAGGCTAAATGGCTAACTCTATTATCAAAGTCTTTTTCGCGATAAAAGTCGACGAGTTCCTCTTGTCCTAATGTTTTTTGATAAGCGCCAGCCAGGAAATCTTCATCAGGAAAAGATGGACTTTGGTCAAGATAATAATCAAGAGCAGACAAATAATTAACGATTGCCGTGTGATTAGAATCATTCTCTTGATAAAGTGAATTTAACAACATTTTTATTGATAAATCATTGATAGATGATTTTTCTAATGCAGCCGCTTCTTTAAGAAGAGGAGTAAAGAGTATCGAACGTGTTTCTTTGCCATTTGTCAGTAGCATTGATCTCGAAAGATTCAAAAACTCCTTGATTTTACTTTCGAAATTGGCAATCTTGATACGAATAGGTTCGGTTAAGGTAATGAAATAAAGTTGGCCTTTTATCTTGCCAAAAGGCAAAGTGTACTTATGTTGTTCGCGGTATGAAATGATTTGTTTCCAAAAATCATCATAAACGACCATATGCAAACTTTTGCCAACCTGTGCTGGTGTAGCATACATTTCATCGGTAAATTTAATCGCAATACTCGTTGGATTTGCCATATGCATATTATAAACGACAAGAAAACGAAAGTAACTAGAAAACTACTAAAAACATGTATTTAAACAAAGTTTAAGCTTAACTGTTTGATTCATCATCAAGGGATAATACGGCCATAAACGCCTCTTGAGGCACTTCAACTGAGCCGATTTGCTTCATACGCTTTTTACCCTCTTTTTGTTTTTCGAGAAGCTTTTTCTTTCTTGAAATATCTCCACCATAGCATTTAGCCAAAACGTCTTTTCTAACGGATTTAATCGTCGATCTAGCAATGATTTTGCCACCAATTGCCGCTTGGACGGGCACTTCAAATTGCTGCTTTGGGATGATTTCTTTTAGTCTAGATACAATTTTAATTCCTCTATCATAGGCAAAAGGTCTATAGACAATAGATGATAAAGCGTCGATTTTATCGCCATTTAAAAGGATGTCCATCTTTGAAAGTTCGCTTACATGATACCCTTCGATTTGATAGTCTAAGGAGGCATAACCTTTGGAAATGGATTTCAATTTATCAAAAAAGTTAAAGATGATTTCGCTCAAAGGCAAAGAATATTTAACAACTTGTCTTGTATCATCGAAATAAATCAAATCTTGATAAATTCCTCTTCTTTCTTGGCATAATTGCATAATAGGACCTACAAATTCTTTAGGCGTCATGATTTCCGCATCAACAAACGGTTCTTCAATTGATTTAATCTTAGATGCGTCAGGCATTTCAGAAGGATTATCGATCATCTTTGAAGTCCCATCGGATAGATTTAATCGATATTTAACTGATGGGGCAGTCAAAATTAGGTTTAGATTGTATTCACGTTCTAAGCGTTCTTGAATGACGTCCATATGAAGGAGGCCCAAGAAGCCAACGCGGAAGCCAAAGCCTAAAGCTTCAGAGGATTCCGGCTCATAAGTTAAAGAAGAATCGTTTAAAGACAGTTTTGCTAACGCTTCCTTTAAATCGTTATATTTTTGAGAATCCACCGGATAGAGTCCGCAATAAACCATTGGATTTATCTTGCGATAACCAGGCAAAGGTGATGAAGCAGGCGAATTTGCTAAGGTGATTGTTTCGCCTGGGAAAACATCCTTGATATCCTTGATTGTGGCGCATAAATATCCAACTTCTCCCGCATCAAGTTCATTTACTGGTAAATCTTTTGGCGTTCTTATGCCTAATTCCGTAACGGTATAGCGTTTCCCTGATTGCATAAGAAGAATTTCGTCTCCGATTTTGACCTTTCCCTCTTTTACACGTATCAAAACAACAACCCCTCTGTAAGAATCGTAGTAACTATCGAATATTAAGGCTTTTAATGGGGATGAAGGATCGCCTTCTGGAGAAGGAATCAATTCCACTACTTTTTCTAGCATTTCTGGCACACCTTGACCTGTTTTTGCTGAAACGAGCGATATATCAGTCACAGAAAGTCCCAATTTTTCTTCGATTTCTTTTTCAGCGTTTGGAACATCAGAACTCGGCAAATCAATCTTATTGATGACTGGCAAAATCATTAAATCATTGTCAATCGCCAAATAAGCGTTAGCTAAAGTTTGAGCTTGAACGCCTTGAGTCGCATCGACCAATAAAAGAGCGCCTTCACAAGCTGCTAAAGAACGTGACACTTCATAAGTAAAGTCCACGTGCCCAGGGGTATCTATGAGATTAAATATGTATTCTTCACCATTTTTAGCTTTATAGGTAACGGTTACTGCATTTAGTTTAATAGTAATGCCTCTTTCTTGTTCGAGTGGCATACTATCAAGCATTTGTTCTGATAGATTCCTTTTATCAACTGCGCCAGTTTCTTCAAGGATTCTATCGCAAAGTGTGCTTTTTCCGTGATCTATGTGGGCTATAACAGAGAAATTTCTAATGTGTGATTTATCAAATGGCATAAGCAATTTAAGATTATATTCTATTTAGATTTTTTTCGGTAGAAAGAAGATAAAGATTCCTTTATGTCTTCTTTTGAGCGAACTATTTCATATCCGTTCCAAGTTCTTCCGAATAGTTTTTTATAGTCTTCTTCCATATATCTTTCATCGATTAAAAGAGCGCTGCCAACGTCAGTTTCGCTGCGTATAAGTCTCCCAACCGCTTGCATAACTTTATTCATTCCTGGGTTTACATAGGCATATTGGAAACCTTCGCCATTCTTTTTTTCATAATAATCTCTTAACAAGTCTACTTCAGGGGAAACTTGAGGTAATCCAACTCCAACAACTGCAACGCCAATCAAACGATCGCTTGGTAAATCAATTCCTTCGCTAAAAGAACCACCAATTATCAACAAGCCTATTGTCGTCTTTTTTGGGTTCGATAAAAAACGCGACAAGAATAAGTCTTTCTCCATGTCCGTCATATCTCTTTCCTGGGTATATATATTTGCTTTGGAGAAATGTAGAAATTTCTTAATGTTATTCAAGTATTCATATGACGGGAAATAAATGAAATAATTGCCTTTTTTACCAGCTACAAAAGTAGATAAATAGTCCGCTACGTCCTTATATGTTCTTTCTCTATTTTTGTAACGTATTGA
>CAVDTI010000019.1:921-2396 GCA_963611905.1 Faecalibacterium prausnitzii | reverse complement strand
TATGGATTCCATATAATAGTTAATCGGTGAGAGGGTCGCAGAAAATATAGCCGCCCCTTTAACTCTAGAAAAATCTTCCTTTAAATACGGAGTAGGATCTAGAGATTGCAAATGAAGTTCAACTTCCCCATCGTATCTTAGAAAAGAATATAACGTTGAGTTTTTAGAATAATCGCTAAGCAAAGAAAGAAAACGGAATACCTTTCTCGATAAATCGTTTACTTTTTCATCCAAAGGTTTTTCTTTTGTTTCTTCTTTCGAGGAGGATGCGTCTTTGAATTTCACCAAACTTTTATAGATTTCATCGTCTATTTTATCGTAGGTAACGAAACGTTCCTCGTTCTTTTTAAGAGCATCAAGAGATGTAAGAAGTTTTTTTAAGGTTTTACGCATCTTGTTATACCTTGATCCACTTTGATTTATGGCGTTTCTTGCCTCTTTAATATCCTTGGTTGAAAGGGTCTCACTGAACATATCTTTTGCTCGACTAGGTAGGTTATGCGCTTCGTCGACCAAAACAATGTAATTTGAGGGATCTGCTTCATCAGAAAAATATCTTTCCAGTTTAACAAGCGGATCAAAAAAGTAGTTATAATCGCAAATAATTACATCGCTAAGCAAAGAAAGGTCGAGTTGAAGTTCAAATGGACACATTTGATATTTATTAGCTATTTCAATGATTTTATCAGGACTGTATCTATTGTTCTTCTCGCTTTCCTCAGTAACGACTTTTCTTAATTTGTCGTAATAATCGATGGTAAAAGGACATTCTTCTGGATTGCACCTCTTTTCTTTTGAAAAGCAAATTTTTTCTTTTGCAACAAGCAAGGAATCTCTTCCCTTGTAACCTTTTTCATAACAGGCCGTTAGAGCATCGTAACTAGTTTGTCTTCCCGATGTTTTTGCAGTTAAATAGAAAATCTTTGAGTTTGAACTGTTAGCGAAACTTTTTAATGCAGGATACAGAGTGGAGATCGTTTTTCCGATGCCCGTTGGCGCTTCAAAGAAAAAGATTCCGCCTTTCTTTGCGACCGTATAAACGTATTTTGCCACTTCTCTTTGCCCTTTTCTAAATTCCTCGTAAGGAAAAGACAAGGAGGCAACGGATTCATTTCGCTCAATATAGTGATTTACCGTAGCCTTTTCAAAAGAAAGATAACGATCGATCAAAGAAATTACGTAGTTTTCAAGTTCCTCAATACTAAAGCTTTTCTCTTTGACCATCTTTTTTTCGAAGTTCATTTGAGAAATGTAAGTTAGACGAACTCCGCAACGAGAAATTCCTTCTTTTTTCGAATAAAGATAAGCATAGCATTTGGCTTGTCCATAATGCCATTCACTTTGTTTATCATAAAAATCATCAAGTGGAATAACGGTAGATTTTATCTCGTCTATTATTGGGTTAATGCCACCCAAAATAATGCCATCAGCCCTGCCTTCTAAATGAATCAAATAGTTTTCTCGTTCAATATCCC
>CAVDTI010000019.1:0-911 GCA_963611905.1 Faecalibacterium prausnitzii | reverse complement strand
AAATATTCTTTCCCTTGTTTCTTTTGATAAGTCGAATGAATCTTCGTTCCAAGTTGCATCGTCTCTTGGTTATAGACACGATTATCGATATCTCCTTGGCGTAACAAAAAATCAACTAATTGGTGTACAGATAAATTAAGATGTCTCTTCCCGCTCATTAAAATACTTTCTCGCCGTTTTTATTGATTCGTGCGCCATTTAAGAAGGAAGAAGCGTTCATTCTCTTTTTGCCTTCAAATTGAATATCTTCTAGTAGCAAAGCGCCATCATTCGTTCCCAAATAAAGCTTACCTTTAATAGGTTTCAATAAACCGCTTTCTAACTTGATGCCATTGGCAACTTCTGAAGAATATATTTTGAGCTTTTTGTCGCGGAAATTGACATATGCTCCTGGGGTATCGGCAAGTCCACGAATGTAACAATTCATTCCATTTGAAGACAAATTTAATGGCAGTTTTTCATTCTCTGGAAGAATCTTTTCCGCAAAGGTAACTTCTTCTTCGTTTTGAGCAACTCCAGGTAGCTCATCATTAACGTATTTTAGTAGATCAGAAACGATCATTTCTGCAGCCGCATCGCTCATTTTGCTTGTTAAAGTCGTGTAATTATCAGTATCTTCGATCACAATTTCACGTTTATCGTACATTCTTCCTGCATCCATTTTTTCAGCCATTTCCATCAAAGTGACGCCTGTGACCTTTTCTCCATTCATGATGGATCTTTGAATTGGGGCAGCACCTCTTAATTTAGGCAAAAGAGACCCATGAAGGTTTATGGCTTTCTTTGGAGCTAAATTTATAAATTCCATCGGAACGATTTGACCATATGCCATGCACACGATTACGTCGAATTCGAGTCGTTCGGCAAAAGAAAAATCTTTTTTTATTCTATGCGGTTGAAAAACCGGAATC
>CAVDTI010000018.1:0-9907 GCA_963611905.1 Faecalibacterium prausnitzii | reverse complement strand
AATGAAAAACCAAATAATGTTGAAATTTTGTGGGGGGGGGCTTTATCATATCTTTACAAAGGAGTTTTCAGAAAATGAAAAACAAAAATAAATTCTTGTGCGTTCTTGCGTTAAGCACAGGAGCATTTCTTGGCTTAGCTGGATGCCAAAATGATCAAACAAGTTCCAGTTCAGAAAACGAGATTCAACAAGTCTACAACGCTTATCTTGCGAATGGCGGAACACTTTCATATGAAGAGTGGCTTGCGTCTGTAAAAGGTGAAAAAGGCGACAAAGGCGATAAGGGTGACAAAGGCGATAAGGGTGACAAAGGAGACGCTGGAGCCGACGGAAAAGACGGCGTGGACGGTAAGGACGGTGCCGATGGCAAAGACGGCGCCGATGGCGAAAAAGGCGAAAAAGGCGATGCTGGTGCAGACGGCAAAGACGGCGCCGATGGCAAAGATGGCGTAGACGGCGCTGACGGCGAGGATGGCCTCACTCCATACATCGGCGAGAACGGCAACTGGTGGATCGGAGAGAAGGACACGGGCGTCAAGGCTGCCGGCTCTGACGGAAAAGACGGCGTGGACGGCAAAGACGGTGCCGATGGTAAAGACGGTGCCGATGGCGAAAAAGGCGATGCTGGTGCAGACGGCAAAGACGGCGCCGATGGCAAAGATGGCGTAGACGGCGCTGACGGCGAGGATGGCCTCACTCCATACATCGGCGAGAACGGCAACTGGTGGATCGGAGAGAAGGACACGGGCGTCAAGGCTGCCGGCTCTGACGGAAAAGACGGCGTAGACGGTAAAGACGGTGCCGATGGCGAAAAAGGCGAAAAAGGCGATATTGGACGTATTGGCTTTATGGTTAGAAGCGCAGACGAACTTGAAGCTGCTGTAACAATTGATAATTCATATATCGTTTTACTTAGTGATATAACTTTAACCGAACCTTTATATATTGATTATAACAATGTCGTTATCAATTTAAATGGTAAGACTATAACTTCAGAAAGTGATGGAACTGCAATTTCTTCATGGTATGGCAATGAAGTAACGATCATGAACGGAAAGGTTGTGTCAACTAAAAGTAACGCGTTTGGTTCTTGTGAAGGATCATCTTTAACCCTTGAAAATGTTGAGGCGGAAGCGCAAGAGGTTTGCGTCCTTTCGGAATGGAGTTCGAAAGTTACAATTGATGGCGGCAAGTATACTTCAAAAGATAACTTTGTTGTCGGAACGAATGGCACGGTTAAAACAAATGACGATCGTGGCCACAACACAATTGAGATTCTTAGTGGCGAATTCAACGCCGGAATCGTAAGCAAAGGTTACATTTCATGTGGAGTCTACGTTGCAAATAGCGACACCGTCACAATCACTGGCGGAACGTTCAACGTCACCGATGGCGTGGGAGTCCTTGCCCGCTCTGGCAATACCTCGGTTTCAGGTGCTAAATTCAATCTCACGAGCAGCGGTGCTGTCACTGGTGGATATGTCGGAGATAGCAAAAATGTCTTTGTTCCTACCGGTAAGGCTATCGTGAAGGATCTGATTTCTAACTATCCTGGCGGAATTCCATCCGTCGAAGCTGATGGATACGATGTTTATGAGCTAACAGTCGTTGAGGCATCCGACCAAGCCACGTTGAAGGACGCTTTGAAAACCGAAGGCGCTTACATTAAGTTAATGGACAATATAACGATATCAGAGAGATTTGACACATCTGCTGATAACGTAACTGTTGACCTTGGTGGATATACCATTAGCGGCGATGTTGATACAGCGTTCAAAGTCTTAAATGATAATTTCGTTTTATGCAACGGTACGGTTGATATTTCCGGGTATACTGGAACTGAAGAAGTTGATGCCATTTGGGTTAATGCTGCAGATGCCAAAGTGACTTTAAGAAAATTGAATTTAAGTATTAAAAACGATCAAGGCGCATGCGTTTATGTCGGCAAAGAAGGCGGTTATGCTTACATCGAAAGCGGCGTTTACACCAACACTGGCGGAACTTATAAGTGGAAGGATACTATTACAAATTTACTTTTGAATCAATACAACACTCATACAGAACAAAAAATCTTCGTTTCTGGTGGAACGTTTAATGGTTATAATCCTGCTTGTGGCGATGATCAAACAGATTCAAAAGGCACCCCATCTACATTCCTTGCCAAAGGATATCAATCTGTTGAAACATCTGAAGGCTCCGGCACTTGGGTTGTCTCCAAGATTGCATAAACGTTGTTCCATAACGAATAACAAGCTTTTGGATAGCTCAATTAGGAATTAAATCAACAACATATGAGGCAGAGACATCATCTCTGCCTCATTTTAAAAAACACTTTTCCTTTTTTGAAAACAAAAAAGTCCTCATCATGAGGACTCATTTGTTTTAAGTGGTGACCCAGCCGGGAATCGAACCCGGGATTCAACCTTGAGAGGGTTGCGTCTTGAACCGCTTGACCACAGGGCCGCGTCACATATTAAAACATTTTATCTAAGCTTTTTCAAGTTTTATAGATTTTGTTTGGGCAACAATATTCAACTTTCTTAATTATCTGATCGAGAGAAACCATTTTTCATGCCCATTGAGCACACATAAATAAGGTTGTTTAGAGCTTTTTGAGTTTCTTTCTCTGCCATATCTGATAGGGCTTGATTTGCTTCATCAAGAAGACAAGGATCTTTTAAGTCATCATATTTATTTAACAGTTCTCTTCCTTTATTAAGAACTGAGTTTTGGTATCTTTCGATATGGATTGAAGTGGTGTTGAAATGAGAATCCGCTAGAACACCGATAAGTCTAGAAGACCAATAGAAGTTATTTGTATTCAAATCCAGAGTTGTATTGGAGAAATATGTAGGAACCTTCTTTGCAAGGGCATATTGGGGCACTATAGCGTTAAATGGATTGGAACCAAAACAAATCCATTCGATTGCTCTAAATTCCTCAGGAACGTCGTTTCTGATTTCAATACATTCCATAAATGAGGTTCTAGAAATGCCTATTGGACGATATAAGCCTTTACGAGGATCATTTCCTTTGGAATATGGATCATATGGAGTACCTTGATAATGGGTAGAAAGGATATATTTTATATCTTCAATTGTAATCTTTCTTTCTGGTACTAAAGACCATGGAAGATCATCGTCTTCTGGCCTAAGCTCAGCATTCTCTCCATCAAACGAATGTGTTCGAGGATTGAAGAATCTCGCCATATACCAGGCTCTAGGCGTGTTATAGACGTGGTCTGAATCCTCATGAGAGCCAAAGGCTAGACGAGGATTAAAATCTTCATTGCTATTTCCTAAGTCAAGATGATATTTTTTGACGAATTCTTTTAATCCTGCTGAGCACATGTAATTCTTTTGAGAAATGTAGGCATCATCAAAATCAAAATTATCTAAGCCAAATTGATTTGGCATCATAACATAAGATTCATCTGGTACACGTGCTGCAATCCAATGATGCCCACCAATGCTTTCAAGCCACCAGATCTCATCTTTATCGGAGAAAACAATGCCGTTTGGCTCGTATGTGCCGTATTGTTCGAGAATCTTTCCTAAACGAATAACGCCTTCTCTTGCTGAATGAATATATGGAAGAACGCAAAGAAGCAAGTCTTCTTCGCCAATTCCACTTTTAACATATGGATCTGCTCCTAATACACGAGGATTGGAAGTGATGGTTTCTGTTGCGGACATTCCTACGTTAGCAGAATTCACTCCTGCAGCAGGCCAAACTCCCTCTGAAGGATCGACATTTGGCATCATGCTATAACGAAGCGGATTGTCAGGAAGCTCAATGACAAAAGTAGAGCCTTTAGCTTCATAATGACGAGGCTGTTTGCTTGGGTCGACGATAACTCTTTTCTTTACATGAAAAACGCCGGAAGGAGAGTCATCATTTCTAGCAATAAGAGTACTGCCATTATATGACGCTTTCTTTCCGACTAAAATTGTTGTGCATGACATAGGAATACCTCTTTTTCTATTACATAGAAATTGTAAGTTTTTTCCTAATGTCTTTCACTATATTTAATTGTTGGTTTTTTCTTTTAAGGGCTTTTTTCTTTCTAAAACGATTTCTCCAGCCTTAGCAAGAGCGACTTTTGTGGAGATTGGACCAACGATTTCATAGATAAGAGTGGAGGTAAGAATGATAGCAAGCACCAAAGAACCAATCATTTGAACTTCAGCATTGCTAGAGGAGCCAAAGGCTGCGCCAGCAGTAGTTGCTAAACCGATTGCAACGCCAGCTTGAGGAACTAAGCAGAAACCAAGATATTTTTGTACGCTAGGTTCAGCAGAAGTGATCTTAGCCGCGCCAAATGTTCCAACCCATTTACCTGCAAAACGGGAAATTGCATAAATTAGAGCAATAACAACGACCATCCAGCCCTTATCTGAGGCAAATACACTTAAATCAAGCGAAGCACCGGAGATAACAAAGAATAACATATATATTGGTGTGGTAAAACGATCCATGAATTCAAATGTAATGTTTGAAGTCTTTTGGAAATTAGCAAATATCGCACCAGCCATCATACAAATAAGAAGGGATGAAAGTTCGAATGAACCCATATAGCTTTCTTGGAATAAGTAATATAAGCCGAGAGCGGCAAAAACAATCATGATGACCCAAATAAGACGGTTTGCTCTAGATTTGAAGTAGTGCGATGCACCTGCGATCATGAAACCAAGAACTGCACCTAAACCCAAAGAAATAACGATTTCAATGATTGGTTTAGCAAGCATTTCATAAAGATTAAAACCATCTCCTAAAGCAAGGGCTTGGGCAATCTGGTAAAGAATGGCGTAAAGAATTAAAGCAGCCGCATCATCAAGAGCGACAACAGGGAGCAATGTTTGAGTTACGGGCCCTTTTGCTTGATATTGTTTAACAACCATCAATGTGGCTGCAGGTGCTGTAGCAGCCGCAATAGCGCCTAACGTTAAAGCAAGAGGCAAAGAAACTGCATCTGGCCAAATGAAATGTAGGCCAACAAGAATCAACGTAACAAACAAAGATCCGCCTAACGCTTCAAAGACTGTAATAGTGATAACCTTTTTACCAACTTGCTTAAGAACGTTGGCTTTAAAAGACGAACCAATGGAGAAAGCGATAAAGCCTAATGCCACATTACTAACCCAGGAAAGTTCTTTAATGAAGGAATAAACAGGAGATTGACTTGCATCGTTGGCAATGGAGAAATTAAATCCGTTGAAGAAGAGGCCAAAGACAAATGGTCCCATGATAATACCAGTTAGAATATAACCAGTAACGTTAGGAAGCTTGACCAGTTTCATTAAACGGGTCGATAAAAGGCCGGCCAAAAAGAGGGCGGCAATATATAAATAAATATATGGATTCATAAATTAGATAGTGCCTTCGTAATCGTCAATTTTCTTAGTAAACATTGCACCTTTGATTTTTCCAAAGTTTCCAGTGTGAATACGGATCTCTTCTTTTAAATCATCGACTTTATCTTCATCGATAAGAAACATCGTAACCGTGGACTCACGAGTATTTAACATATCCCAGTCCATTAAGTTAAAGAAGTGCGTTTCTTCTGGTAGAGTGCTTTCGATAGCGTGACGTACGGAAATAGTTTCTAACATCGTTCCGTTATACCCTTTCTCCTTAACGGCTTGCAAAACTTCAACTGCAACCGGGGAGTTCTCAAGGAACAAATACAATATACGTTTCATTTTCCTTATAAATACCTCTTTTCAAAACATGAATATTATAATCGCATAATTATTTAAGAGATTATGATAAATCATAAAATTGGATAGAGATATATAACTTAGGCTGAAATAACTGCATCTTTTAGAAAAAATTTCAAAATATTTTCAAATTAGAATAAATAGAATTAAGATAGTAATGTCTAACAAAAGGAGAAGTTATGTCTGAAACGAAATTAGTGGAATATACACTTAAAATTGATGGAATGAAATGTGGGATGTGTGAGAGCCATGTTAACGATGTGGTTAGGAAGATTAATGGAGTTAAGAAAGTGAATTCTTCCCATACAAAAAATAATTCCGTCATCGTTATGGAAGAAGGGACCTCGAAGGAAGCAATAAAAGAGGCAATTGCTAAACAAGGGTATAGAGTCCTTGGGGAAGAAGAAAGGCCTTACGTTAAAAGAAGTCTCTTCTCGTTCCTAAAGAAATAAAAAACGATTTGTAATTCACATTGGCAGCCGTGCGCTGCCTTTTCCTTTAAAAGAAAAAAGCCACACCGAAGTGTAGCTTAAGCTACTTTGGATTTCTTTTTCTCTTCTTTAGCTTTTCTTTTAGCGTCCGCTTTCTTTTGAATTTTATAGAGACGAACTAAGTCTTTTTTACTTAGATGAGGTTCATCATCTAAGATCCTACGACCTTTTCTTTTCTCGTTTATCCAATATATTACAACTAAAAGGAGACCGAAGAGAACTAAGCCAAATATTGTATATCCAACCCATTCCATTTAAAGTCTCCTTTCTTTTAATAATATTAAGCAGCTAATTTGACTTCTTGACCTTTTTTATAACGATCGTAGAAGTAGATACCAACTCCACCAAGGAGAAGAAGTCCTACTGGAATGCTCCATCCCCATGCAACATATTGGAAGGTGACATAAGTTAAGCAACCTAAGATATAGGAACCAGCTAACCAGAAGACGAGCGTTCCAATATAATCACGTTTTGAAGCAAGCTCACCTTTTGCTGTGGCAACCGAGGCGAAGCAAGGGATTGTTGTCATATTAAAGACTGCAAAGGCTACCAGAGAAGCAGTTGTGATATTGCCACCTGTGGCGTTAGATGCAGCAACAATCGCATTTAATCCTTCAAGGGCATCTTCAGGATCGATATTAGCACCAATACCAGGAAGAGCTGCTAATTGAGCTAAGACGGAAACAACGTTTTCTTTAGCGATGATACCTTGAACTGAAGCAACCGCATATGTCCAAGCATATTTGCCGCCTTGAACGTTGCCAAATCCCATTGGGGTGAATAATGGAGAGATAATCATGCCAATATGAGCAAGAATTGAATCTGCATCACTTAGGATGACATCAACCTCACCGTTAGCAAATGCATCTTCTGTGAACATTGGGATGAATTGCCAAGATGGTGTGAAACTAGATAAGAACCAAATAACAACAGTGGAAGCAAAGATGATTGTGAATGCTTTCTTTAGATAATGTTTTCCTCTGTCCCAAACGTGTATTGCAAGGGCTTGTGGTTGAGGAAGGTGATAAGCAGGCAATTCCATGATAAATGGTGGAACTTTTTCACGTTGAGTGGTCTTATTCATTGCAATAACTGCGACGATTGCGACAACAACACCGAAGATATAAATCAAGAACGTGAATAGGCCTTGATCAAGACCGGAAGCGGCTGCAACAGCTGCAGCAATGCAAACCAAGAATTCTGTTTTAGCTCCGCAAGTGAAGAAAGGAATAACACGAATGGTTTTTGTTCTTTCTTTGTCAGAAGCAAGAGTACGGGTGTTGATCATAGCAGGAACACCACAGCCAAAACCCATGATCATTGGTAAGAAGGCTCTTCCCGAAACACCGAAACGGCGGAAGATACGATCTAATACGAAGGCAATACGTGCCATATATCCAGAATCTTCTAAGAAAGAGAAGAAAGCGAATAAGAGAAGAATTTGTGGAACGAATCCTAATACTGAAGCAATGCCGTTTAAAACGCCATCATAAATGAAGCCAACTAACCAATCAGGTGAACCGCAATTAATTAATAATTGTTTGATACCTGTACAGATAATGCCTTGGATGCCCGCGTCATTTCCTGCTCCAAAGAAATTTTGAAGTATTGTACCAAGAGAATTGAAACCATCTGAGGTAAAGAACAATTCTTTAAATGGATAGAATTCCTCTTCTTCGATTGTCCAATGGATGAATCCTGGATAGCCATCGCCATAATCAAGACCCATTGCGTGCATATAGAATAAATCACTAGCAAACGTGATATGGAAGATAAGGAAGAGAATAACAATCATAATCGGGATTGCGGCCCATTTATTTGTTAAAACCTTATCAATCTTATCTGAACGAGATAATTTCTTCTTTTCTTGAGTTACTCCTCCTTTACGGAAGATGGCAAGTTCGGAGGTAATGTACTTATAACGTTTATCTGCGCTATCAGCTTCATAATCCTCATGATTTTCGTATAAAGCAGAAACTTCCTTATAAGCAAGAGGATTCTTTTCGGCCTCGAGTTCATCACCTTCTAAGGCTTTAACGGCATGGAAACGTGGATCTAAAATTTGTTGATTCTCATAGATTTTCATGCCTTTTTCGATGAGTTCTTCATCTTCACCTTTTGCCCAAAGCGAGACGCCTTTACGGGCGATTTTTGAATAATTGATGGCTAAAGACATGAGCTCATCAAGGTTTTGCTTTCTTAAAGCGGAAATGCCAATTACTGGTACTCCAAGTTTTTTAGAAAGACCTGCAACGTCGATACTTTGCTTATTGTCTTTTAAGGCATCAACCATGTTTAATGCAACGACAACAGGGACATTCATTTCAAGGATTTGGGTGGTCATATAGAGGTTACGCTCTAAGTTTGTCGCATCCAAAACGTTGATGACTAAATCAGGTTTTTCTTCAAGAATGTAGTTTCTTGAAATAACTTCTTCTGGGGTATATGGCGAAAGGGAATAAATGCCAGGAAGGTCAACGATTTCTACTGACTCTCCTCCTTTTTTATATACGCCAGATCTCTTTTCGACTGTAACACCAGGCCAGTTTCCAACATATGCCGTGCTTCCAGTTAAAGAGTTAAAAAGGGTTGTTTTGCCGCAGTTAGGGTTACCAGCTAAGCAAAATCTTAATTTCTTATCCTCACTCATAGTAATCCTTTCCTTTTATTTGGCTTTCTTATCGTTTGTTTTCTTCGTGACGGCAACTAAGTCCGTGACTTTGATAACAACGTGTGAGGCCTCTTCTTTTCTTAAGGTTAATTCATAGCCTCTAAGAGTAATTTCAAGAGGGTCACCAAGCGGAGCTTTCTTTCTTAAGAAAACTTCGGCTCCTGGAGTTAAACCCATATCGAAAATACGTCTTTTAATTCTTCCTTCTCCTTGGATGCTTACGATGTTTCCAGACATTCCAACACCAAGAAGATTGAGAGGAATCTCATCGCCCAGCTTAATTTCAGCAGGCTTAAGTTCTTTTTCTTCTTCCATAATTTTTCCTATGCTAGATTGTTTCGACTTGAATGGCCTTTGCAACATTTCTATCGAGAGCTAATCTAGATTCGCCAATACGTAATATCACCCCACTAGGTTCACTAGATAGAAGGATAATTTTCATATCAGGAACAATACCAAGTTCTCTTAGATGCTTGACCGCTTTGTCGTTGCCTACAATTCTTACAATATTTAATTCAGTATTTGCTGGCGCAATCATTAATGGCATAGTTAGTTACTCCTTACGTGGACATTATAGCCATCAAAAAACATAAATCAATAAAAAGTTAGTAGATTATAACTAAAAATATTGTTAAAATATATTTACTTTTGATGAGAGGTTAAAAATATGGCCATTGATGCATTAGAGTCCGCAGAAGACTATCTTGAAAGAATATTGATGTTACAAGAACAAGGAATGAAGGAAATTCACGCTGTTGATTTAGCGTCTTCGTTTGGTTATTCCAAAGCGTCTATTTCTATCGCTTTGCATAAATTAGAGGAGAAGGGCTATGTTGCCCTTGGGCTAAAGAGCCAACTTTATCTGACTCCAGCAGGATATGACATCGCTAGAAAAGTTTACGAAAAACACCAAGTTATTTCTTCTTTTCTCGTTTCTATAGGAGTAGATAAAGAAGTTGCTCTTAAAGACGCTTGTAGAATGGAACATTTCATTTCTGAAGAAACATTTAATGCTTTGAAAAAAG
>CAVDTI010000017.1:0-2955 GCA_963611905.1 Faecalibacterium prausnitzii | reverse complement strand
TAGCAGGAGATGAAGCCATTAACGAAGTGGGCAAGGCTTTAGTAAACACGTTTGGCCTTGATTCTGTATATCGTTATGGTGGAGATGAATTTCTCATTATAAAAAAAGGAGACTTATTTTCATTCGAAAAACATTTATTTTCATTGCAAAATAACATCAATGAAATGATTACTTTAGATATGAATGTTACTTTCTCTGCCGGATATAAGGAGCATTTCATAAGCGGAGAAGACACGCTTGATGAAATCATAAGAGAATCGGATCTTCTTCTTTATGAAGCGAAGAAACGTGGAAAAAATCAAATAGTTAAAGGATAAAAAGAATGCTTAACGAATTGTCTAGACTTGCTCTTCTTTTAGATGAGGAACAAATTAGGAAAATAAAAGAAACTCGCGTGGCAATTTTTGGTGTTGGCGGAGTTGGCGGATACGTCCTAGAAGAACTTGCCAGAAGTGGATTTTCGCATTTTGTTTTGGTTGATAACGACATGTTTGCTATAACGAATATCAATAGACAAATTCTTGCTACACACGAAACGTTAGGAAAAAATAAGGTTGAGGTTGCAAAAGAGAGAGTTCTTTCGATAAACCCCGACGCCGAAGTAGAAATCCATAATTGTTTTTATCTTCCTGAAACAAAAGATGAATTTGATTTTTCTAAATACGATTATGTGGTTGATGCGGTAGATACGGTAACCGCCAAATTATCAATTATCGAAGAAGCAAAGAAAAATAACGTCAAAGTCATATCTTCCATGGGATGCGGGAATCGTTTCAATCCTCTCAAGCTTAGGTTGGAAGATATTTCTAAAACGAGTATGGATCCTTTAGCAAAAGTAATGCGTAGAGAATTAAAAAAGAAAAAAATTTATCATTGTCCAGTTCTTTATTCTTTAGAGAAACCAACAAAACCATTAGAATGTATAGATGTGAAGAACGAGAATCCGATAAGGAGATCAACTCCTGGTTCGAGCTCGTTCGTTCCTCCAACAGGTGGAATCCTAATCGCCTATTGGGTTTTTAAAGACGTTACTGGAGTAGAAGAACCTACAACATAAATTTAAGGAGACAAATATGAAAACATCATGGGATTTCAGCCATCTTTATGAAAATGAAGAGGCATTTAACGCTGATTTAATGAAATTCAAGGAAAAATATGTCACCAAAATTGCTACCTTTGAAGGCAAATTAGGTGATGAGAAAACCTTCCTTGAATATCTTGATACAGAAAGAGAAGTAAATCTTCTTTTAGAAAGACTTTATATGTATGCGAACGGTCTTTCTGATTTAGATAAGAGAGACGTTTCTAGAAATGAAAGAGCCTCTAAGGTTATGGCTTTGCTTAATGCTTTCTCTGCCGCTTCAAGTTACATCGATCCAGAAATTCTTGCTTTAGGAAAGGAAAAAGTAGATACCTTCCTTAATAACAATCCTTCATATAAAGAAGAATTTGATTTCACCTTTGATAAGTTGTTCCGCACCCAAAAACACGTTTTATCTGGCGCAGAAGAAAAACTTCTTTCTTCCTTTAACAATCTTGAAGGAGATGGTGGTGATTTATATTCTTTCTTATCCGTTGCTGACTATAAACCAAAGACGGTCATGCTTGATGGTAAAGAAACTGAGGTCAATATGTCTAATTGGCGTAACCTTATTGAACATGCAGAAAGCGCTGAAGACCGCCAAAAGATTTTTGAATCGCTGTATTCTTGGTACGACGAGCATAAAAACACATACGGCCAAATTTATAATACTGTCTTACATGCCGAATGTGCTGAGATGAAGGCAAGAGGGTATTCCTCAATTCTTGAAGAACACCTTTTTAAAAACAACATTCCTCTCTCTGTTTTCCATAATCTTATTGAAGTCGCATCAACAGATAACGCTTCCCTTAAGAAATATTATGAATTAAGAAGAAAATATCTACATTTAGAGAAGCATCGTTCTTATGATCGTTTCCTCCAACTCGCTAAGTCTGATAAGAAATATACCTACGAAGAAGCAAGAGAAGTTTTCTTTGATTCCATTAAGGATTTCCCAGAAGATTATCAAAAGAAGGCAAGAGAAGTTACAAAAGAAGGCTTTGTTGATGTTTATCCGGCTGCCGGTAAGATCAGTGGAGCGTATTCTACGGGTGGAGCAAACATTCATCCATATATCCTTCTTAATTTCGAAGGAACACTTGATGACGTTTTCACTCTTGCTCACGAATCTGGACACTCAATTCACACCTTATATTCCGAAGAATGCCAACCTCTTTGCAAGCAAGACTATACAATCTTTGTCGCAGAGATTGCTTCTACGTTCAATGAGCATAACCTCCTTGACTATTTCCTAAAGAGAGGAGATTTGACAAAAGAAGATAAGATCTTCCTTCTTCAAAAGGCAATTGATGAAATCGCCGGAACTTTCTATCGCCAAGCTTTATTTGCTCATTATGAATATGAAATCTCTCTCTTGGCCGAGAAAGATGAACCAATCAATTATCAAGTTTTATCCAACAAGATGATTGAACTCTATAAGCAATATTATGGAATTGATATTCATGAAGAAAAAGTTAAGGAATTTGTTTGGGCTTATATCCCTCATATGTTCTATACCCCATTTTATGTCTATCAATACGCGACATCATTTACCGCTTCAATGCTTCTTTATCAAAATGTAAAAGAAGGCAAAGAAGGTGCATTTGATAAGCATATCTCTCTCTTAAAGATGGGCGGAAGCGATTACCCAGTTAATGAAGTCAAGAAGGCTGGAGTGGACTTCACAAAGAAAGAAACGTTCTATTCTTGCCCACGCAGAATGGATGAACTTGTTGAAGAACTTGAAAAACTTCTAAATGAGTAATTGAGATACTCTATTTATTTAGATATAATATCTAGGCTGCATTTGTAGCTTAGAGGTCCATTAGCGCAGTGGTTAGAGCGAACGACTTATAATCGTTAGGTCTCAGGTT
>CAVDTI010000016.1:8859-11007 GCA_963611905.1 Faecalibacterium prausnitzii | reverse complement strand
GCATCCTTTCACTTCCTTTTTCACTTTGGTACACATATTAAACATATAAAGCCCCCCTAGTAGATACTTTTTTGATAAATTCTTTCTTGAATCTTTAAAAACCCAGAAAACACCGAAGGAATATTTTTTAAAATCTCATAGGCAAACAAAGAAAAAAGACTTTTCAAGCATAATATATAGACTATATTAGTATTCATTGGCTTAGAATGCCGACAAGCAAAGACGCACGCGAATAAAAATATTTAACCGCGTTAAATAAGGCATGCACTAATTTAGTATAAATTCATGCACAGCAAAAATATTTATTGTCGGTTTTTGTCTAAAACCATTACGAATGAAATACTCTTTTTTTACAAATGGAATAAAACAAAATATTTCTCTTTCATATTACGAAACATATGAAAATGCTGTGGTATAATTTATCTACTTGAGGCAGGGCAAAACTATGTCGGAAATAATTAAAGGTGTTAATGTTCTTCTACCTACTGGATATGAAGTTCTGGATGTTCTAATTGATGAAGGCAAATTTAAGAAATTTATTCCTTCAAATGAATCTCCTAAATATAAAATGATTCCTGGTTTTGTTGACGTCCACACACATGGCGGAAACGGATTAGACTTTTCAACCATAAAGAGTGTCGATGAGATTCTTTCGTTGTTGGACTTCTATGCTTCAAAAGGCGTTACTTCATTATTACCAACTTTGTTAACGGAAAGAGACGAAGTGATATATCGCCAAATGGAATTGATTTATGAAGCTTCTAAATTGAATCCAATGATCAAAGGTATTCATCTAGAAGGGCCGTTCCTTTCTAAAGTGTATAAAGGCGCTCAATTAGAAGAGTGTCTCCAACTTCCTACTATCGAAAAATCAAAAATATTCTTGGAAAAATCACATGGCTTATTTAAATATATGACTATTGCTCCAGAACTTCCTGGAAGTGAAGAAACAATCAAATATCTTGTTTCTCAAGGTGTTCGTGTTTCTTGTGGCCATTCTGATGCAACATTCGATGATACTAAAATGGCATATGAAGCGGGCGCAAGTTCAATAACACATACGATGAACGCAATGAAAGGAATTCACCAACATTTCCCATCTATTCTTTCTGCGGCCTTGTATATCGATGGAATGTATAACGAAGTAATATTAGATGGAATTCACGTTGTTTCTGAAATGGTGGAATTTATCCGTAAATTAAAAGGAAATGATAAAGTCATAGGAATCACTGATTCTCTTATGGCCGCAGGTCTTCCTGATGGAAATTACTTCATAGGCGAAACGCCAATCACTGTTAAGGATCATGATTGCAAAATCACTGCTACAGGAGTTAGAGCTGGCTCAACTCTAACGATGGATAGAGCGTTTAGAAACATTAAGAAGTTCTGCTCATTGGATGATTTAGAGGCAAGTAAGATTACATCTTTAAACGCCGCTAAGATGCTTGGAATAGATTCAAAAATAGGTTCGATTGAACTTAATAAAGATGCAGATTTCCTCTTATTAGACGAAAGTGACAATGTTTGCGAGGTATATATCAATGGCAGAAAACGTTAAAAACATTTTAATCGCTCATGGTGGAGCACCAACGGCAGTAATAAACGCTTCTCTTTATGGTGCGATAAAAGAAATCAAGGATTCTGGCTTTAAAGGGAAGATACTTGCCGCCAGATTAGGTAGCAAAGGCTTTTATAACGAAGACTTCATAGATTTAACTGATGTTGATGAAGCTACTTTAGAAAAGCTAAAGAATACCCCAGGAAGTGCGATAGGTTCTTCCCGTTTTCCTCTTTATGAAAAAGAATACGAACATATCGTTGATATCTTAGTTAAGTATAATATTGGCTATTTGCTTTTTACTGGTGGCAATGGCTCGATGGATACGATTGGTAATATCTATAAACATGCCAAAGCAAGAGGGGTGGATGTCTATTGTGCTGGTATTCCTAAGACCATCGATAACGATTTAGGCGTAACAGATCATGCGCCAGGATTTGCATCGGCTGCAAATTATGTTGTTCAAACAGTGAGAGATTGTGCTCAAGACGTTAAAGGCCTTCCAATACACGTTTGTGTTATTGAAATCATGGGAAGAAACGCAGGATGGCTTACGGCTGCTAGTGTTTTGGCAAGAGATAAAGAAGGAG
>CAVDTI010000016.1:0-8849 GCA_963611905.1 Faecalibacterium prausnitzii | reverse complement strand
AAGGAGATGCCCCTCATTTAATCTATCTTCCAGAGATTCCTTTTGATGAAGATAAATTCTTAGAAGACGTAAAAAGAGAATGGGCAAAAGGGAAAGGCGTTATCGTTTGCTGTTCAGAAGGACTTAAAGATAAGGATGGCGATTCTATTGTAGAACCTATTTTCAAGACTGATAGAGCAACTTATTTTGGCGATGTTTCTTCTCATTTAGCAACATTAGTTATCAAGAAACTCGGTATTAAAGCGCGTTCTGAAAAGCCTGGTTTAATTGCGAGATGTTCTTCTGCTTTAGCCTCAGAAGTAGATTTAAATGAAGCGATTTTAATGGGAAAAACAGCTGCGAATGCCGTCTTAAATAAGAAAAATGGCGTCATGGCAGGATTGAAGAGGATATCTTCATATCCATATAAGGTCGAACCGATTTTGATTCCTATTGAAGAGGTTATGCTCAAGGAATCAACATTCCCTCTCTCTTATATCATTAATGGAAACGATATAAGTGATGAATATGCTAAATGGTTAAGACCTCTTCTAAACGAAGAGAGAGAATTCGTTTCATTTATTGATAAGTAAGCAAAAAACGACGCCATTATTAAATTGGCGTCTTTTTATGATCTAAGCAAACAAAAAAGCGGCATTTTAACGCCGCTTAATGTTAGATATGGAAGTCTTCTTTCTTAGGTTCTTCTTTCGCTAAGATGGAAATTGTTTGTTCTCCACATTTTGTTTTGAAAGAAACTTTCACCTCTCCTGGTCCGTTTGGACGAATGATGGCTTGGGCTCTGCCATAATAGGCAGGAGTAACGTTATCTAAATAAGTGCCAGTATAATAAGGGCATGCGTTTCCAAGACCTAATAATGAGCCGTTTTCAACGTTTGTCACAATGATCTCACTGTTTTCAAGTGGCTTTTGACGTCCATCTTGATCAACGAAATTGAGTCTAATAAAGGCAGTTTCATCTGCTCTGATTGTATCTTTTTCCGCTTTAGCAAGGAAGAATGTTTCTTTCTTAACTGTAGAAAGAGAGGTTCTAGCATATTCTTTGCCATCTTTTGTGTAGGAAACTGCTTCGATGGTTCCAGGAACGTATTTGATTTTAAAATACACTCTTCCGCCATCTTTTTGTTTTTTCTTGGCAATGAGTTTTCCGTTTTGATAAAGGGCAACAACTGGCTCTTTAGAATATACCTCGGCGACCATCTTTTTGCCTTCCCATCCTTCATAATCATATGAGCGGTGGGCCCAAGAGAGTTTCCAAGATGAAGCACTGTGCCCGTAATATAAGTCTTTAGGAGAAACACAAGCTAAGCCAATCTTTTCTAATCCGAATGCAACACGAGTATAAGTCATTTCAGCACATGGATGTCCAAGAATATCTATCCTTCCTGAACCTGCTAATAACCAGTTTGTTTTATCTTCTCTCATGCCTTCTCTTTCGAGAGCTACCCAGCTTCCAACTCCAGCTTCGCCAAGATAATCCCATCCTGCCCAGACAAAATCACCGATTAAACGTGGGTTCTTTTCAGCTTGTTCGATGAAGGTAAGCGCATCAGAACAGAAAGTCTCCGATCCGACAATAAAACGATCAGGGTATTGTTTCAAATCGTGCTTATAACGCTTGATGCCGTAGTTATATCCTGCGACATCGAGCTCTTTGAAGGCATCTCTCGTTTTTACGTTCGCCCTATGCAATGTAGCGCCAGTTTTCATGAAATCTGCACCAAGAATACCAGCTAAATCGTTAAAGAATTGAGAACCAACTGACGCTTTCTTTTGCGTTGGCTTTTTCTTTGCATCCTTTTGTGCTTTTTTATCAGAGTATTGTCCCATGCCCCAGCTATATAAGGCATTGAAGAAAATGTTAACACCGCATGTGATAGGCCTTGTATTGTCGTCTTCTTTTATCGTTTTAACCATTTCGCGAACAAAAGAAACGCCTTTCTTTTCACTTGTTTCTGCGACTTCGTTGCCAAGCGAATACATGATAACTGAAGGGTGGTTGTAGTCTTTTTCGATCATTTCCTTTAAGTCTTGTTTATATGTATTCATGACAAATGAAGCACAGTCATGCATCGTTTTATGGATATACCAGCAATCGGCATATTCATCAAGAATAAGTAGGCCAAGTCTGTCAGCTTCGTCGAGGAAATATCTAGAAATAGGATTGTGAGCAGAGCGAATGGCGTTGTAACCATTTTCAAAAAGAAGCCTTGCTCTTCTTTCTTCAGCATCTTTATCGCATCTTGCGCCGAGTAAGCCATTGTCGTGGTGGATGCAAGCGCCTTTAAGAATCACTCTCTTCCCGTTAATTAAGAAACCTTTTTCTTTATTTAATTCTATTTGTCTGATGCCAAAATTAATTTCTGAATGGTCTTTTTCAAAAGAAAGTTCTAATTTGTATAGGTTACCTTCACCAACGTTCCATAGCTTAGCATTAGGAATTTGGAAACTTTCGTCTAACGAAGAAGCGATAAAATCTTTTTCGAAAACAACATTTTCGTTATCAAGAATTCTGATCTTTCCTTTACCTTGACAAGAGAAAACTGCTTTTATGTTGACTTCGCCTTTTTCGTATGAAGTGGTGGTTATTCTAACTGATCTAGGAAGGATATGTTCTTTAGGCAAAACCCACATATGAACTGGACGATAAATACCAGATCCAGTATACCAACGAGAGTTTGGCTGATCTGAGTTGTCTGCAATGACTTTAATATGATTTTTCCCATTTTTCACTGCAGAAGTTGCCTCAAATATGAAATCTGTATACCCATATTCACGATGAGCTACCTCAATATCGTTGATATAGATTCTTGGATGACGATATACTCCTTCAAATTCAAAATAGACTTTTTCACCTTCTTCAAAAGAAAGATCGAAGTCTTTTTCATAGATATATTTACCACCGGAAAAGAATGAAATATTGACTCCTCCAGGATTGTTAATATCTCTATTCGTTGAAAGCATGCGATCATCTGGTAAGGTCACCTTTATCGCATCTTCTTTATGTCCATCTTCATAGACGATCCAATTATCGTTGAACAGCATAGAAAAATCTCCTCTTGTATACGTATCTATATTATCTAACAAGAATGTAAGGGCTTTCTAGTTCAAAATAAGTCGTGAAAACGCCAGTTTAGGGCAAAACGAATTTTAGGTTTTTCTTCTTTTGCATATTTCATCAAAATTAATATAATTAGAAAAAGAAAAGACTATGTTAAGCGTTCGTATTGGTGTTATCGAGAATGAAGAAAATGTTGCAAAGGCCGATGTCTTGCTTTTGGAACGCTATGCTAAAGAGAACGAAATCAGCATTGAAACAAAGATTTTTCTTAATGCCTTTGAGTTCTTGGATTCAAGAGAGCAGTTTGATGCACTTTTAATGGATATTGATATGCCTGGGATGAATGGCATGGAGGCATCAGAAGAGATTCGGAAAACAAATGAATCTGTGGATATAATTTTTACAACGAACCTCCCTCAATTTGCTATTGACGGTTATAAAGTTCATGCTCTTGATTTCGTTATTAAACCTGTGACTTTCCCTAATTTGTCTTTTGCTATGGACAAGGTTGTAGAAAAAAAGAAACAAACCTTAAATGGCTCTTTCTTCTTGAAAATAGGCGGTTTAGCAAGACGTTTTAATAATTCAGACCTCATTTATTTTGAGATGGTAAATCATAATATCGTTCTTCATGAAGAAGGGCTTGAACCATTTAGGGTGAGAGGGTCTTTAAAACTTATCGAAGAAGTGGTTAATCATGACGTCTTCGTTAAGATCAATTCTGGAATCATCATCAATCTTTCTAAAGTCAAGTTTTTCGCAGATGGAACGGTAACCATGGACGATGGGTCGATTTTGCCAGTATCTAGATCGCATAAAAAAGAATTCGCCGTCCGTCTTTCGAGATTTTACGGAAATTCATTGGATAGATAGATATGGAAACTGGATCGCCGATATTTAAAACCCTGTTATTAGAAAAATATCAATTCTATTTGGAATTAATTATTCCTTTGCTGATTTTGATGCTCTTTTCAAAAAGGCGAAAATGTTTTTGGATTGCCTTGCCTTTTGTGATTGGAATTCCTTGTTTTCTTTATTGGATGCCAGCATTAATGGTTGGAAGCTACAACTTCAACTACATATTTACGGCAGGAATCTTGTTTTTGCTTTCATTCTTCTTATTATATGATGAATCGGTTTTAACTTTGCTTTGTGCGGTGACCATTTCTTTTGGCATTCAACATATCGCTTGGAATTCTCTAGGCTTATTTTATGATTTGATGCCTAACAATGCTGGGGATTGGAATATGGTTTCTTTGGTTCTTTCTTTTTTAGGAATTTACTTGCTTGTTTATTCCCTTTTCGCCTTGCTTGTTCTTGTCTTGAAAAGACCTTATCGTTGGCAAAAGAAAGATTCTTTAAGTCTTGTTTTTGGAACTGTCATTATCGTGATTGCTGCTGTTCTTAGCCAATATGTTGAATCATGGGGAATAATTCCTAGAGTTTATACCGTTCTTCTTATGTTTCTCGGTGTTTCTTTGGAATTCGTTGTTCCTATCGCTCATGAGGCGGGTTCTAAAGCAAAGGAATTAGAAGATGAAAAAGCTACTTTAGTGTCTCTATTAGAATTACAAGCCCATCAATCCGAAACATCAAAGAAAGAACAAGAAATTTTGAACATGAAGTTTCATGATATGAAACATCAAATCAATCTTTTGAAAGAAATGAATGGAGAGGAGAAGAATAAGACTCTCAATGAATTAGAAAAAGTCGTTGATATTTATGGCGATTATGCCAAAACAGGTAACGACGCCTTGGATATCATTCTCACTCAGAAATCATTACTTTGCACGAAAGAGAATATTACTTTCACCTACATAATCGATGGGAGTGCTTTCTCTTTTATGTCCGCAAGTGACATATCTTCTTTGTTTGGTAACTTGATTGATAACGCCATCGAAGCAGTATCAAAAGAAGAAGGTGACTACCGTCTAATTAAGATTTCTGCATCGATAAAAAATGGTTTTCTTTCACTTATTCAAGAAAACTATGTAAGTGAAAAAGTTAAGTTTTCATCGAATGGTTTGCCTATTTCAGCAAAAGAAAATCAGATTTATCATGGATACGGAACTAAGTCTATTAAATACATCGCTCAGAAATACGGCGGAACATTTTCTTTTGAACAAAACGGCAACAGATTTAAGGTATCCTTGCTTTTCCCAACGAAAAAGTAAGCGCTTACCAAAAATGTCATAAAAAGATACAAAATCGGTCAAAGTGCTCTTTTTTAATAATGTAAGTGCTTACAATAACTCCGCTTGGAGTCGTAGGACCCAATTTATTTAAGGAGGGCAATATGCCTAAATCAAATGTTTTTCGTGGATTGACAGCCGTTAGCGTTTTGTTGCTGTCTGCCTCCACGGTCATGGGCATGATATTCGAGAAATACCCACAAGGAATGGATCAAACCTGGGGTACACAATCGAGTAAGATCGTGACCGAAAAGAAAGAAGGATCAGAGAATAGCTGGTCTTATGTTTCTAAATACAAAAACGCCAAAGAAGCAATCGCTGGCTATAAGGATTTAGCTCTTCGCGAAGCTGCTGAATCTTTCGTTCTTCTTAAGAACAAAGACAACACTCTTCCTTTAGCGGACAAACCAAAAGTTTCTCTTTTTGGTTTAAGAAGCTATGCTCCAATTTATGGCAATAGCGGGGGCTCGATCGCCGATAAAGCGACAATCGATAATGGAAACACCATTACGGAATGCTTTACAGAAGAAGGACTTTCAATCAATCCAACTCGTCAAGCAGTCTATAAGAATTACTGCAAGGACTTCGAATGGGGCGGAGAGAGCTTTGGCGCAACTCCTCCTCAATATACAGAAATCTCCGGAACCGACAAAGTCTATGAACTTGGTTCAGCAGATATGGCGGCAATCGATGCCGACTATAAGAAAGATGATGCCGCATACTCCGATGCAGCCATCGTAATTGTTGGACGCCCAGGTGGTGAATCGAAAGAATATCGCACTGGACAAGAAAATTGTGGAAGCACAACAACCAACGGAAACGTTCTTTCTCTCTCGACAGAAGAAAAAGAAATGATTGCTGAAGCAAAAGCGGCCTCAAAGAAGGTTATCGTTCTCTTAAATACCACAAACGTCATGGAAATTAAGGAACTTAAGGATGATGATGCGATTAGCGCCATCATGTGGATTGGTTATCCTGGTTCGTATGGCTTTAGAGCGGTAGCAAACGTTCTCCAAGGAAAAATCAATCCATCAGGACGTCTTGGTGAAATCTATATCTCCAATGGTTTAACAGCTCCAGCAATGCAAAATGCTGGTGATTCAACACCATGGGATGATACAACGAAAGCCAATGGCGAAAACTTAAATTCCTATCTTATTTGGGCTGAAGGAATCTACACTGGATATCGTTATTATGAAACAAGATATGCTGATGTTGTTTCCGGAAAAACAAGTGCAAAAACAGCAAAAGCAGGTTCTTATACAACAGGTGAAGGTATCTTAGGCACTGGCACTGGAGAATGGAATTATGACCAAGAAGTCGTTTATCCATTTGGTTATGGCTTAAGCTATACAACGTTCGAAGAAAGCTTAGATAAAGTTGAGATTTCTGGCGATCATAAGACGGCAGAGGTCACGGTTACGGTTAAGAATACTGGCTCAGTGGATGGCAAACACGCCGTTGAACTTTATGCTCAAACACCATATACAAACTACGATGTTGAAAATGGTGTCGAAAAGAGTGCAATTCAATTAATCGATTTTGAAAAGACCGATACAATTAAAGCGGGAGATAGTGAAACTATCACCTTAAATGTTGAATTAGAGAACCTTGCATCTTACGATACAAACGGCAAAAAAACATTTATCGTTGATGATGGAACCTATTATTTTGCTCTTGGCGCCTCTTCACATGATGCATTAAATAACGTCTTCGCAAAACAAGGTACAACATCAGTTGGTGGAGATGCCACAAAAGTTTACTCCTTCAATTGGTCCGGACATACTGGCGGAGTTGATGATAAGACATTCTCTGTTTCTGATAACGGTACAAACATCACTAACAAATTATCCGAAGGAGACTATGCAACTGATTTCAATGCCTTTAGCAAAGACACAGTTACCTACCTTTCTCGTTCAGATTGGAACGGAACCTTCCCTAAGACCTACACAGGATTACAACCAACAGAGAGAATGAAGAAACTCTTCACCTGTGATTGGATTGATTTAGTAGAAGGAGATACTTCTTCCTATAAGTGGGGCGTCAAGAATGGACATACCATTAAGGAATATAAGAATGCTGATTGGGACGATACACGTTGGGATGAACTTGTTGATCAAGTTACGCCAGCTGAATTCCTCACATTTGCTTCAAAAGCGTTCCATAATTTACAAGGAATCGAGTCTGTTGGTCTTGAAACGTATGTCGCAGATGATGGCCCAGGTGGATCTGATACGCACTATCTCAATGAAGGTAAATATCAAGGTGAAGCATGGGAAGATGCGGAAAGTGCAAAGGTTGAATCAACCGGCGATTATCTTGGTACACGTGTCACTCCTTCACAAACAAACATTGCCTATACTTGGAACAAAGAACTTGCCTATGAAAATGGCGAAATCATCTTAGGCGAAACCTCTGTTGATCTTGGCTTACCAATCATGATTGGCCCTGCAATGAACATCAAACGTCACGGATATAATGGCCGTGGTGGCGAATATCTCTCAGAAGATCCAGTTCTCTCTGGGTATATCGGATCTGCGATTGTTCAAGGCGCTCAATCAATGGGATGCTTAGTTAACATCAAACACGCCGCCTTCAACGATCAAGAAATTAATCGTTCAGGTGTTGCGGCCTTCATGAACGAACAATCTGCTCGTGAACTTGAATTACGTAACCTCAACAAAGCCTTCACTGCAAAAGGCAAACCAGCAAAATGGGTTAATGATGAGTCTAAGAAAGATACCTACACAGAAGGTGCTCTTGGTGTTATGACTTCTTATAACCGTATTGGTGCAGTTCCTTCTAGCGCTAATAAAGCGGTTATGCAAGACATCATGCGCGATGAATGGGGCTTCAAAGGCTATAACGTCACTGACTTTACTGGTGTCTCATTAAAAGCCGCTCCAAAAGAATCCATGTTATTCGGAACAACGGCCTTCTGTGGATTTGGTAGCCCAAGTTTCTCTTATTGGAACGAAACCGAAATCATCAAATATCCTGAAATGTGCGCTGCATTAAAGAGAAACATTAAGTACATCTTATATTCGGTTTGCCATTCTAATGTCTTGAACAATACTGATGTCACCATCAGAACCGAACAAGTCGAAACTTCATGGAGAGTCATGTATAAGACAATGATCGGTGTCTCCGCTGGACTTGTCGCAGTCTTTGGAGGATTGTCACTTGTTGTTACTCTCCGTAAGAAAAAGGAGGAAAGATAAATATGAAAAACTTCTTAGCTAAACAAACTATTTGGAGCTACCTCTTACTTGCTTCTGTGGTTCTTCTTGTTCCTGGATTTATCATCTTCTTGATTAATTCAACAACAGGATTCCTCTATGGAAACCCATTATCTGCTACAGTTACTTCCTTAAGCATTATTGCCTTCCTTCTTGGAATTTGCTTAGCTCTCTTTGGAGAAAAGCTTGGTAAGTTTGCCGGCATTGGATACTTACTTGTTGCAGCCATGGTTGCAATATCTATTGCTGGAATCGCTTGGAGCGTTGAAGCGGTCGTTGCGGATCTCTTCTTAATCCCAGTTAACCATCCAGAAAGCGAAGATACGACTTGGGCACTTGCGGTAACCTCTCTTGTCT
>CAVDTI010000015.1:15547-17412 GCA_963611905.1 Faecalibacterium prausnitzii | reverse complement strand
GTATTTCTCCGGATGCTTAGCATAACGGTTGATGTAAAAAATGAAATCCCAAATAATTCTGATTCCAACGGTAAAAATTAATCTCAAATACTTTAACATACAAAGTATTATAAACTCATTAACGGAAAAGAGAAATATCAGCACCCCTTCTGTTTCATTGGGAAAATCTCTTCTAACTCCATTTTTACGATAACTCCCAGCTTTTCATCAGTTTCCATATGGCCTTTGCAAGTTATAAAAGAACCGATCGGCGCTTTCATAAACAAACAGCCTTCACCCGAATACGTAAAAACAGGGATCTTATCTACTTGATATCGTCCCATTGGGCCAGGTATCACACGATCAACTTCGACAAAACGGCCTAATGGAGCTATTTTTTCTCCTAATCGGCCCGTAACGAAAACAGCGGAAATCATAAATTACTCCTTAATTTTAATGTGGGTAGATTATTTTTTGAGCGCGGTAATAATTAAAGAATGACGTGGGATTAAAACATTCTTAGCTAGCAAATTGGCTTCAAGTGCAGGCCCACCAGAGGTTAAGATCAAATAGCGATCATCTTCAAATGAATAAGTTAGGGATTCTGATGTTGCATTGAATATGAAATCAATTTCCTTACAAGGTGAAGATTGGGAAGTATCTTTCACCTTCATGATTAGCCCTCCATCAAATTCTTCGAAGTTAATGATACTAGCAAGAGTGTTAGGATCTGTTTCGTCGAAAATGGAGAGAGCCTTTCTAAGAGCTATCGCCCCCTTAACATATTCCACCATTTGGAAACGTTCGTCAAGAAGATTATCTGACAATTTGTTATATATATCTCCAGCGTTATATGTATTGTCTTTTAAATACTTACTTTGGCCGATCTCTTGCCCCATATGAATAAAGGGAACACCAAACGAAAATAGTACGGAAGAGACACCTAATTTTACTATTTCTAGTTTCTCTTCATCGTTATATGCGGTATTTTTAAGCAGATGATCATAAAAAGTTCCGTTGTCATGGCATTCAATATAGTTTATTGATTGAGAGGCTTTCCTAAACATTTCGCCTTTATAATCCCAATCATGACAAGAACCAATCAAAGAGAAGATAAAAGCGTTCTTTTTACTCAAATCTCCGAGGCAATATTGCTTAACATTTTCTCTATAAAAATCATTAAAGAAACCGATATCCTCTATAGAAAAAGCGTTATTCATATTGGCCGCTTCAACATCTTTTGGAACGTACATATTCCATCCTTCTCCATAAATTATGAAAGATGGGTCCACTTTTTTACATTTTCTATCTATTTCTTTTATCGTTTCTCTATCTAATAAGCCCATTAAATCGAAACGATAACCATCGATTTTGTATGCTTTTTGCCAGAATAAGCAAGAATCGATAATTAGCTTTCTAACCATTGGACGTTCGCTTGCTAAATCATCACCGCATCCAGATGAGTTGGTTAGTTTCCCCGTGTTTGTTTTTCTAAAATAATAGTTTGGAACAATTTTTTCAAATGAGGCAGACGGGCTTTCATAGACGTGATTAAAGACAACATCAAGTACAACCCTAATCCCTTCATTGTGAAGATTAGAGATCATCTTTTGTAATTCGCTAACTCTACTCAACGGGTTTGAAGGATCGCTGGAATAAGAACCTTCAGGCGTGAAGTATTGAATTGGATCGTATCCCCAGTTATATTCTTCAAAGCCTTTTTCTTCGTTTACGGAGCCAAAGTCATTTAATGGTTGAAGTTGCAAATGGGTAATTCCGAGGTAACTTAAATAATCTAAGCCAATAGGATTTCCGCCTTTTGTTTTCTTTCTTTTTTCCGTTAATCCTAAATATTTTCCTTTGTTTTCGATCGTAGAATGCTTATC
>CAVDTI010000015.1:1208-15536 GCA_963611905.1 Faecalibacterium prausnitzii | reverse complement strand
TAAATCACGAACATTTCCTTCGTAAATAATCGCTTGAGTAATATTCGAAAAAGGAGGGAGTTTATCTTTGTTAAGATTGTCTTTAAAGATATTTTCATCGATGACAACAGACTCTTTCGCATTTGCTGTTGAAGATATGCCATACGGATCAATAGATGAAACACTTATTTCGTTATTTGTTACCAAATATCTATATTTTTGAAGTTTGAAATCTCCGTTAATAGTCAAAGAATATACACCGTTTTCTAAACGGTCCATGTTTCTTAAATCAATAGAATCACCATTTATCAATTCAAGTTTAACTGAGCTTGCCAATGGCGCCCAAACTTTCCATGTTGTTTTTTCTTTACTATATTTTGCTCCAAGCTCGCCGCTATAGAAATATTTCTTATCAAAATTGGAAAATGTGGTTGCTTCGCTAACATCAACCGGATAAGTTCCGATTAATGGCAAATAAACGAAATAAGAATGGCCTAATTCCAATTGCTCAGATAATTTAAATTCGATAAACACATGAGATGGCGTTGATACGTTCTTTGTTGGATATAAACGAATTTTCTTTGAACCATCAATAAGCAAGTAAAAAGTTTCGTTATTGAAATTAATATCGGATAGGGATACAAAACGAATTGTATCTGGTGAAATTAATCTAGCAGCAATATAAGTATCTTTCATAAAATTATTACTACAGCAAACGCGTAGTCTCCATCATGTGAAATCGAAACATCGTAATTGTTTTCCTTATAAACGATATATGGTTGGCCATTTTCTTTATAGCGAACATCTATTTCGTTCATTCTTGCTCCAGAAATGCCGCAGCCAAGGGCTTTAAGAAACGCTTCTTTTGCAGCAAATCTACCGCCTAAGAATTCTCTTTTGTCTTTCCTTTTTTCAAAAATAGAAATTTCATTTTTTGACAAAACACCATTAACGAAAGGGAGAGAATCAATCTTAACACGTCTTAAATCAACGACATCGCATCCTATTTTCATTTATCATTATCTCCAGCAAATTTTTCATTACCATTAGATAACATCGAAGGATCGTGGACAAGAACTCTTGCTCCTTTTGCTGAGGAGGCGCTATCAGGTTCTCCAACGATGCCTTCTTCCTTTAAACGGTTGAAGATTTTACCTGCGCGTGGGAATCCAACGGAATAGGTTCTTTGAATCTTCGAAATCGAAGTGTATTCTTGCATCATTACATCAGCTTTAATCGTTTCATAAAGATCGCCTTTTTCTTTTTCTCTTTGTGCGGCTCTTTCAATTCTTTCGTTCTCTTCTGCTATCTTTTCATCATTGGAATGATCGCTTAAATCGGAGAAATTCGGATCATATACGACTTTTTGTTGAGATTTGATAAATTCGGTTACCGCCTCAAGTTCTTCATCTTGAATGAAACAACCTTGGCAACGGACGAATCCACCACCGCGAGAAACTTGGGCACAATCGACAAGCATATCACCATGTCCGTTAAGTTCTTCCGCGCCACCTCTTCCTAAAATGGTTTGAGAGTCTTGTGATGATTTAACTTTTAAGGCGACACGAACACCAAGATTGGCTTTAATGACGCCAGTTATGACGTTAACAGAAGGTCTTTGTGTAGCCACAATAAGGTGAATACCAGCGGCACGGGCTTTTTGAGCAATTCTAACAACACTTTCACCGATATTCTTACAAGTATCAGAAAGATCAGCATATTCATCGATAAAGACAACGATGAATGGCATTGGTTCAACCCCTGCTTTCGGACAATATTTTTCATTATAAGAACGGATATTTCTGACTCCGGCAAACTCAAAGAGAATAAGTCTCTTTTCCATTTCATCAATCAATTTGTCTAGGCACACTTTTGCTTGACTTGGATCTTTAATGACTGGGCAAAGAAGATGAGGAATGTCTTGATATTTGACCATTTCAACACGTTTAGGGTCAATTAAAACGAGTTTTACGTCTTCTGGACGGTTACGCATAATAAGTGAAGCCAAAATTCCGTGTGCAAAAACAGATTTACCTGAACCAGTACCACCAGCAATAAGCATGTGTGGGAATTCACTTAAATCAGCACACACTTTATTTCCTGAAATATCGACACCAAAAGGTACGTACATGTTCTTTGATGGATCGTCAGGGAGCGCTTCAAGCATCTCTCTAAAGGAAACTGTCGTGGACTTATCGTTAGCGATTTCTAAACCAGATGTGGTTTTTCCCATGATGATTTCTTCGTAACGAGTGTGAACGCCGCCAAGTCTAGCGGAAACGTCTTTGATGTATCTTCCAATTGAAGAAACGGATACGCCACGTTCAACTTGAATATCGTATCTAGTAACAGAAGGCCCGATTGTGTAGGAAACAACCTGCGCTCCAACATTAAATGAGTCAAAAGTCTGGTTAATTATGTCCGTACGTTGTTGGCAGAGAAGTTTGTTTTGTTCAACAACATGTGGGTCTATCGTATAAGTCTTAAGCAAATCCAATGGAGGGAATTCATATGGAGGACGTACTTTAGCAGGCTTAATTCCAAGTTTTTCTTCTTCACTGACTTCTTTTTTCTTCATTAAAACGGAATTATCTTCGATAGGAGCAGGTTTTTCTTCGATTTTTGGTTCTTCTTTAACGATAGGTTCCGCTTCTTCGGCTGAAGCTTCTTCAACTTCTTTTTCTTCTTCGGAAATAGAAATTTCTCCGAAGTCTTCTTCTACTTCTGGCTGTTTTTCTTCAACCACAGGCTCTTCGATAGGTTCAGATTCAGTATATGTATTGTTATTTTCTTCTGGCTCATTAATGAAAGCTTCTTTTGGTTCAACATAAGTTTGTCTTTGAACGATTGGTTCTTCGTGTTTTTCACTATAAGTTTCTCTAAAAGAAGGATTTTCTTCTTGAATTGGTTGAGTAGCAACTTTTTCTTCATGAACAGGAAGATCATCCTTGATTTGAGCCGTGATTTCATCATCAAAAACAGGCAAAACAATCTCGCCAAAATCATGTTGTTTGGTCTCTGGAACTATAGGTTCTTGCTTAGAGACTTGAACGGTCGCTTTTGCCTGAGTTTGCGCTTTTTTATTCGTTTCAAAGGAAGGAGAATACTCGTTTGGATCAAAGACCGCTTCTTTTAAACCGCCATTGCTAAAGCTTTCTTCAATATAAATATCGCTTCTAGTTGGCTCTACAGGTGTTGTTTCTTGAGGTACAGGAGAAACTTCGGAAACGTGTTTGGAATGGTATAAACTCGTTCTTGATAAAGGTTCTTCCACGGGTTCAGGCTTAACGTTGAAATCAAGTTCGGCAATTGGAGTAGAATCATCGTCCATTTCAATGGGTTTATTTTGCTCAACGTATTCTTCAAGCGCTCTCTTCTGAGCTTCTTCTTCTCTACGTATGTTTTCTTGGCTTTCCTTTTTAGCTTTATACGCGCCAACTTTAGAAGATACAAAGTGAATGAATCTCATTATATAGGTATAGAAAAGGAAGAAAAAACCAGCGATTATCGCAATTACAGAAATCGTTATGGTTAATGCTCTTCCGATTTTATTAATGCCATTTGCTAGGAGAGTGAAAAGAATTCCACCACCATTATGGAGACTAAAAATTCCTTGTCCATTAACAAATTCTCCCTTAAGCCCGCTTTCTTTTGTTCCATATAAATCGTAGATGCTTAATGAGTTTTCGGAATAGTAGTTAGAACTGCAATAACCAAAGATTAAGGAAACCCCAATAAAAGCTAAAATAAAACCTAAAACAAATTTCCAGGTTACGATGTTTTTTGTTTTTTCTCCTTTAAAAAGAAGCGTAAGCCCCAAAAGGAGAAAAGCGGGTTGTAGCACCCAATAGCCTAAAATTCCGAAGAGGTATTCGAAAATAAAGGCAATGCCCCAAGTTGTTTTTGTAAATGCAGAAAGCAAGAAAATCATCGCTAAAATCGCGATCATTGCGCCTAAGGCGCGAATTATTTGGCTTGAAGAATAAGTTTTTTTCATAAAACTCCCCTTACAAACAAGACATTATTTTTCGATGAGTAACGGCAAAACCATAGGTTCCTTGCCAGTTTGGCGACGAATTACACGGAATGTATGGTCATAGAGATCATCTTTGATATCTTCTAATGACATAGTTCCTCTAGCGATATCCTCACGAAGAGTTTCGCTAAAGACTTTTGTAACATCACGAAGAAGAGCTTCCCCATCACCCATCATAACTAAACCACGGAATTGAATATCCGGGGCTCCAATTATCTTATGGGTTCCTTTTTCAAGAGTTGCAGCCATAATTACAACGCCTTGAGAAAGCTTTTGACGATCTTCTAAAACAGCAGATCCTACATCTCCTACCCCGATTCCATCAATCATGACATCGCCATGAGGGATTTCATCAGGAATCATATTTGCTCCCTTCTCATCAAAATGGACGCATGCCCCATTTTCAAGAAGGAATACGGATTGATGGTTTAAGCTTCCGCCCATTTTCAAAGAGACTTCTGCATTGGTAAGCAAATCCTTGTAGTATCCCTTCAAAGGAATGTAATACTTTGGATGGAGAAGAGAGATCATCATCTTCAAATCTTCTTCCGAAGCATGCATTCTGAAAAATAGTTTTTTGGAGATATTTGTAACCTGGCAACCGCTCTTATAAAGTTCATCAAGGGCGTCAGTTGCTTCAATTTCGGTATTGTCATTAGACGGGCAAGCCATAATGAAAGTATCCATCTCTCCTAAGGAAACAGGTCTGCTACTTTCCGTTTGTCCAGAAGCAAGCAGAGCAATCTTGCTATATAATCTTGTGCCAAAACCAAGCATCAAAACGATGACATCAGTGGCTTTGTAACGATTGATATCTTCATAAGAGGCATAGTTATCGCGTGGCAAAATAAATTGTCCCGACTCTTGCATGCTCTTCAATGTATCCGCGGTTTCTTCGTCATAAGGGATAACTCTTTTACGAGAGGAAACTGCAATTTGTAATATTTCATCGATGTTATAGAAATTTGAGCTAAACATCGCAACAAACGTTCTGCCTGGCGCGTCTTTAATGATTTTCTCAATGAGCGGAGCAAGCTTATATTTAGGAGCCGTATAACCAAGTTTACTAGCAAAAACAGATTCAGGGCAAAGAACTAAGGTTTTATCCTCCGCAATCTTCGCAATCATATTTAAATCGGTCAAATAAGATGGAGAAGCGTTATTTTCGATAACAAAATCAGAGGTAATAACAACGTTTCCTAAGTTCGAGGAAATAGCAATGCCACTAGATTGGGCTACGTTATGTGATGTTTGGAAGAAGGAGATTTTTCTTTTTCCGACATAGAAGGTCGAGGAAGGTTCCACAACATTGAAATTAAACTTTGTATCCCCTAACCCAACGTGACGAGCAAAGTTCTTAAACATTTCAATTGTAACTTTTGATCCGTAAATTGGAGCGGGAATGTCCTTGTAAATGTAGGCCAAAGCGCCAACTTCATCATCATGCCCATGTGGGAGAAGATAAGCTTTTACGCGTTTTTTGTTATCAAGCAAATACGTAAAATTCGGAATTACGAAATCAATTCCAGGCATTGTTTTGTCTGGGTATTTAATTCCACATCCAACAACGTAAATTTCATCATTAACTTCAACGACAGTACAGTTTTTACCATCTTCATCAAGTCCGCCAAGGGCAAAAATTTTAACTTTATCGCTCATATTCATATTGCCTTTCTAAAAAATCAAAAACTAAAAATACTTTTTACAAAGATTATTATAATCTTTAAAGGCTATGTTAGGAATATGAAAAGGCTCTCATTTTCTTAAAAAGAAAAGCCCCTCGAAGGGGCTAGTCTATATCGAGTTCTTTAATTAGAGAAGAATCGCTCAATCTCCTTATGGTTATGAGGTTGCCTTCGATTGTTGCATACGAAGGTTCATTTCCTCCTTTTGGGAAAGAGGTAGAGCCTGGATTTAAAAAGATTTTGTTATTTCTTTTTTCGAGAACTTGAACATGAGTATGTCCAGAGCAAAGAATATCACCATCTTGCGCCTTTAAGAGGGCAATAGAATATTCATCACCGTGATAAAGGTCAAAATAACGACCGGCATATTCAAAACGTGGACAATCTTCTAGAGGGAAATCAAGCAAGGAGCCATCGATTCTAGAATCGCAATTTCCTCTTACTCCAACAATCTTTGAAGCGTATTTGTTGAGAATTTTGCTAACTTCCATCGGTTCATAATCTTCAGGAACGCCGTTTCTTGGGCCGTTATACATGAAATCGCCTAAAAGAAAGATCTTATCAGGTTCAAACGCAAGAATTTGTTTTTCAAGCATTTTCATGCGTTCAACTCTGCCATGAATATCTGATGCAATAAGGATTTTCATTCTTTATATTTTCTCCATGTTACGTGTAGAAACAACATCAACACCAGTGTCACAAACGTTTGCTATAATTACATCCCCAATATGAACAGGAGCTTGGATATGAGTTTCGTTAATTGACTTCATAACGTCAAATATCTTTGCTTTCGAAACTGGTTCTTTTGTTTTAACTGGACACATCGCCAATTCCGCGTTATCGATACGAACGGTCGAAGTTACAACTCTGGTAGGATTTGAAACTTCTTGTTTACCATATTTTTCTCCACGAGGGCAGAAGTTGCCAGTTACATTAAGATTGTCATCAACTTTAAGATGGCAACCTCTAGGACAGCAAATGCAAATTAATTCTCTCATAATAAATCCCCCTTATTAACTAAGGAAATTTCCAAAGTACCTTGGTTGGACTTTAGTAAGTTTTTAGGAAGTTTTTGAATTTCCATTTCACTCGGTATAATCACTTGTTTAAGAACTTTTTTGATGATTTCACCATTGAATTTATAGACAATATAAACATTCTTTGATGGTTGGCGAACTCTGAACTTGAATTCTATTGAATCAGGCGCAGAGGCTAGATCTATCAAACCAGGAACGACGTAACCAATACCTGGGCCTGCTTTTGTTTCGATAAAGGAGGAAGAATGATCAAGTTCTCCTTTGAGATACTTAGCAGCAGATTCACCTGCTATTTTTGCTTCCATCGCAACGTTATCGACTAAGTCATGGACATGAAGAACGTTGCCACAGCTAAAGACACCTTCTTGGCTTGTCTCATAGTTTTCATTGACCAATGCACCACGAGATTGTCCAACCTTTATTCCTGCATCTTTAAGGAGATCGTTATTAGGAATTAAGCCAATGGATAAAATTAATGTATCACAGTCAAATTCTTTTTCTGTTCCAGGAATTGGATTCTTTCTTTCGTCCACTTCTGAAATGATGACTTTCTCTAATCTAGACTTGCCTACGACCTTGCTAACAGTATGGCTTAAATACAAAGGTATATCATAATCGTATAAACATTGAACCATGTTACGATTAAGACCGTTAGACCATGGGCAAATTTCAGCAACGCCAAGAACTTTTGCTCCTTCAAGCGTCAAACGTCTTGCCATGATTAAGCCAATATCGCCACTGCCCAAAATAAAAACACGTTTGCCAGCCATATAGCCATATTCATTAAGGAATAGCTGAGCTTGTCCAGCAGTTAATATGCCTGCAGGTCTATCGCCAGGAATGCCAATTGCACCAGCATTTCTTTCATAACATCCTGCAGCCATGATAATAGCCTTTGCTTGAACCTCTTTAACACCTTCTTTTGCTGAAGAATACGTAATTACCTTGTCTTTCGAAATGTTAGTAACATATGTCTTCAACTTGTATTCGATATTTTTTTCTTTTACTTTTTCGATAAATCTATAAGCAAATTCAGGACCAGTTAATTCTTCTTTGAAAAGAGTTAAACCGAACCCATTATGAATACATTGGTTAAGAATACCGCCTAAAAATTCGTTTCTTTCAAGAATTAAAATATCGCGGATTCCATTATCGAAGGCGGCCACCGCCGCAGCCATTCCTGCGCTTCCACCGCCGATAACAACTAAATCTTTCGTTTCCATCGCTATTTCTCCTTCTTGACCTCGGTTTCAAGAATGTAGCTATCATCCTTATCGTAAAGAACTTCCAAAGGAGATATGCCCCATTTCTTCGCTAAAAGGTTAATGACCTTAGGTTGGCAGAAGCCGCCTTGGCACTTGCCAAATCCAGCACGCGTACGTTTCTTTATGCCTTTAACGGTTTTAACCGGAACACTTCTAGACAAAACGTCTTCAATTTCGCCGATTGATACTTTCTCACAATCACAAATGATTTCGCCATAATGCGGATCTTTTGCAATCAGAGCATTTCTTTCTTCCAAAGGCATTTTCTTTGGTTTTAAATATGGTCTTACTTCTTTCTTATAGTTGTCTTTCTCTTCTAATTTTAGAATTTTGCCAACTAATTCAGTTGCAACGTATTCACCAATTGCGGGTGATGAAGCCAAGCCTGGCGATTCAATACCTGCAACATTAATGAAATTTGGATATGTCTTAGAAGGTTCGATAATGAAATCGTGAGTTGATGGAGTAGCTCTAACGCCTGCAAAAACTCTGATTTGTTGGTTGAAAGGAATTGAAGGGACTAAAGAAAGAGCTTGTTTTCTTACATTTTGTAAAGTTAAAGTGTCTGTGGATAAATCTTCTTTATCATCTTGGACTTCACTTGATGGACCAACAAGATAGTTGCCAGAGGTTGTCATTGTGACAAGGATTCCTTTTCCTTTTTCACTAGGTAACGGGAATAAAACGTGATTTACTAGTCCTTTCGCATAGTGATCAAGGACATAATATTCGCCTTTTCTTGGAATGATGTTCCAGGAAATTGGTTCGACCATTTTAGCGATGTCATCAGAATGTAGGCCTGCCGCATTAACAACGACTTTTGCTTCGTATTCTCCTTTATTTGTTTTAACAAGGAAAGAATCATCTTTATGAGTGATAGAGAGAACTTCTTCATCTAAATGAAGTTTTACGCCATTATCACAGGCATTTTCCATAGCATGTGTTGTTAAAGCAAAAGGAGAAATAATCGCACCTGTTGGGCATAAAAGGGCTCCTTTTACTTCAGGATTGATATTAGGTTCTAATTCTTTAACCTCTTCTTTCGAAAGAACTCTAGCAGGAACGCCGTTTTGCTTTGCTCTTTCTAGTAATTCATCAAGCATTGGCAATTGAGAATCATAAATCGCCACTGTCATCGTTCCACATTCTTCAAATGGTACGTCAAGTTCTTTACAAACTTGCTTCATCATTCTGTTTCCTAAAACATTGAATTTGGCTTTCTTTGTTCCAGGTAATGGGTCATAGCCAGAATGTGCTATGGCTGAATTAGCCATTGAAGTAACATTGCCCACATCATTTTCTTTTTCAAGAACTAAAATTTCTAGCTTGTAACGTGAAAGGCTCCGGGCAATAAAAGAACCAACCGCGCCAGCTCCAATAATAATTATGTCTTCCATAACGTTATTTATTATAGATAAATAAATGATTTTGTAAAACATAAATCGGTATTTAGTTCAGAAAAAATAAAGAATTTTTTAACTGCCTTAAAAAATGCGGACGTTTAATTGTTTTCTGATTCAAAAAAGCCTACCTCAAACGAGATAGGCAATTCATATTTTTTAGAAATTAATGGCGATCTTTGCGTGGTCCGTGGTTGGAATGGGAATGTCCGCCTTTGTTTCCACCATTTGGACGATCACCTTTTGTTGGACGCTCTGGACGTTCAACGTAATCGGCAGGTTTTTCGATGAATTCACGATGAGATAGTTTAATCTTGCCTTCTTCAAGTCCAATGACAACGACTTTTAAGACATCTCCGACTTTAGCGACGTTTGTTGCATCATCAATATATTTCCAATCTAAACGGGAAACATGGCAAAGTCCATCTGTATCGCCGAAGAGATTAACGAATGCACCATAGTTTTCAACTCTAGTGACTTTACCTTCGTAAATTTCGCCAACTTTTGCTTCGCGAACAATGTTATCGATTCTTTCTTTGGCTTTTGCAATCATATCTTTATCGGTGTGATAGATTGTAACTTTACCAGAATCTTCGACATCAATCTTAACTTGTCCACAAGTTGCGATGATATCGTTAATGACTTTTCCGCCAGTTCCGATAACGTCTCTGATCTTATCTGGATCAATGTTGAATGTAACCATCTTTGGAGCGTATTTGCTAACTTCTTCACGTGGTTTAGCAATGCAATTCTCCATGACCGTACGAATTTCAGCACGAGCTTTATTTGCTTGGGCTAAAGCTTCGGATAAGACTTCTCTTGTAACGCCATGAATCTTGATATCCATTTGAAGAGCGGTAATACCTTTAACTGTGCCAGCGCACTTGAAATCCATATCACCGAAGTGGTCTTCCATACCTTGAATATCAGTAAGAATTGTATAGTGATTTGTTTCTTTATCTGGAGCACGGTTTGGATCATCTGTGATTAAGCCCATAGCAATACCGGAAACAACGTTCTTGATTGGAACGCCTGCTGCCATAAGAGAAAGGCAAGAAGCGCAGATAGAAGCTTGAGAAGATGAACCGTTTGATTCAACAACATCGGCGACACATCTAATCGTATATGGGAAGGTTTCAATTGATGGGATGACATAGCTAAGAGCTCTCTCACCTAAGGCGCCATGGCCAATCTCACGACGTCCTGGGCGACCCATTCTTCCGATTTCACCGACAGAATATGGTGGGAAGTTATATTGATGCATGAAAGTCTTATTGGCTTCGCCAGTAAGGGAATCAATTATTTGCGCATCAGAAAGAGGGCCTAGGGTTGTTGTGGAAATAACTTGAGTTTGTCCACGTGTAAACATGGCTGAACCATGTGCTCTTGGAAGAAGATCGATTTGAGCGTCAAGAGGACGGATTTCATCAACCTTACGTCCGTCTGGTCTAACCTTGTCTTCGATGATTAAGCGACGAACTTCCTTTGCGACCATCCCTTCGAGAATATCTTCGACCATGAGCATCGTTTGTGAATGTTCTTTTTCGTTTGCATATTCTCTTGCATCATAATCATCAAGGATTTCATTCTTTAAAGCATCAATCTTATCTTGTCTTTCAAGTTTATCCATCGTGTGATCTATAGCATCGACCATACGATCGTTTATACGAGAATAAATGTCGTTTTTGACATTCTCATCAGGAGCATATAAATCAATATGACGTTTTTCTTTTCCGACCGCTTTAATGATTTCTTCTTGGAAAGCGCAAAGTTTTTTGATTGCTTCATGTCCAAACATGATAGCATCGAGCATTTCTTCTTCAGGAACTTCATCCGCTCCTGCTTCAACCATCATGATGGCTTCTTTTGTGCCAGCAACCGTTAAATTGATATCACTTAATGGTTTTTCATCAACACTTGGGTCAATGACAAATTGGCCATTGATTCTTCCGACAACAACACCTGCAACAGGTCCATCGAATGGAATGTTAGAGATACAAAGCGCTAAAGAAGCACCAAGCATAGCAGCCATCTCTTGCGGAGCGGCTGGATCACAAGACATAACCGTGTTAACGAGTTGAACCTCATTACGGAATCCTTCAGCAAACAAAGGACGAATTGGACGGTCAATAAGACGTGCGCTTAAGGTTTGATGGGCATCTGGAGAACCCTCGCGGCGAAGGAAACTTTGTGGAATTTTCCCTGAAGCATATTGTTTTTCAATATAGTCGACTGTAAGAGGGAAGAAATCTCCTCCTTTTGGTTCATCGGCGCAACATGCTGTAGACAAAACAACAGTGTCGCCGAAACGGACTAAGACTGCACCATCGGCTTGTTTGGCAATCTCACCGGTTTCAATTTGAAGGTGACGACCTTCAAACTCCATTTGGAATACTTGTTTACTCATTTAATTTTCCTTTTTTTGTAATACTGATTGATTGTAACACATCTTACCCATAAGGGCTAAATTCTTTTAAAGAAAAAAGCCTCGAATAACGAGGCTAATAAGAAATGCTTATTTACGAAGTTTAAGAGAATCGATTAAAGCAAGGTATGCTTCATGATCGTTCTTTTCAAGATAAGCTAAGAGAGCGTGACGTTTTCCAACAAGCTCAGTAAGGGAACGTTTTGCAACTGAATCGCCTTTGTTTTTCTTTAAGTGAGCTGTGAGTTCAGAAATTCTCTTTGTAAGAATGGCAACTTGAACTTGTGTGTTACCAGTATCTTTTTGATCCTTTCCGTATTTTTGGATGATGACGTTCTTTTCTTCTTTTGTTAACATGTTTTTTCTCCTTCCGAATCGTCTTAGCGATGTCTAAGTTAAGTCAAAGAGAGTGGCTTAACAAGGGCATGCCGCAAAAAGTATTTTACACGTGCATAAATCTTATTTCAAAGGTTTTTTGATTAGGTTAAACGCTTACACAATAAGAAGTTGTTGCGCATACGTACGCGTAAGAATAAAATTCTAAAGACGCTTTCAAGGAGGAAACAATATGAACATGCGTAATATCGCGATTATCGCCCACGTTGACCACGGTAAAACAACTCTAGTCAACTCACTATTAACCTCTTCTCATACATTCAGGGATAACGAAGAAATCAGAGATAGAATGTTAGACTCGAACCCATTAGAGCACGAAAGAGGGATTACAATCTTAGCCAAAACCACTGCTGTTAAATGGAATGATACGAAGATTAACATCGTCGATACCCCAGGGCACGCTGACTTTGGTGGCGAGGTCGAAAGAATTATGCACATGGTCGATGGTTGTCTTCTTCTTGTCGACGCTTATGAGGGAACTATGCCTCAAACGCGTTTCGTTTTAAAAAATGCTCTTGAAAATCATATCAAACCAATTGTTGTTATTAACAAAGTCGATCGTCCAAATGCCGACCCTAAGAAAGCTGTTGATGAAGTCCTTGATTTATTAATTGAGCTTGGCGCACCAGATGATTTACTTGAATTCCCTGTTTGCTATGTCTCTGCGCTAAACAACACTTCCTCCCTTGACCCAGATCCAAGTACACAAAAGCCAGGGATGGATTGTTTATTCGATTTGATTATCAAAAATATTCCTGCCCCAAAATGTGACCCATCTCTTCCATTCCAATGGCAATCCGCATTGCTCGATTATAATGATTTTGTCGGAAGAATTGGCATTGGAACAGTTAGAAGAGGTCACGTTCACGTTGGCGATACCTTAACTGATTTAAGAAAAGATGGCACCACTACCAACTTCAAAGTCATGAAACTCTATACATTCTATGGTATGAGCAAAAACGAAGTTAGCGAAGTAGAAGCTGGTGATATTTGCGGCATTGCTGGCTTAACCGACATGGGTGTTTCTGACACGATTTGTGATCCAAAAGGCGTTGAAGCCTTGCCTGCCTTACGTGTTGATGAGCCTACCCTTCAAATGGAATTTGGCACAAACACTTCTCCATTAAGAGGGCAAGACGGAAAGAAAGTTACCGCACGCGTTCTTGAAGAAAGACTTTATGAAGAAACACAAAGAGACGTCTCATTAAAATTCTCACGCATTCCTAATACGGAAAGATGGATTGTCTCTGGACGTGGCGAACTTCACTTGGGCGTTTTGATTGAAACAATGCGTCGTGAAGGATACGAACTCGAAGTTTCTAAACCTCAAGTTATCGTTAAAGTTGTCGATGGAGTGAAATACGAACCATTCGAAGATTTGCAAATCGACGTTCCGAATGAATTTGTTGGGGACATGATGACTTCTCTTGGAGAAAGAGGCGCTTCCCTCATTGATATGAATGATAATGGAGTTACAACGCGTTTGAACTACGTCATTCCTTCTCGTGGCCTTATCGGTTTTATTTCTAACTTTATGACAATGACTAAAGGCTACGGAATCATCAACCATATGTTCAAAGAGTACCGTCCAATGTTAAAAACGGATATCGGCGAAAGAAATATCGGCGTTCTCGTTGCAACGGATAAAGGTCAAAACCAAGCCACTTCCTATGCTTTACAAAAGGTTGAAGAACACGGAACGATGTTTGTTGTGCCAGGTGATGTTTGCTATGAAGGCATGATTGTTGGTGAACACCGTTATCCAGTTGACTTAGCTGTCAATTGCACTCAAGCAAAACCTATGACAAACGTTCGCTCTTCTACTCGTGAAATGATGATTGTTCTTAAGGCCCCAAGAAAGATGTCTCTTGAAGCGTGTCTTGATTACATCAATTCCGATGAATTAGTTGAAATCACTCCTCATGCTATCAGAATGAGAAAGAGAATCCTTGATACTTCAGAAAGAAAGAAATTCGATGCTCATCAAAAAGCCGAAAAAGAAGCATTAAATAAATAGGAAAAGCACTCAATCGAGTGCTTTTTTCTTTAGAATTTATCGAAATATTTACTATCCTTATCTAGTTGTTTTTTAAGTTCTTCCAGTG
>CAVDTI010000015.1:476-1198 GCA_963611905.1 Faecalibacterium prausnitzii | reverse complement strand
TTTCTCCCCTGATCCAGTCAAAGAAGAAAACCTGAATTTCTTTGCCGTATAAATCTCCGTTGAAGTTTAGTAGATGACTTTCGAGGATATTTTGGCTTAATTTACCTACTGTTGGATTGTTTCCTATGTTAATTACGCTAGGATACTCTTTGTCATCAACTTTTGTATATCCTGCATAAACCCCCGTTTTAGGTACGACATGCATATTATCTATTTCTATATTTGCTGTTGGATAAGAGATTTTTCTTCCGTTTTCAAAACCATGAATAACCTTTCCTTTAAGGGAATACATGTATCCTAATTCGGAATTTGCTTCTTTTATTTTCCCTTCTTCGATGAAAGAAATAATATTTCTTGTGGATATTTTTCCATATTCATCCTCAAGAAGAGAGGAAGAAAAAACGTTGAAATGAGTTTTAAGTGAGGAAACGTCTCCTTCTTTCTTATAGCCGAAAGTATAGTCTTCTCCTACAACAATTATAGATGGAGCGATTTTATTAAGGACCTTATCGATAAAATCGTTTTTTCTTAAAGCTAGAAAATTAATATCTGTATGGACAATATAGGCTCTATCTATACCATAAGCAGAAAATAAATCCATCTTTTCGTCTAAAGAGGTGAGTTCTTTTGCTTTCTTACCACTTCCAGGAATTAAGCTAGCTAAGTTTGAATCAAAAAGAAGAACCCCAGTTAAAGTTGAAGACTCTTTTGCCTTCTTAATT
>CAVDTI010000015.1:0-442 GCA_963611905.1 Faecalibacterium prausnitzii | reverse complement strand
TCTTAATTAATTCTTGATGACCTTTATGAACTCCATCAAAATAGCCAAGCAGCAGAGAACCATTGGTTAGTTTTTTAACATCTTCTCCTGCTTGGAAATATATTTTTTCCATTAAAAGAGTCCTCTTTCAGGTTTATAAGCAAGAGTATCTAATACCTTTTTATAGATAGCGATCGCTTTGCCTTTGTTAGTGAGCAAAACCCTTTCTCCAAGATTTTTTCCTATATATAACATCACTCCGTTATAGACATCACGGAGGTCTTCTTCATCTTCAACTTCATATCTTTCAAATTGAGTTAGGTATTTACTTGGATCTACCAAAGAATCTTCATTTACAGAATCGATAGAAACCGCTTCTTCTATTTTAAAATTGCCTAAGCTAACCCTTTCTAAAGACGTTAAATATCCAATAGTTCCTAACTTTTTAGCAATGTCTTCCCCT
>CAVDTI010000014.1:474-5134 GCA_963611905.1 Faecalibacterium prausnitzii | reverse complement strand
TTTCTACACCTTTAGATTTACCAATCCAGTTACGTTGCATCTCAAGAGTGCTCTTTGGCCAATCTAAACCTTCAAGGTCTTTTTCAAGACGGTCGGCATACTTGGTGATCTTAAGTACCCATTGACGCATAGGCATTCTAATGACTGGGTAACCACCTCTTTCCGATTTGCCATCTATTACCTCTTCATTGGCTAAAACAGTACCAAGTTCAGGGCAATAGTTAACAGGAATGTCAGCGACATAGGCTAAATCATTCTCGAACATCTTAATGAAGATCCATTGAGTCCATTTGTAATATTTAGGATCAATGGTAGCAAATTCTTTAGACCAATCGTAAGAGAAGCCTAAAGATTGGATTTGATTCTTGAAGTTAGCAATGTTTTTTCTTGTAAAACCTTCCGGATGTTGATTCATCTTGATGGCAAATTGTTCTGCAGGTAATCCGAAAGCGTCCCATCCCATTGGGTGAAGAACGTTGTATCCTTGCATTCTTTTCATTCTTGCAACGATATCCGTTGCCGTATATCCCTCAGGATGACCTACATGAAGTCCTTGGCCAGAGGGGTAAGGAAACATATCCAAAACGTAATATTTTGGCTTGGAAAAATCATGAGTATCGCAATAGAAGGTGTTATTATCTTCCCAATATTTACGCCACTTCTGTTCTATTTCTTGATGATTGTAGCTCATTTTATAGCTCCTTATTTCGCAACTATCTCCTCATATAACGAGCGATATTGCTTGGAACTGCGCTTCCAGGAATTATCCTTTTTCAGCGCATTGATAACGATTTTATCGTATATTGGCTCATTTAGATACAATTCTTTTGCTTTTCCCATGCCATAAGAAAGGCCATTCACATCATAGTTATTGAAACCAATTCCATCCGGTTTCTTGCTGTTTGCTTCACCATATCCTTCGACAGTATCTGCTAATCCGCCAGTATATCTAACAATTGGCAAGGTGCCATAACGTTGGGATATCATTTGGGAAATGCCGCAAGGTTCGAAAAGGGAAGGCATTAAGAAGAAGTCGCATCCAGCATAAATCTTATGGGATAACTCGTTGTTATATCCAATATATATGCCTACTCTTGATGGATATTCGTCTCTAAGAGCTTGAATCTTTCTTTCTAGTTCATATTCGCCAGAGCCAAGAACAACCAAGGAACAATCATTATAGGAATTGAGGAATCCTTTTGACGCCAATTAGATCGACTCCTTTTTGCCAGGAAAGACGAGAAACTATGCCAAATACAGGGCCTTTTCCTTTTTGGATGCCAAATGTTTTAAGCATATCTTCTTGGCAAGCTTTCTTTCCTTCTTTCCAAGTCTTTTGGCTATAAGTTTTAGCAATTAATTTATCTTTTGCTGGATTCCATTCCTCATAGTCAATGCCGTTTACTATTCCAACGAAATCATCTTTCCTTAGTTCTAGTATTCCGTTTAATCTTTGGTCGGAATATGAATCTAAGAGTTCATTTCTATGGGTTGGAGAGACTGTTGTAATTTTATTTGCATCGACAATTCCAGCCTTTAAGGAAGAGACCATATTATCGAAACGGACTCTACCATTATCGAATAATTCATCGCTAAGTCCCCAGAAATCGTTTAAGAAATAACGATCAACTAAGCCTTTGAAAGCGGGGTTATGAATTGTAAGAACACTCTTCATATCCTTATAGAAAGGATCGTAAGAATATTTCTCTTTTAAAAGAGTTGGAACCATGCCGACTTGCCAATCGTGAACATGAACTACATCCGCTTTGAAGTTAACGTGTTTAAGAATGTTCAAACAAGCTAAAGCAAAGAAGGCAAAGCGTTCACAATCATCGTGGTAACCGTAAATGCTATCTCTTTCAAAATAATAGGAATTTCCCACTAAATAATATGTGATGCCATCAATTTTTGTTTCGAATAATTCGGCATTTTGGCATCTCCAAGAAAGATTAACAGGCACTAAACCAAGTCTTTTTATTTTGAGTCCTTTCTTTTTGATTGTCTTGTAATATGGGGTTATAAGAATTACTTCATCACCACTTTTGACTAATTCCTTACTTAAAGCATATGTAACATCAGCCAAGCCACCTGTTTTAGAAAGTGGCAAGGCTTCAGAAGCAAACATCGCTATCTTCATATGATTGCTCCTTGATGCACATAAATCGGTGTGTCTTTATCTCCTTCAATTGTATGTCTATCAGTAACAATAGAATATTTATCGATAACTACATTCGAAAGGGTAACTTTTTCGCCGATTTTTGTTCCACGAAGAACGATGCAATTATTTAGTTTTGCGCCTTTCCCTACATGGACTCCACGGCAAAGAATGGAATTTTGGACCGTTCCATCAACAACACAACCATTAGCAATGAAAGAATTTGAAATCTTTGAGCTAGGTCCATAAAGAGCTGGCGTGGTGTTGTGAGTAATGGTGAAAATTGGCCAATCTTCTTTAAAAAGAGAAGAAGCAACTTCAGGTTTAAGTAGTTCAAAGGAGTATTCAATGTATTTATTCAAAGAATTGAAATTTCTTGCATATCCTTTGAATTCATAAGCATGAACTTTTGCAAGCTTATTCTTGATGACATAGCGGAGATAATCTCCAACACCCATCGAATAAAGGTGTTTCTTACTTTCATCAATGATCTTTGCGAGTTCAACACGATTGATGATCCATGTTTCAAGAGAGGCGTTTATTTCCTTCTTGCTTCCATCGTTGACTCTGACGTCTGTAACATATCCTTCCTCGTCAATATCAAAGCAATATCCGCCAACAAAGTCTTTGTCCCCGTCTTTGATTTTCTTATAGACGATGGTAATTTCTTCATCTCTCTTTTTGTGTTCTTCCACTATCGGTCTAAAATCGATTGGAGCAACAATATGAGGATTCTCGAAAACAATGATTTTTGCCGAGGAATCATAAAGGATGTAATCATTCTCTTTGATGTTTGCTAAATCGGTGTTGTAGGCCGGATTTAATAAGCCTTTTTCATTGAAGAAAATCGTTAATTTATCTGTTTTTGTGTTATTAACCCACGAGGACATGTTGCCCATGTGTTTAAGGATCGAACGTTGGTGTTCTTTGATTAAGAGGCCAACTGTATCGATGCCAGAGTTAGAGAAGTTAGACATTACCACGTCCATAAAAGCATATCTTCCTAAGAAGGTTGCTGACGCTAATGGACGATGTTCGGTTAATTCTCCAAGTTCAGGATCGTTATGTGTATCTAATAAACCAATTACATCTTTCATAATCTTGCCGCCTTTTTATTAACGATGAGGTCAATTTCTTCCCCACCAACATTCACTTTCGCATCTTTTTCAATTAGGGTATTTGGGCCAATAATGGCATTTTCGACTCTAGCGCCTTTTTGAATAACGGCACCAGGCATAATAACGTCATTAACGCAAACAGCTCCTTCTTCGATAAGAACGTCGCCAGAAATAACGCAATGATTTACCTTGCCATATATCTGGGCGCCCTGGTTAATCAAAGAATCCTTAACATCGGCTTTGGGGCCAATAAATTGAGGAACCGAGTGCATATCTTCAGAAAGAATGATGTTTTGTCCGAAGATAGAATAAATATTTTCTCCCGTTTTCTCATTCTTTAATAAGTCCATATTTGCTTCATGTAAAGAAGAAATCGTTCCTACATCTTTCCAATATCCATGGTAGGTATAGGCAACAAGTTTTTTCTTATCTGCCATCATGTTCGGGATAATGTTCTTACCAAAATCATGTTCCGTATCTTCTTTGGCGTCAGCGATCAAATAATCACGTAAAACCTTATAAGAGAAAATATAGATACCCATTGAGGCCAAGTTAGAAATTGGTTTCTTTGGCTTTTCGACAAATTGAGTAATGTTGTCTTTTTCGTCTGTTACCAAAATTCCGAAACGTGATGCTTCTTCCATTGGAACAGGGAAAACAGAAATTGTGCAATCTGCCTTTGAAGAGATGTGCTTTTCTAACATTTCGTTATAGGTGCAAGAATAGATATGGTCTCCAGAAAGAATTAAGACATAATCCGGATTCATTCTTTCGAGCCAATCGAGGTTTTCGTAAATCGCATCTGCAGTTCCTCTATACCAAGATGAACCTAATTCGGTCTGCTTTGGTGAGAGTACAGAGGCAGAGCTTCTAACACCATTAAAACCCCACTTTTCGCCATTACCAACATATTGGTTAAGTTCGCTAGACTCATATTGAGTCAAAACACCAACGTTCCTTATGCCAGTATTTGCGCAATTACTTAGTGGAAAATCGATAATGCGGTATTTTCCACCATATGAAACAGCAGGCTTCGCTACTTTTGCAGTCAAAGCCTTTAATCTCGTTCCTTTGCCACCCGCTAGAATCATGGCAACCATTTGATTAGACATGTGATTCCTCCTCCCATCATGTGAGATAAGATTATGTTTGTTTAACGCGTCTATTCTATCATAACTAGGCTACATATAGGTGTATTTTTTATATGAAAAATGCGTAAAAATTACGATAATTAGTTAACTTTACGAACGATTTTTCATCTTTTGTCTTCTATTTGATATTTTAGAGTTGCACTTAACACGTAAGAATGGTATATTCTTTCTTGCGATTTTACGCACGAAGAGGTGATAGTTATGTCAAGAAAATGCCCAATTTCCGGAAAAGGCCC
>CAVDTI010000014.1:0-464 GCA_963611905.1 Faecalibacterium prausnitzii | reverse complement strand
AGTTAGGATGAGTGCCCGCGCCTATCGTAGCTTAAACAAATCCGTCAAAGCTGCTCCAAAAGGCGAACAAGCTGCTTAATTAGAGATAGAAAGAAAAAATAACGAGTCGTTTGACTCGTTTTTTTCTTTGCTTTTTTCTTCTTTATTTACAAGTTAGCATGAAGAAGATTATGTCTGCTACAAAGGAAATCTCCATAATAATGAAGAACAGCCATTCAGAAAGAGCCATGAAAACACATTTAGGTCTTTCTAGATGAACGCTGCCATCTTTTTCTGTAACATGCTCAAGTCTAGCATAATTCGTAAGTTTTGGATTTAGCATTGGAATAAATGAAGCAAGGGCAAATAAAACGCATATAACGCCAAATATTAATGACATCGTCGAATTATTTACCGTTCTTCTAGATGTTGAGAAGAGAATTATAGCCGCAGTTCCGTTGCTTATTGTTAGAAAGGATCCAAAT
>CAVDTI010000013.1:0-3334 GCA_963611905.1 Faecalibacterium prausnitzii | reverse complement strand
GATGGCAATGCCATTTTCTAAATCACGTGGTCCGATTTCAATACGAAGAGGGACACCCTTCATTTCGTATTGGGCGAATTTCCAACCTGGAGTACGATTCTCATCAGCATCGAGTTTGACGCGGACATCTTTTGCTTTGATTTCTTCATAAAGTTTCTTACATGCTTCAAGAACGCCTGGAGTTTGCATTCTAACTGGAACGATAACCACTTGAATTGGCGCAACATATGGTGGCAAAACAAGACCGTTATCATCGCCATGAACCATGATAATTGCCCCTAAAAGTCTTGTAGAAACACCCCATGAAGATTGATAAGGAGTCTCAAGAGCGTTCTTTCTTCCTAAGAAGGAAACTTCTGCCGCTTTAGCAAACCCTTGGCCTAAAGAGTGAGTCGTACCACTTTGAAGAGCCTTTCCATCATGCATCAATGATTCAACGGTGTAAGTGTGTTTTGCTCCAGCAAATCTTTCGTGTTCTGTCTTTTCGCCCATAAGGAAAGGAATGGCTAATAAATCACGTCCACAATCGTTATAGACTTCAAGAATTGTTTTTGCATTATTATCCGCCTCTTCTTCGGTTTCAAAAAGGCAATGTCCTTCTTGCCAGAGGAATTCTGCCCCACGAAGGAATGGACGAGTTGTTTTTTCCCAACGCACAACTGAGCACCATTGGTTATAGCAAAGAGGCAAATCACGATAAGAAGTTACTCTCTTTTTGAATAATTCAGAGAAAACCGTCTCTGAAGTAGGACGAATGATAAGAGGATCGGCAAGATTTTGCCCTCCACCGATTGTTGCAACTAAGCATTCTGGAGCAAAGCCTTCGACATGTTCTTTTTCTTTGTTAAAAACACTTGAAGGAATGACCATTGGCAAATAAACGTTATCCGCACCATTCTCTTTAAAACGTTTGTTTAAATAAGCTTGAATCTCTTCCCACATCGCATAGGAATAAGGCAAATACTCAATAAAGCCTTTTACTGAGTAATATTCCATTAAATCCGCCTTGCGGCACACATCCGTGTACCATTTTGCAAAATCTACGTCACGTGAGGTTATAGCATCATTTTTCTTTTCCATAATGTTAATTTCTACTTCCTTTCATTTCCTTTAAACGTATTTCATCTTTTTCCCTAAGAGGGACAAATCCATTCTGGTAAGGCCCAAATTGATCACTCGAAACATAATCGATTCCCGAGCCAACGACCAATTCTATCGCATTCCAATCAGCAAGGTTAGCACCAACGATTATCTTTTTGTATTTAAGGAGCTTTTCGACAAGGGCATGAAGTTGAGAACGAATGACCATGTCCATGTGTTTGCTGTCTGTATCATCGTTTTTAAAATCAACAAAGAAAATATCCATGAGTTTAAGGATGTTATCCTCAACGTTGATTGAGTTTCCTTTAACAACAAGTCCTAATGAGAAGCCTGCTAAATGGATATTTTTGAGTAAGGCGATCATATTTTCTAAACCCATTTGCTTAGTGCCAGCAATGACTTCAGATTCTTTTAGCATGAAGTTTAAGTTAGATTCTTTCGCACCTTTTAGGTTCGTAAATATCGCTGGAATTGTCTGAAGTTCTCTCACCATTACGGGATAGAAAAGTCTTTGTGAACGTAATGGTCTTTCTGAGACAAAACGCGAAACAATAGTCTTAGCAAGATATCCAAAGAGATTGTTTTGGTCTTTTGCTCTTATGGCGTAGTTTTTGAGTTCTTCAATTGTCGAGAATGAGGTTCTGTCCGCATCAGGGACAGGCTTAGAGATATAGCCAAGAACAGAGTGTCTAGAAACGCCATATACTGGCTTAAAGTAGTTATTTATGCGCTTATCAAAGATGATCTTCTCAACTTCTGAACGATATTTTGCAACATCAAAATTAACGTAATCATCAAATCCTTTGCGATAATATACCAGTTCGGAAGAAGTTTCGTATGCATTAAGTGCAGTACGATGAGAGTAATCAATTAAAGATTCAGTGTCGCCAAACAAATCCTTATTTGCAACAATGCCAGCTTTAATAACATAAGTAGATTCGATATTTTTAGTCTTGCTTGTCATTGCGCTTGTTACACCATTTATAACTCTTAACGCATAAGCCACCGCTTCTTCTTGCCCATTGATATCAAAATTACAAACAAGCAATTCACTTTCTGTTAGTTTCATTAGTTTGCTATTGCCAAATAAGTATCTATCAAGAGCAGATCTAAACTTAGAACAAACATTCTTAGGGACATTATTATCGTAGCCTTCTTGTCTTTTTCTTTTAATCGAGAAACAGAATGTTGTTCCTCTTGATGCGCCATTCTTTTTGATTTCATTAGAAAGCTGAGTCTCGTTAACAAAAGGAACGGCAGGAACAGAAGTCTTCTTCTTCGTTGGATTTTTCAAAAGATAGTTCTCTAAATGAATTAGTCCATTTGAAGGATTCGCCTTTGTTATTCTTAAAAACGAAGAAGACGCTTTCTTATGATTCTTCAAATAGACATTAACCTGTAAGAAATTCGTGGTTTGTTTTCCGGAGAGAATACTATCAACCCAAGAACGAACTTTTTGTTGTTCTTCATTTGGGAAAGATGCGTAGAATTGTTCGACCGTACAGTTTTTAACAGCAGAAAAATTAGACAAATCAAAATAAGTAACTGAGTTATGTATTGAATCCAAGCGGAAAGACCTTGCTCCACTAGCTTCATATCCTAAGTCGTGTACAAACTTAATATCTTTATGTTTTAAGACCAAAAACGTAACAACAAGTGTGGCTAAAGCGCCGAAAACGAAAATCATCGTTATCCAGCCAACAACAATGGCCCAATCCAAAGATTCAAACCATTCTTGTAAACGGCCGACAAACACGCTTAAGTTTAAGATTTGAGGTATATTATTCGCCATAACAAAAATAAGCAAAAAGGTTTTGCCTTAACTATGTTAACACTTATATGGCGTTTATTGAAAATGGAAAAGAGTTTATTTTCTTGTTTGAAGGTCTTTAAAGCGATATTATTAGTGACGCTACGGAGAAGTACCCAAGTGGCCGAAGGGGGCAGTCTCGAAAACTGCTAGTAGGTGCAAGCCTAGCAAGGGTTCAAATCCCTTCTTCTCCGCCAGTCTAATCTAATACGAACTTTCTTGCCTTGGCAAGCAGGATTCGTTGTTATATAACAATTGCTGAAAGGTCGTTAGAAGCCGAAAAATCAGCGAAAAACGCATGTCGATGGTTCTTCTCCTAATAATTCTGTTCTAATCATTTTTTCAATTCGTCAAGACAATAATCACGTATTTTTTCACCGATAGCTTTGTCAATCGAATAATATCTAATTGAGTAATGTGAGC
>CAVDTI010000012.1:2037-4941 GCA_963611905.1 Faecalibacterium prausnitzii | reverse complement strand
AATAATCCAAGCCGTCAAAAAAGAATTCAAATGCAGCTTAAGTATTCTTCTAAAAATTTCTGGTCAAAGCAAATCGACCTATTATTTTGAAATACGAAAGTTTTCAAAGCCTGACAACGATGAAGAATTAAGAGAGCATACAGAGACATCTTTCATAAAAACAAAGAAAGATACGGCGTTCGTCGAGTGCATGCTTCCTTAAGAAATGAAGGCATTATCGTTAATCGTAAAAAAGTCCAAAGATTGATGAACGAGATGTCTTTATGCGGCAAAAGAAAGAGACGAAAATATCATTCTTATATGGGTAAAGTGGGCCATATTGCAGAGAACATAATTAATAGAAACTTTGCAACTGATGGTCCGAACAAAAAATGGACAACCGATGTTTCTCAATTTAATTGCCCATTTGGCAAGGCTTACTTATCTCCGATCCTTGATATGGGTGCTGGCGACATAGCGGCATGGGATTTATCTTCATCTCCAAATCTTGAACAAACTAATAGAATGTTTGATATGGCATTTAACAAATACCCAAATCTAACCGGCTTAATTATGCACAGTGACATGGGCTGGCAATACCAGCACGAAGTGTACCAAGCAAGGCTAAAAGAAAGAGGCATTATCCAATCTATGTCCAGAAAAGGCAATTGCATCGACAACTGTATCATGGAATCATTCTTTGGAACTCTCAAGAATGAAATGTTCTATGGCCACGAATCCGAATTTATATCATTCGACGATCTATACAAGGCTATAGAAAAATACATTAATTATTACAACAACGAAAGAATCAAAAGCAAAACAAAATGGATGCCTCCTTCTAAATTTAGAGAAGCATCCATGTTAGGCTTATGATATAATCCAATCAACTTGTCCAGGAAATTGGGTACACATCAATTAAAGGTGGCTTTTATTATGTAATGAATATAAATCCGATTACCACGATTGCGGCAAGCACATAGCCAAGGCTGAAGAACAATCCATAAAGAATAAGAGTAAAGTAATCAAGCGGCTTGTTTCTTGCTCCGAAATGAGGATGATAAAACAACAATCCAGGAATCAAATAGATGATTTCCCAATAGCCGCCCAATGTCTTGATTCCTTTATTTGAGTTCTTGAATATATATTCCGTAATTCCCAATGCGACGATAATCAAACAAATGAGTAGGTTCTTAAGGAAATAGAATTTGTTGCCGTTAAAAAATCTTTCCGCCTGCTCGGGCCCATATTTCTTTTTGAAAAACAATCTTAAGAAATACAAACCAACTAGATAAGTGCAGCAGAGAATGGAGAATTGCGGTCTTTCAGAATTGAAGAAATATACTTGCCAACTATTAAATTCGATTCCCCAAGCTTTATAATTTTGGAAAATTAATGATGAAGCGAAAATCCACATAACAGGAAGAGCGGCTAAACTCCTAAAAACTATCGTCTTAACCTTTTCGCTCTTTTTCCATTTAGGTGTGTAGAAGAGAAGAACCATGATTAAGTAATAACAGCCAATCGTGCCAAAGTTATTAGGAACGATATATAACAAGTCAATGATCGTGATAATTCCTCTGGTTTTGCCTAGATAATCAACCATCGTACCTTCGATTATATATAGGCCGAAGAAAACGATGAAATAAATAAAAGAATTTCTTAGTGCGCGTTTATCGTTTAAATAAACGTCAAAATCGATGAAATAAAGCAAGAACATTCCCACTGTAAAGTACATAAACAAAGACAAATTCAAAGAATTGAATTCATTCGGATCATATGACATTGACGTGAAAAGAATTGCAGTGTAGTAGATTATACGTACTGAGCCTAAAAGAATCAGGAATATGCCAACAATTTCAAAGACAGTTTCAGGAATGAACGGGAAGAAACGAATATCTTTTTTTAGAGGTTTGTAACTCCTTGATATAGGTGCGTCATCTGCAAGTTTGACTTCGTTTTTCTCTGAAGATTGGGTTTGTGGAAGCGGCTCGGCCATTTTGACTCTTTTTGTCTTTTTAACTTTCTGTTCAGCAAAGAAAAGAGCGAACAAGATAAAAAACAAGAATCCACCGGTTAAAACAAGGCCTCCAATGCCTATTGCAAGAGAACCTACTTCAGAGAATAGATTAGCCGTAGCAGCCTCGGAATGATCAATTAAAAGCTCGTTATAAAAATCATAATCCAAATCTAGCTTTGTTTTGATTAATGAGGTGAACCCTTTGTTTAAATCTTTGACGTGAGTGTTGAAAATCGCATTTAAAGATGAAACTTCTTGGGCTTCTGGAGTATAAGTGATTGAGACCTCATCTTGGACGATTGTGATTTGACTAAGCTCAAATTCGGAATTTGTATTTTCACGGTAAAAATCAGCGTAAGATTTCGTTAGCGTGTTGGAATCTATGTATTGCGCTTTGATATGAACAAGGGAATCCTTTGCATCATTTGGAATAATGTAATAAAGACTGCCTTTGTCTGATTTGTAATTGGCATAAGCACTAAGGCTTCTTAAGGCGTAGTTTTCTGTTGATGTGCTAATAGAATAAAATTCACCATCTTCAGAAGAGTGAATTTCAGGTCTGCTCATCTCATGAAGCAAGGAGAAAGTTATTCCTCCTTTTTCCCTCATTGTGTAGGCGAAGGTGAGATATCTTTCGTTAAAGAAATCTGCGGCGTGATCCATTGTGTAGTTATATCTAGCGAAGCCAAATATGGTCATAAATAACGAACCAACAAGAAGAACGACGAAGATAATTCTTACGTAGAACTTTGCTAGCATTTTCTTATAGAATCTAACGAACCAACCGTCTTTTTCTGGCAAAGAAGTAGGATATGAAGAAATTCCGTCAAGATATACAGAAAAATCAATTCCCAAAGCGTTGGAGATTTTTTCGACATATTTTTTAGATGGCTTAAAATAGCCAT
>CAVDTI010000012.1:1207-2027 GCA_963611905.1 Faecalibacterium prausnitzii | reverse complement strand
AGCCATTCTCACAATACGAGTAGTAAAGTTTAGGCAAGCCCAAGAATTTGGCGAAGCTTTTCTTTGAAAGATTCATCTCAATTCTCTTTCTGTAGAGAAATTCGTTGTAAGAAAGCGGCATATCCATATGAGGAATTATACCATTTCGTTTATTTTTATAATGTTTTTATTTTTGTTTGCTACAATATTAGTCATGAAATTCAAGAAAATCATCCTGACAAGTTCATTAATCATGTTGGTCTCATCTTGCGGTGGCACACAAAATAGAGGAACAACTTTCTTTTTCTCTTCTGTTACAGGGGATGACGATTATCCAGCTACAGTTTATTATACGGATGATTATTTTAAAGAAGACTCAACAGACTATAACTCATCATTAGCGACATCGAGTCTTTGCTTTGCCTTAAGTTGCTTTAGCAGCAACAAAGATAAATCTACTTACATTGATGGTTATAGGAATGCTAACCAATTTCTCTCTAACAACGGCTTTGAAGGCATAGATGTAAACAAATATTTCAAAACAATACCTTCCAAAGATTCGCTTGGCATCATTTTTGGACACAAAAAAATAGATGGAAAAACCCTTATTGCTGTGGGTATAAGGGGCGCTAACTATAAAATGGAGTGGGCTAGCAACTTAACTGTTGGCGATGGAGAAACCATTAAACAGCATCAAGGCTTTTATGAAGCATCTACCATTTATCTAGATTCTTTAAAAGAATATATAACAAATCAGAAAATCACTGGAGAACTTAAAATTTGGACGGTCGGATATTCTAGAGCGGCTGCAGCAAACAATTTGGCTTGCGGAAGAATGGAT
>CAVDTI010000012.1:0-1044 GCA_963611905.1 Faecalibacterium prausnitzii | reverse complement strand
GATCAAAGAATAAGTGCAAAAGAAAAAATATTCGATGGGCTTGATGTTTCTTTACAAAAAGAGGATTTATATTCGTATTGTTTTGAAACTCCTCAAGGCGCCTCTTTCAAAGAAGACATATCACCCAGAGATCAAATGTATTCGAATATCCATAATATTATAAATTCTGATGACCCTGTTCCGATGGTGGCGATGTCCGTTTTCAGCTTCACTAGATATGGAGTTGATTATTATCTTCCAAATTTGGTTAGAAACTCAAACTATGATGAATTTAAATCTAAGATGATTGGGTTTTATAACAACCTTAGCAATAGAAGCAAACTTTCCGATTATTCCATCTCAGATTTTGATATGAGAAGAGGGAAGGATGAAGCACTTGACATTCTAGAACGCAGCAACGTCAGAAAGAATTGGACATTAGGGCTTTTCTTACAAGAATTTATTACCGCTTTATCTACTGATGGGGTTGAAGATTTAGATAATTACGCTAAGAACATTCAACCTGGTTTAAGAAATGTTGTTGAAGCGGTATATCTTTCTGGTGGTCTTAAATTTTCTTTAATGAACGTTGGAATATACATGGCTAGAACTTTGATTAATGACAGCAATGTAGATATTGCAATAAATAATCTTTTGCATAACAGAAGTACTTTCTTAGATGACTTTTTGTATTCTTTAAGGAAAGCCTTTTCCTCATTATCCGTTGATATAGACGCAAAACAGCTCGTAAATGATTTGATGAATTTTGCCATGGCAATAGTTACGACATTTGCTTTAAATATCGAATATTTCTTTGCTTTGTTGTCGACCGATAATATAAAAGCAATACCTATGGCTCACTATCCTGAAGTTTGTTTTTCTAACCTTATGGCTTTAGATAAAAACTATAATTCCAACGCTAAGAATTATCATAACGACGGAAGCTATTATTATTTAGAAGTTCCTTCGATAACTTCAGAAACCAAAATCATGATAACTAACGAAAAAGGTCAAACCGTTGCAGGAGTGGATACAGGTAGCGTTTTGAAAGGTTCGGTCTTAGCA
>CAVDTI010000011.1:0-6961 GCA_963611905.1 Faecalibacterium prausnitzii | reverse complement strand
TCCCAATGAGCAGCAAAGACGTATTAATCAAAAAAGCTAAACAAGCTCAGATTGTTTATGATTATTTATCTGATCTTTTAAAAATTGATGACACGCTTCCAGTAACATTCATCGCAAGCGAAGAGGCAGAAAAAGAATTTAAGAAATGTTATCTAAAGGAAAATCCATTTCCTAACGTTATTGCTTTTGTTCTAGCAAAACTAAGAAAGAAAGCTGTAGACAAACTATTCATTGATGAGAAAATCCTTCAAAGCAGCGTCATTGCAGCCATTCTTTCTTTAGCAAGTAATCTAGCTACCGAGATTGGTGAACTAAGAGGAGACAAAGTAACAGGGAATGAGATTTACTGTGACCTTTCTTATGCAGGTTTGCAAGCCATTAGACTATATATGGCTAACTACTACAATAAGGAATTTAAGAAATCACGTTTAGCCTCTGCAATAAGAGTCGATAATGCGATAAATGGCTCTTTCTATAAATACAAAACGAAAGATGGAAGATATATCTCTTTCCATACCTATTATCAATCTCAACAAAAGAAACTTGTTGAAGCAATGAAACTCAATAAGCCTTATGACAAATTTACTCTCTTATCAACAAGGAGAGATAGAAAATATCTAGCCAAAGAAGTTGCAAAATGGAATTCAATGGAATTGGAGGAGCTTGCTTTCTCCTCTGGTGCATGTGCTTGCGTTCTTCGTTCACGTGATGAATGGGAAAACACTCCAGTTGGTAAGGCTGTAAAAGAAATGCCACTTATTCGTTTTGAAACAACAGGCAATTCTAAAATGAAATTATCTTCATCATTAGAAAAAGGCCCATTAACTGGCATCAAAGTGCTTGATTTAACTCATATTATCGCCGGTCCAGCATGTTCAAGAATCTTAGCTGAATATGGCGCGGATGTCCTCTTAGTTAGAAGGGGTTCATTCAAAGAACAAGAACAAGCCATGTTAGAGCTTGATGGCTGGGCAGGAAAAGATTCAATCCAGCTCGATTTAAATAAGAAGGAAGATCTTGCAAGAATCAAAGAACTCATCAAAGAAGCAGATGTCATCACCTATTCCTACCAGAATGGCTGTTTTGACAAATTTGGTCTTTCCGAAGAAGAAATTCGCAAAATCAATCCAAATATCATCTACTCAAATCTTATGTGCTTCTCTGATTCTGTTTGGAAAGATAGACCTGGTTGGGCTCCTTTAGCAGAAGACATCACCGGTCTTTCAATCAGAAATGGCACAAAAGAAAACCCAGTTAACCTAAATGGGGTTCCTCTTGATTACATCCCTGGATTTATTCTTGCCTTAGGAACATTAATGGCGATCAGAGATAATCTTAAAACAGGAGAAGTTAAGAAAGTAACCACTTCCCTAACAAGAGGAGCAAACCTTCTCCACGAAGTAACAGATCTTTGTGAGAAAGAGAACGAACCATCAAACAAAACCAATATTACAACTACTCCTCATAAATATTTTAAGCACGTTAGAACGTACATTGATACCAAAGCAATCGGCAAAGTAGGTTTCCCAAGCCCTGCGACATATAACACCAAATATAACAATCTTGAAGGAAATATGCCTTTCTCCGACGGAAACAAAGATTTCAAAACAAAATAAATTTCATAAAATTTCGTCCTTTTTCTAAAAACACCCTCTTTATATAGGTGATAAGAGAAAGGAGGATTTTTTATGCCAACATAATCCAATTACAATCGAAACGGGATCGCCGCATATTTTTGCATATGCTCTCATAAAGAAAACTCCCCAAATAAATGAGGAGTATTCTATGATTTTATTGCTTACAACGATTTGATTTGCAAATCAATCCCAATTTTCGAGAACAATTACAACGTCGCCCGTTGCTTCGTACCAGTCTTCCATTATGGTATCTGACCAAGTGCCATCGACTTCTTCGCCATCGATTGTGACATATGAGACATAACGATCGCTATCAGCATCTTCATAATAGAACTTAGTTCCATATGGGACAGTTCCATTAGTAATGGTTATTGGTTCTTCAGTATCAGGATCAAAGAGAACGCCATTTCCATCACCGATATATCCGCCACCGGTAATGGTTAATTTAACGGCACCAACTTGCTCGACTTTGATTTCGATATTACCAGTAACAACAACTTTATATGCCGTCTCATCACCAATTGTTTCCTTACTTGTAGAAACTTGTGTACCATCGGCAAGAACCTTAACGACAAGCGATTTTCCTTCTTCTGCAGTATCTTTTACAACAAAGTAGAAGACATCCATGTCATAAAGGTCGCCTAATGTTGTAACTTTAGATGTTTCTTCGGTACTTGTGTAGTATTCGATTGTACTTGTACTTGGAGCAGTAACGGTTCTAACTGTTGCGGCATCTCCTTCAGCAAGAGTGAATGTAACTGCAGTTGATGGGACATTGAACGAACCGGTGTATTCACCTTTTGCAATATTTAACGTAAGTTCGACATCTTTTGTTTGCGCAACACCATCTTTGTCTGCATATCCGATTGTAGCTTTTACTTTCTTTGAGTGATTATCACCGGCAACAACGGTAACTTCTACAGTTTCGTCTTTTTCAAATTCTACAGAATCAGTGCTTGCCTCACTTGTTTCAATTTTAGCTCCGCTTGTAACACCAGAGAGGGTAACACTATCAACGAGGTCTCCTGCTGTACTTACATATGTGATGGTTGATTTAACAATATCAATGACTTCAACTTTAATAGTCACATCGGTATAAGGCATTGTGAAATTGTAAGCATGATCATACCAAGTTGTAGCTCTCAATTCCTCCTCTTTTGCTTCACCGTTTTCTGTATAGCAATAAGAAACCTTACCGATTCTTGTATTCTCCTCATCTATAAGAACAGTATCGAAGCCGACATCGTCTCCTGGGAAGTAAGATGTGACATCGTCATCGAAAGCAAGGGTAACCTTTGATGAATCAACAGAAGAATCTAAAGTAATGTTCTTTTTGGTAACAAGATTTGCTTTTAAAGCTGTATCTGCATATACGTAGCAGTTATAAATAACACGTCCATCTGCCGTTTCGTAATAGTTTTTACTTCCATTTGCATCTTCGTCATTTGTTGCACCAACAATGTTGTCGATCTTGTATCCTTCTTCGACACGTATAACAGCATAAAAGACGGCGCCAACCAAGGCTGAAGTTATTTTGCCTGAGAAATTTACGTCTTTGGTGCTAAAGTCATAAGAGTATTTCGAATAGAATTCAACGCTGGTGAGGTGCTTCATAGATTCAAATCTAAGATTAACGCTGGCGGCAGTTTCGATTTCTATCTCAACGTCTTCGTTTGGAAGAGTGATCGAATAGTTCTCAAAATCTTTTTTGCCGTAAGTACCATCAATATATGGGCTGAAATCCAAGCTCTTGATACCATACCCTTCTAATGCGACAAAGGAGAAAGTAACCTCGCTTCCGCCAAGGAAGGATGTAGGTAAAACAGATTTTGTTAAGTCAACATGATTGTCGGAGGTTGCACCAGTATAGGTGATTTTATGTTGTGTTGCTTCTTCTATTTCGACAGTAAGCTCAGAATCGGCATAAAAATCATAAGCATCAATATGATAGTATCCGTCGCTATATTTTCTAAGACCGTAATCATTCAGTTTAACATCATTAAGAATGTATCCGTCATCAACAACAACGGCGACTAAAACGTCGACAGCTTCACTTTCTCCAAGCCAATCGCCTTCTTCGGCTTTATAGTGTTCTCCGGAAACGATACCAAGAACCACATAATGTTCGCCTTGTGTAAATGTAATTGTGTGGCCATTAGCATCGGTTGCGTTCTTCTCAGCAATAGCAATCGTGAGTTCTTGATTTTCTGTCGCCGATAACGTGTAGGAACAAGAGAGCTTATCTGCTGCCCAAGTCATATCTGCAACAGTCTTATTAACCGCGATTTGATATGTCTTGTCTTCAACAGCTTCAGTAAAGGTTAAAGTAACGACTTTATCCAGTTCAACTTCGCCTTCTTCGACATTTAACGTTCCATCTTTTACAAAGTTATGGATCTTTTTGACTGTTGCTTTTTTGACAACAGGTTCAGCGGAAGAAGATGAGCTGCTTGAAGAGCTGGACGAACTAGAAGAGCTACTAGAAACAGCACTTGAAGAACTTGAACTAGATTCACTAGCTGAACTGCTTGAGTCTACGGCCTTACCGCAACCAGTAATCATCAAAACTGATGCAAGGGATAAGACCAAAAGTTTTGTTTTGTTTTTCATAATTTATATTTCCTTTCAAAAACCTAACGTTGAGGGATGCTGGTATAGAAATAAATACCACCAGCCGTTTTCGCTGTCATGGAGATGACAATATCTCCGTTGACGTAATAGTAAAGAGTCGAGAACACTGTATCTTTATCCTGAGCAGTGTACGTATAATCTGCATTCTTTTGGAGAAGAGCCTCGTATCTAGCATTGTAATTATTGATATCACCATCATTAATTATGTCTTCAACCTCATGATAGAGATTTAAGTCTGGCGTTCCTCCGATTGTTCCGGTATGAGATAGCCATCCTGCGTCAAGATCATCGTCGAATAAGAACGGAATGTCTCTGTCGACATCTACTTCTACTCCATAACGATTCTTCTTGCCGACATAGAATTCTTTTAACGCTTTATAAGCATCAGAAGATTGAGACTCGCTCCACTTTGTTGGAACCTTGAAGGTACCCATGTTCTTGACCTGTTCAAGAATAGTATCGTCTATCTTTATTGGCGAGGACTCGTTTCCATAGGTGAAGGTTGTCTCACCTTTACCTGAGTAATCCGCTTCAAATATTCCAGAAACTCCGTACGTATAATTAAAGCTTTCAACTTCATCAGTAATTGTTTCGCCATCTTTTTTAAGAGTGAAACTCATTCCGCCGTAATCTCCGCCATTTTGCATGCTGCCTTCTTGAGCCTCAAATACAGAATGCGTGATTGGAAGATAGTCTTTTAATAAGTTTCCATTCATTCCTTCACGAGGAGAGATAACATTTTCATTCAAATCATAGACAAGCGGAGAAACGTCAAGCTTCATCCAATAATCCTTTAATGTTTTGCCATACATGATTTCGGATCTTGGCTCGACCGTCTTATCTTCTTTGACACGGAACTCTTTAACACCAATTACGTTTCCGTCGCTATCTCTTACGGCATATTGACCTCTACCAGTTTTTTTAGTCTTGTAAGTGTTACCTTCTTTGACTTTCGTAGCGGTTTCTTTGTAAACATAGTCCTGCGTGTAATAGGTGGTAATTGTTGGTTGAAGGCTTTTACTTCCTTTTCCTTCATACCACTCCGTAGAAACCGTTTTAAACGAAACGTTCTCGTAATCAGTAAGCTTGTTAAACGCGCTTTGAATCTTGCTTGTAGAAGAATTCGCTTGATAGACAGATGGCTGTCCAATCGTTCGATAATCAACAATATCGATCGTAAATTCATAATGAACTTCTTTCGAATTCATTAAAGACGTTTGAACATAGAAGGAGGTTGAATTGGCAACAATCTTGCCAATCAAATCTGTTTCTTCATCGACATAAAGTTTAATCGAATCAAACGTAACAGAATTCAATCCAGCATACGTGATTGAATTTAATGATCTTCCTCCGTTAAGGCCATAATAGATAAAGGCCTTTTCATCCTCATCATACCTGAATCCTTCGAAATCGAAGTTCTTATATCCAAAATCAAGGAGAGAGAAACTTTGAGAATAATATGTTAGATCGCAAACCTCATTGTGAGCATTGACCCCTAAAATATAGGCTGCGCCAGAAGAAGATCTATGGATAAATGTCTCGCCATCTGAAGACGCAATACGGATGTTATTTGGATTACAATCGTATTGATAGGTACCTATGTCTTGGCTAATATTTCCATCATCAGAAACAATCTTTGCGGTTGTAGTTGTTGATAGATATGTATTTCTAATGCTCAATGTATTGTAGTAAGTGAATGTTTTTGAATTAATCTTGTCTCCAATTGAAGATAAGAACGATTCAGCTTCTTCATCTTTTGTTGAGCCAACATTAGATATCGTTCCTTTAGAATATCTTTTTTCGTATGTTAGTTTTCCATTCTCATCTTTGAAAGAGAATTCCACTACGATGTTATTTGTATCATCATACTTGATAGAAATATGATTAACCGTTCCAGAAGTAACATTGGCGAGGTTATTAAACATAGCCGCCAAAATGGAAAATAAACCACCTCTAGATTCAGATGAGCAATCCAAGGTAATCTCCTCATCCCCTAAGCTCATTTCATCTTTAGACGCACCGAAGTTGGAATTGCTTAAATAAGAGAAATAGTTGATCGTATGGAAATTTTCTAATGGTTTATCATTTGGATATCCATCTTCATCTTCCCCTTCTAGAAGATAAGATAAAGAATACTTGCCATCTTTTTTCTTGGCACTATATACGCCTTTATCAACCTCCTGATAAATCGTTTTTGCTTTGAAATAATATGTGTTTGTTACATCTTGAAGAACATAGTCTTCAGTATAAATATCCTTAAGCGTGCTTGAGGAATAAGAAATCGTGAAATTATTATTCTTACCTAAAGCAAGCAAATCGTTATAAATGTTATCTACTGTAAGTTCTTTTTTCACAATCGGTTCCGAAGAGGAACTACTTTCAGAGTTTTGAACGCTTTGAGAACTGTCTGGAGATTGCATCTCGCTTGAGGAAGAATCATTCGTCTTTCCTTGGCAAGAGAAGAGAAATCCAGCAGAGAGTAACAGTATTACCGCTTTCTTTTTCATTAAATGCCTCCCATAGTGAGAAACATTATTACCAATTTGTAAAATGTCAATTTTTTATTGGTTGATTTGAAAAGAATTTTTAAAAAAATTAGGTAATTATTAAACAATTCAACATACTTAGAAGATGAATTGACTACTTTAAAATCTTGTTTCTTAAAGTTATGCATGCATCACGGACATTCTTGA
>CAVDTI010000010.1:10730-18032 GCA_963611905.1 Faecalibacterium prausnitzii | reverse complement strand
ATATATTTCGGAGCCACAAAAACGACAATGGCGCAGCATTAGGAGTTAATCTGCAATTTTTTAGAAATTTTATAAGAATTTGTAAAAGCGATGAATATGCAACGCAAACGTTCTAATTCGTAAGGCGTAGGATGTTTTCTTAACCTATGGAATTCTATCAGCGATGATAGACCTAATTACGCTTGTTTAATTAATCTGTTATCGCATCATCAGATGAATAAATATGACAACCAATTTTTCCGCGTTTTTTCACGTAATACAGTGCTCTATCTGCGTCTTTAAGTAAGCTTTCTCCTGGTTTCTCTCGGTCTGTAAATGCTACTCCAACGCTTAGTGATACTGCCGGAAGATTTTCTTTATTCGTAGCAAGTTGGTCGTTGATTTCCGCTATTTTATCTTCAATCACATATCCAAGATTGCCAGTTATATTCATCATGACAATGGCAAATTCATCCCCGCCGATACGACAGACGTGGTCAATTGAACGAAACGCTTCAGCTAAAGATTTAGACACTTGTTTGAGGATCGCATCCCCCACGAGATGACCGTAGGTGTCATTAACGTTTTTAAAGTTATCCACATCCACAAGGATCAAGGCAAAATTTCTCTTATCGCTTTCCATTAATTTTAGAATTTGATCAAACGCTCCACGATTTAAAACGCCAGTCATCGGATCGTGTTCGGCCCTGTACTTCATATCCTTCTCTTCTGTGATATCACGGGCAACATACAAAGCTTCCACGGCTCTACCATTTTCATCTCTGCGTTTCACGATGAAACGCGCTTGTATCCATTGTCCCGTGGGTGCTTTGTAGTCGGTAGCCAATGTGTTTACTTTTTCAAATCTATCCGCCAATGTATTCAAATCAAGAAATTCGCATAATGTCTCACGAAATTCCGGTTCAATAAATTTATCTATTACCAAATCCTTTATGTTGTCAAAGATACCATTTCTTGATACGGTCACTGACATAAGTGGCACACAGGTTAAAATCTCGTATTCGTGAGTAAGGATGTTAGTTTTGAAAATCGTAGAATAAATGGTCGAAAGAGAATTAATGACCTCTGCACGTTCTTCTTCTTCTTTAAAACGCGCTTCTTCTAATTCTCTTTCTCTCTTTTGGTTTTCTTTTTGTTCTTCAACAATCTTGTCGATAAGTCGGAATCCTACTACGACGCTCTCCGTATTACCAACTCTTCTAAAATCATATTGATAGTAATGTTCTACACCATCTTCTATGTTGCGATATGTGCCAATGTATTTATCTTGCTTGGAGAATATCTCTCTAATATTTTTAACATTTAGTGTTTCTTTTATTCTTTTCTTGTCATCAGGATGAACTGTTTCGCGTACCCAACGATCAATAACGGCATCAAATTGAAATGTTTGGCCATCAACATCTCTGATGGCTTTTACGTTATAGTTATCGGCAAGTCTTATTGCTCGTGCAGTACCTTCGTTCATGTTTGCGACAAATACATTTCTGAAGCTCTTTGACAAAGCGGCGATTATTGCAAGTTGATCATCAACTTCTTTTTGATGAGCAAGTTCTTTTTCTCTTTCGGCTTTCTCAGCTCTTTGATGCTCTTTAATAATGTCGTCAATATTCTGAAATCCTATTAATGCCATCTTGCCATTCTTATCGGCCATGCTAATTATGTATTGATAATGTTGAATCTCTCCATTAACTAAGCTGCGATAATTTCCAACAAATTCTTTTTGAGTCGCAAAAACTTTTTTCGTATTTTCTACCGTAATAGCCTTGCTTACTTTCTCTCTGTCTTCCGGATAAACGGTTGTATTAATCCATTTCTCAACGACAGTCTCAAACGGAAATTCTTTATGATCGTCTTTGTTTGGGACATCAACATAGGCTGCATCAAGCTTAAGAATTCTCGCTGTTTTCTTTTCTAAATCTACCATATAAACGTTTTTGAAATGACGAGCAAGCGCATTAAAAACCATCAGCTGTTCTTTGAGCAATTCATCTATATTGTCTGATATATTTGTTAACATACATTAGTCTTCTTATAATAATTCAGATTTTTTCTTTGCAAAACATATACAAATAAAGACGCATTAAGATTATCACTCCATAATTGACCATTCAATAAATTCACATTAAATTAAGCAACAACGACATTTCATTGGTTTTATGAGCTTTAACAAACTATTTTTCTGTAACGCTTTTGGTCTATTAGTAGAGAACCATACTTTCATTGTAAGTCCATATAAAGTTAGATAAATACTTTTGTCTTTGGCTTAGAGATAATCGTTACTTATGTGCATTCTCGTAAGCGAGGCGTATATCTTCGGGAAGAAGATCCGGTACTTTTGCTTTGGTTTCCTTTTCTTCATGACCGTCTACAAGTTGCTGATAATACCAGGATTTGTATTTCAACATATCTAAAGCCTTATTCAGATTACTAATTTCTTCTTCTATACGTTCTTTTTGCTTGTTTATTAATTCTTGGCGTTTGGAATATGTTTTTGGGCCTTCTCTTACCCATTGCATGAATATTTTGATGTCTTTAATTTCTAATCCCGATTTCTTAAGACACTCAACAACCCTCAAGCCTTCAAGATCATTATCAGAAAATTTTCTAATCCCAGATTCACGTTTTAGATTAGGAAATAATCCTTCGGAATCGTAATAACGTATTGTTGATGATGGGAGATTAAACATCTTTGATACTTCACCAATCGAATAAAACATAATTAGCCTCCAAAGTTGTTATTGACTTAAAGTTGACTTTAAGCTGTAGATTCATTATAGCACTTAAATTGTGTGTTTAAAAAAGAGGATAAATTATGAAAAAGCCTTATATTGTATGTCATATGATGGCCTCTCTTGATGGAAGGATAGATTGCCAAATGACCGAAGATCTTCCAGGAGTGGAAGAGTATTATTTAACACTTGAAAAATTAAACGTAGAAACTCATCTTTCAGGAAGGAATACTGCAGAAATGGAGATGTCTCTTCCTGGAGAATTCAAAGCAAAAAGAAAAGATAAAATAGGCAAAGAAGATTTTTATAAAGCAATAGAATCTGATGGTTATGAAATAATTGCTGATAGCAAAGGACGTTTGCTTTGGAATGAAGCGTCAAATCAAGAAAAGCCTTTGCTTATTTTAACTAGTGAAAATGTCTCGATTGAATATCTTGAATATCTAAAAGAGAGAAATATTTCCTGGATTGCTATAGGCAAAGAAGAAGTTGATTTAGTTAAAGCGTGCGAGATATTAATAAACCAATTTAACGTTGAAAGAATGGCAGTAGTAGGTGGAGGACATATCAATGGAGCGTTCCTAGAAAAAGGCTTAATCGATGAAATAAGCATTCTTATTGGCTCAGGCATTGATGGACGCGAAGGGATGGGCAGTGTTTTTGATGGCTTGGCTAAAGAAAGTAAGGTTATTCCATTACATTTGGAAAGCGTTAAATCCTTCTCTTCTGGAGCGCTTTGGCTAAGATACAAAACATTAAAGAAATAAAAACAAAAGGGTTTTAAGTATGAAAATTGAAAATTTTGAGGAATTTAAGAAAGCAAATAAGTTTGGACTCGGAAGTGAAAATGTTGCATATGCAAAATATTTTATCGGGAAATCGTATTTAAAAGTGTTAACAAATCCAAACGATGAACTATTTGCTGCTAACGTATCTTTTGAGCCAGGATGTCGTAACGCTTGGCATATTCATCACGCTAAAAGTGGTGGAGGCCAAATGCTTATTTGTGTTCTTGGCGAAGGTTGGTATCAAGAAGAAGGAAAAGAGCCAATTAGTTTAAAAGAGGGTGACGTGATTTGCGTTCCTCCAAATGTCAAACATTGGCATGGCGCAAAGAAAGACTCTTACTTCGCTCATATTGCAATCGAAATCCCTGGGGAAGATAGTAGCAACGAATGGTGCGAAGCAGTTAAAGATAGTGAGTACGATAAATTGAAATAAGGAGAATGTATGGCAAAAATCAAACAAACGGCAGGGAGAGATTCATTGGGCGAATTTGCTCCAGATTTTGCTCATTTTAATGATGACGTTCTTTTTGGTGAAGATTGGAACAATGAAGATATCGATTTAAAGATGCGTTCTATAATAACCGTAGTCTCACTAATCTCTCAGGGGATAACTGATTCATCATTAAAATATCATTTGCTAAACGCGAAAAATAATGGTGTTTCTAAAAAGGAAATTTCATCGATAATAACTCATATAGCCTTTTATGCTGGTTGGCCAAAAGCCTGGGCTGCTTTTAATCTAGCAAAAGAAATATGGTTATAAAGTCTATTAAATTAACAAATACAATATGAAAGCCAAGTGGACATAAAACTTGGCTTTTTTAAAAAACTTCTTCTTAAATGTTATGTTCATACTCGAAAAAAACCTCAGTACTGAGATAAATTACGAATCTGATTATTAATTGATAAGTATTTTGTGCCATTATAGAGTCTGAAAATCCTTAGTACTGAGGAAAATAAAGAATATAAAACGTTTAAACGTGATTTCTATTTAGAAGAATTGACGAGCAAAGAACATAATCATCTCATTATTAAAGTCATTGTCGTTAAAAATGAAGGATTGCATTATCGAACTAATGAAGGTTTTCTAAGAATAAGTCTTTTAGATTTCTTAACAAACATCGATTCATTAGATTGGTAATGGACGTTGAGCTTTAAAACTATTTGGTTGTAAATGTTATCGTAGACAAAGACGGTCTTTCTCATTTGGCAAAGCAGAAAAGAATGGAATTTACGCAAAATCGGAATTCAATTCTGATTTTTACGCAAATCCATCTAATTAGTATTATCTATCTCATAAAAGATACGATATGTTTGATTTTAGCGCCTTTTGTTATACGCTTAGGTAAGTATGAACTAACTTATTTAAGAAACGGGGGTACAAATATGATATTTAAAACATTAGGTGATAAATCAAATCCGGCAATTCTTTTCTTTCATGCTATGGGGGTTACTGGTGATAGCAGCATGCCAGTAACGGAAAGATTGGCGGACAAATATTTTTGTATAATGCCAACATCAACTGTATACTGCAAAGGACAAAAATATATCAGTAAACAAAACGAAGTTGATCAAGTAATACGTTTTTTGAAAGAAGAAGGAATTAAAAAAATAGAACTTGTGGTTGCCTCTTCAATAGGCGCAGATTTAGCCATGGCTTTCTTAAATGATGGGGAATTACCAGTGAAAAACGTATTTTTTGATGGAGGACAATTTGCTCAAATCAAAAAATCCACACGCAAAATAATGGTGCCTTTCTTATATTTGGCGATTAAGAGTCTTTATTGGTCTAAAGGCAAAACGTTAAAAAAGATTATGTGGTGCGATGATGAGAACATCAAACCATATTTCATTGAAGCTGGTAGGAATTTAACATATAGAAATTTAAGAAGACAATTAATGGACAGCCTTGAAGATAAGGAATTCACAAAACTATCAGAAGAACTTCAAAAGCATGCTTTCTGGGAATTTGGCAACAAAGAAGACCATTTTAAATATAGAGATGCAGTTATGCAGGCGTATGAATATGGTAATTTTCCTGTCTTTGATGGATATAATCATATGCAATATCAGATTAGGGATCCCGAAGGATTTGCTAAGATGCTAGAAACAATTATTGAAACAGGAAAACTACCTGAATTACCATTTCTAATTTAGATTTATTGTTATGCGACTCGTTTAGCTTAGTAAATGTTCGTTGTAGTGGAGAAGGAGCTCGATTTTACCAGTTAGTAAAAACCCTTTTAATAAGTTTAATTAACATACTCATATATGAATAATAGTTTGTTCTAAAAGACGGTGACTATTTAGGTTTGTTTACTCACCTAAGAAAAATCGAAGTAATTCGATGAGATGAATTATAAGACTCTGATTGAGGAGACACTTCAAATGTGCTAGAAAATTTAAATAAATTATTTTTTGAATCTGCCTCAAGGTTAACTAAATAGTTAACAGGTTAACAAAGGCATGTTTTTTTCTTCAATATATTTCCATATTTACTAATTTTTCGTTTGTGAATTTCTTAACTTTAACGTTATACTCATAGAAATGAAAAAGCCGAGTATTTATGACATAGCAAAGCATGTTAATGTTTCCAGCGCGGCCGTCTCTTATGTGCTTAATGGCAAAGAAGGGAAGGTGTCTGAAGCAACAAAGAAACGTATTTATAAAGCCATGGATGAATTGGGATACACACGTGATCATGCGGCAGTATCTTTATCAACTGGCAAAAGTCATCTAATTGGTATTTCTCTCCCGCTTAATGCGACCAGCGAAGCGTTTTTTAACAATCCATTCTATGGCGAATTTCTCGGATCATTTGAAGAAGTTCTTCAAGAAAAAGGATACGACGTTATCATGTGTTCAAATCAAACCGTGTCCGGATTTGAACGTTGGTATAAATCACGTGCATTGGATGGAATAGTTGTTTTAGGCTCTCTTTCAAAAGATATGGAAAAAGCTTTGACGGAGATGAATGCCCCAACTGTATTGGTGGATGTCTATGAGGACTATTCTGCTCCATTTACCAACATTCGTATTGATGATGAGAGAGGAGAATATCTTGCTGTTCATCATTTGATCGAACTCGGTCATAAAAAAATCGGCTTTGTCGGTGGTCCTAGTGCGTCAATTGTTAACTACAAACGCTACTGCGGTTACGAAAAAGCGTTGTTAGAAAATAATATTCCTATCGATAAGAAATTAGTCTTTCACACACTTACTACGCTAGAAGGTGGATATTCGATGGGCGAAACAATAAAAAATAAGCTTTCTTCAATGAGCGCCGTGGCAGTGGACGCTGATATCGTTGCCATCGGATTAATTAGACGCTTACTTGAATTGGGTGTAAATTTGCCAAACGATCTTTCTGTTGTTGGCTTTGATGACATCCAACCAGCGCAATATATTCATCCAACATTAACGACAGTTCATCAGGATATTAGAGAAAAAGGCAGACTAAGCGCTAGAACAATACTTGAAGAGATCAACAATAAATCAACAAGCAAGAAAAACTACGTCATTGAGTCCAGCATATTGGTCAGGAATAGCACGCTTAAGTATGAGAGTAAGAAAGGGCTTTCATAAAATTTAATAATTTTTTAAAAAAATATATCCTCTAGGATATAACAACATAATCTAGTTAAGCGGTTAACGATTTTTCTTTTATTTTTTGTGTCTTAGTGAAATAATTTAGTCAGAAGGAAAACATTATGAAGAAATCATTTTTGACTAAAACATTTCGTGAAGTAAGCGCTTTCATGCTCCTTGGAGCCATGGGATTAACC
>CAVDTI010000010.1:0-10720 GCA_963611905.1 Faecalibacterium prausnitzii | reverse complement strand
GGATTAACCTCATGCGAAGCAACTAAATCATCAAGCGAATCTCAATCATCCGAATCTTCAATTAGTAATGATTATTATGACCCTGAAGCGTTCATTACTCCAACAAATGAAGTTAAAACAACAAAACTTGTCACCTATGAAGGACCATCATTATTAGAGAGCTCCAAAACCGTAAGTGTTAAGGTAAATGAAGTTGATTTGTTTGTATATGAAACGCGTGTGAACCATGGCCGCGTTTTTTCTTGGGCAGCGCCAAACACGATGACTCAAGCGGTTATTTTTGATTTTGAAGGCACCGTTCATTTGGATGTAACGATAAAAGAGACGGTTATTACAAGTGCGACTCTTCGTCCAAGTGTTTACGGAATCTCACCAGCATTTAGTGAGCATACAATTTCTTTTGATTTAACTCATAGTGGAAACTACGTTCTTGAATATAACGATAATAGCGAGACTGCCTTGCAAATCTTTGCAAATCCAATAGAAAAGAACCCTATAACTGAAGAAGACGCTAAAAAAGATGACAATATCATCTATGTTGGTCCAGGAATTTATGATGCCGGCGTTTTCCCAATTAAAAATAACACCACAATATATTTAGCTGGTGGGGCATATGTTTATGGCCAATTCTCTGCGGAGGGGGTAAGTGACGTCACCATCCGTGGAAGAGGCATCGTTTCTGGAAGTATATATAATAGAAACAGCTCCAATGAATACACCATTCCGGTGGTAATGAGAAAAGTTAAGAATTTAACAATTGAAGATGTAGCTTTTTTTGACCCAGCTGGTTGGACTCTCCATCTTTGGAAATGTGAAAACGTTAAAGTAAACAACGTAAAAATTATCACCGCTAGAAGCAATGGAGATGGCATTTCAATACAAAGTTGTTCTGATGTGGAGGTTAATGGAGGATATGTTCGCACGTGGGATGATTCCCTTGTTGTTAAGAACTCTGACATGGGTTCAACGAACAATATTAACATACACGATGTCGTTGTTTGGACAGATTTAGCTCAATCGATGGAAGTTGGATACGAGACATATGGTCCAACAATGAACAACATCAAATTTGAAAATATCACCGTTGTTCATGCGATGCATAAAGCGGTTATTTCTCTACATAATTGTGATCAAGCAAAGATAAGTAACGTCACGTATAAGAACATTACAGTCGAGGATGCAGAGTGCCTTGGAGATGATCGTGGAGACAAAGAAAATGATTTCTTAATCGATTTCACCATTGCTTACAATGCCGATTGGACAAAGAGCGGAGATAAACGCGGATCAGTTGACGGCGTTAATATTGAAAATGTAAAAGTCTATAAAATGGCCGATAGTGTTTGTGCAAGAATGCGCGGAGAAGACTCCGATAGCGCATTAAAAAACATCGAAATCAAAGGATTAGAAATAGAAGGAAAGCAAATTACAAGTGCTACAGAACTAGGATTAGCGGCAAATGAATTTGTATCAAATTTAACTTTCGAAACAACGGAAAAGGTTCGTGGTGCATCGATCACTTTGCCATACAAATCTGCTTTAACTGATAATAATGTAAGCAAAACAAACATAAAAACCTTAACCCAAGATGGACTTATTGTTCCTGAATTTGCTTATTACACAGGTGAAGCAAGCTTTATCGGGGTTAAGACTAATGTTGGAGGGAAAGCTTCTGCTACCCATGGAGCTGGAACAAAAACAACAACGCCAGGAGATGATGGCAGTGGAGACTTCCTTGCCGAAGGCAGCCAAGCAGACTTTGCTTTCGATGGAGACAAATCAACAAAATACATTTCTGGTAAATGGAAGGATGAGGATAACGAATTTGCAACACTCACCCTTGATTTCTCCTCGGTTACCAATGTTGGAGTCGTTCGCTTATACGGCGATTCAAATAATGAATACAGTCTCATTTACAGCATTCAAATTTGGGCAAGAAAAAAGAAAACCGGATCAACCGAGATGAGTGAAAAATACACTCGTTTGATTACGACTAAGTCTTATACAATGTCTCCCGCAAACGGCAATGTCGTTGATATAAACCTGCCAACGCAAGATTTCGCTGGTTTACAACTTCGTTTTGTGAAAGCGGAAGGAATTCGTTCGCCAAAACAATATGTCGTTAGTGAAATCGAATTCTATCCTCCATCTTTAACATACATGAAGTCTGTTGTTGATGCGTCCGAACATAACGATGTATATCCAGTTGGAAAAGTGGTTGACGGCGATCCAACGGGAACTAGCTATTATGAAAGTAAATCTCTTCCGGCTTATCTAGTTATCGATTTAGCCGATGTATACACATTACAAAAAGTAGTTCTTTGTTTACCTCCAGTCCTTACTTGGGGTGCAAGAACGCAAAATATCGAAATTCTTGTTAGCGACAGCAATCTTGAATATAGCAGTTCAAGTACAAAATTCACGACCGTTAAGGAAAGAAAAGACTATTTGTTCGATTCTCAAAGCGGAAATCGTGTTCTCATTGATATGGACAATGCTAAATGTCGTTATCTAAAAATTGTTATTTACTCCAATGATGCGTCTGGCGGATATGGCGCGCAATTATCCGAAGTAAGCGCTTATGGGGTTAAATAAATAACTTTCAGAAAGGAAAAATAAAATGAAAGGGAAAAAATCATTGTTGGTCGTCTTGCCATTTAGTGTTGGCATGATCCTTGCTGCTTGCAGCACCGATAAACCTGACCAATCTTCTTCATCAAGTTCTCAAGCCTCATCTGTAATTTCATCATCCCCAATTTCAAGTAGCACTTCATCAAGTTCATCCAAACAAGAATCGAGTAGTTCTCAATCTGATCCAGTCACTCATAGAGCAGGGCTTAATAAAGCTTTAGCGGAAGGAGCGATTACTCGTAATTATGACGAGCGCTTCGATACAATAATCGAGGATTTCTCCGGTGAATCAATGCTCGGAAATAGCGACGGAGTAGTTCATAAGGCGTTCTTAAGAGAAGTCGTTGATAGTGATTTAGAAAGCTTCCAAATCACGCCTGACTCAGCCATATACAAGATGGCTAGTGCAGCATTTGGCGGAGACAAGACTCTTATTGGGCAATCATCTATCAATTTTAAGATGCGTGTTGCTAGCGGGAAACTTTCCATTAAGGATCTCATTCTTGGTATCCGTCCAAGTGACGATAATAGCGGACACGTATATCCAATCAATCTTGCTGACGCTCTTGATAGTGAGCAAGAAGCTCTTCCAGAACTCACAAATGAATTCCAAACCATTTCGATTTCGGTTTCTGAATCAGTAGGAGATGAAGACACTCTCTTCCCAGGAACTCAATTAAAAGTTCTTTCAGAAGCTACAGGTTTCCATTTATACGTTAAGAGCGAAATCGAGGTGTCTGCTGTTGTTGAAATTGCTGAAGTATCTTATAGCAAAGGCGATTCAACGGTTGTTATTGATGATTTTAACAGAACAACAGTTACAGGAAACCCAAATGTATATTGGGGTCCAACGGATTGTGCAGATTCTGTTTTAATTCGTAAGGGAGTTGAGATTTCTAATGGTAAGAAATACACGACACCAGTACTAAATGAGAAACAGAGAGGATATTCGCACATTGTCTTTGAAGCACTTGGCGATATGAGTGGAAGTAATGTTGAAATTGCCTATGATGACGATTCTAACACCGTCAAAACCTTGGCTTTTAAAGATCTGAAAGCGAAAACTGATAAAGCAGTCGTTAACACTGTTGACGGTATTTTTGCTCCTATCGCAATTGATCTTTCGGTCTTTGCAGGCCCAACTGATGCAAACATCAAGACTGTTACAATCAAGAATGATGGCAAGAATGAATTGATGATTGCAAACGTCTTTGGAACAAGTTTCGAAGAACCTGTTCTTGATAAGAAATATCCAAATATCAATACTGAAACTGCAGTAACTTTTGATAACTTTGAACGTGACATTACTTCTTTGGACGCCGATTGGGACGCTTCAGCCGCTAACGAAAAGAATATAGCTGCAGGCATTAATGGATTTGTTTCCTATTCCAATGGTGCAAATATTTCTACAAGTGAAGGAGCACTTCATCTTCCTGGCGTAAGTGAGGGCTATGATGAGGTCACGATTGGCTCAAGCCATACTTTTGCAGGAGCTCAATATCTTGTTTTCTCGATTAAAGGAGAAGAAGGAGCGGATTTATCTACCTTCCGTTTCGAAATGGGATCTGCAAGTGCGATCTGGTTTAACTCCGCTATGGCGATGGAAGGAGTTAGGACTTATGGCGATGCTGATTTTGCAAGTCCATATGTAACAGAAGATGGATATACATGGTATGTTGTCGATTTAAATTACCATAACGTTAAAGCTGGTGATTTAATTAACATCTACTATTCAGGCGAAAAAGACATTTCTATTTCATCAATCTTCTACGCCAATTCATTTAGCGCTACAAAAGTTCTCGATGGATGGGCCGATACAACTGCAGATGTTGAACTATCTGGCTATAAGTATGCTGGCAATGTTGGAAAGGCTCTTGATGCGAAATATATTGGTTTCACCGTAAAAGGAGATGGGACGGATGCGACATTGGCGACATTCCGTTTTGAACTCAACGGCGAAACGAAATGGATCAATAAAGACGAGGTCGATGTTTACGATGCAAAAGGCAGCAAAGTAGACGAAGATACAGTTATTCCTGAAGAAGACACGACATATTATGTGGATATTAGTACATTCCCTACAGAAGGAAATGGCATGACCCATATACATGTTGGCGGTGATGGGGCTGGCAAGGTCACGTTTGCCAATGTATTTGCTGCAACTTCTGGTATCTCATTTGACGCTATGGGTGCTAACGATATTGAAACGACTGAAGGTTGCTATGCTTACTGTGGAGGATGGAAAGCAACTGCTCATGCTGACAAAATCTATGTCGCCATGTCTAGTGAGGATTCTTCATCTGATCTATCTCAATTCCGTGTTGAAGCGGCAGGTAAAACTATTTGGGCCAAGGATAACGCAGAGCTTCTTAAGAATGTTGACGGAAGTTCAGTTGTTCTTGCTAACAAACTAACATCAACTCCAACAACGGTTGTTATTGATCTTAAAGCAGCAGGAATTGCCGTTGAAAAGGATGGTGAGGTACATTTGCACAACTCCCAAGATACAGCATGGAAGCTTGCTCTTGGAGCAGCAACTGCTTATAGCGAAGAAATCCCTTATTCAACAGCTTTAGCTAGCTATGTTGAAACTTGGCTTGATTAAAAATCATCATTTAATTTAACGTCGATTATACAAATGTAATGAGGGGGAGGATACCTCTCCCCCTCGTTTTGGAGGATTCAATATGAATAAAACCTTAAATTTAAAAATCTTATCAGCATTGTCTTGCATTTTGCTTGCCTCATGCGCTAAAGGAGGCGATGGCGATAAAATTGTTTTGAAGATTGGTTTTTGGCCAGAAAGTGCCTCGAAACAAGATGTAGCCATGTATGAAACGTGGGCGAAGCGTTTTGAAGAAGAAAACCCAGAATATACGATAAAAGGTATGCCATATACCTATAGTACGGAAACTGTTAACCAAAAGGCTAGTACCGGAAGTCTTCCCGATGTTTGGCAAACGTGGTTTACCGAACCAGAAAAGTTAATGCAAAAGAAGATTATCCGTCCAATAACAACTCAACTTAAAGAAATTGGCTGGGATGTAAAAATGGATGATGAGATGAAATCAACATTAACCTTTGATAACGAAATATATGGAGTTCCACGTGATGGATATGGTCTTGGTTTATTGATCAATAAACGTATTCTTGGCGAAAACGGATTATTGCCGGAAAACGAAGATGGAACTTATAACATATACAACAGTGATGGATCGCCTGCTTATCCAACAACATGGGAACAAGTTTATAGTTTCAGCAATACTATTGTTAATGAAAACGAAGATTCAGCAAAAGGATTCCTGATGTATAGCGCCAATAAAAATGGTGGCTGGATTTTTAGTAATATCGCCTGGAATTTTGGTGCCGAACTAGAAATTCAAAAAAACGGAAAATGGACTGCAAATCTCGATTCAAATGAAGCAGTTAACGCTCTTGAATGGATCAAAAAGATGAAAGTTGACGGGCTAACGCAAGATGCTGTTGGCACGGTATATAACGATTGGTATGGCAACATTGGCGATAAGGTCGCTATGGCAATTGTTGGAAGTGATGTTCTCCAACAAGCAAAGTTGCAAGGCAGCGTGGAAATGAGTGATTTAGCTTTTCTTCCAATGCCTACGGGAAATGGCAAGAATCATTATTCTTTGTATGGAGGAACTCCTTACGTTTTTACCAAAAATGTTTCTGATGAAAAGGTTGAAGGAATTCTAAAATTCTTCGACTACATCGGACGTTCTCCTTCAACAAGTGAAAATAATATGAAAGCAAAAAAGGAAGGATATGAAGTGGCTAAAACAAAAAATCAGCCAATTTTACCTTCTATAATGCCTTGGAAAGATGAAACATATTTAACGGAGGCTAATAAGTTAGAGAAAGAATACTTAACGGTTGATATGAAAGATTACTCTCCTTTCTTTGACTCAATTCAAACAAATAAAAAGAGTGAAGAACCGTATGCTGCGCAAGAGATGTATGAACTTCTAGACACTGCAATTCAAAGCGTTTTCGTTAACCTTGAGAATGCTAATTGCAAAGCTCTTTTACAAACCGCTTCTACGCAACTTCAAAAAGAACTCGATAAGTCAGTAAACAAATAAGAAAACATAAATTGCCATGAAAAAGAAAGCATTCATGAAAAGAAAAAAGAATTGGAAATCAGCCTTAAAGAAGAATCTTGTTGGATGGGCTTTTATGATTGTCCCTCTCGCTTTGTTCGCCTTTTTCGTTTGGTATCCTATGTGTCGTAACATAATCCTTTCTTTTCAAGACGGCTATGATGATGCTAACTTTGTTGGTTTCGCTAATTTCCAGGTGATATTTGAAGATCCAACCTTCCTTAGCGCCTTAAAGAACACCTTCCTTTATATCCTTTGGTCGCTTGTTATTGGATATATTGTTCCTGTTATTTTAGGATTCCTTCTTAGCGAAGTTATTCATGCGAAAGGTTTTTTCCGTATCGTTCTTTATCTCCCATGCATGATAAGCGGAATTGCTGTGGTCTTCCTTTTCAATTCGATGTATGGAGATTCTAACACCGATTTATTTAACGTCATTATCACTAAATTGGGTTTCGAATCCCACCCTTGGAAGGGTTCAACATCATTAATCATTCCTTTGATTGTTTTGGCTATGACTTGGAAGGGGGCTGGAAGTACTGCTCTTATTTATCTTAGTGCCTTCCAATCTATCGATGATTCGATGTATGAAGCGGCGAGAAGCGATGGCGCTAGCTCATGGCAAAGATTTTGGCGAATAACAATTCCCGCTTTGCGTGGAACGATGCTAACTTTGCTTGTTCTTCAAATAATTAGCGTTTTCCAAGTTTTCTATGAGCCGTTAATCATCGGACCAAAAGGTGGGCCTTTAGACAGTTCAATGTCTTTAATGTTGCTTTCGTATTTATATGCATTTGAAGATTTCGAATACGGAAAGAGTGCAGCCTGTGCGATGGTTTTGGGCGGAATTATCATCTTATTCACAATCGGATATGCTCTTCTTGATCGTTTCTTAAAGAAAAAGGAGGGGAAATAGTATGGAAAAACGTAAATTTGCTATTCCTCACTTAAAAGATAAAAGAGGAGGTTTCCTTAATTTTGCTGATTATCGCAACCCTTGGCATAAAGCTGGTTATGGCATGATTGTTTTCTTGCTCTGCTTATTCTCGTTTATAGCTATTTTCCCTATTGTTTATCTTTTTGCTTCAGCCTTAAAAAGCTCTGGCGAGATATATAGTTCAACATACACTTTCTGGCCAAAAGTATGGGACTGGGGAAAGATTGCAGCCATTTGGGAAAAAATCGATTTCACTCGTTATTATCTGAACACTTTCGTCTATGTTATTGGAGCGGTTATATGTGCTGTATTCTTCAATAGCCTACTTGCTTATGCGATTGCTGTAATTAAGCCTGTTGGCTATAAAATTATAGACAAGCTAGTCTTTCTTGGTTATATGATTCCGGCCGTATTAAATATTTTCCCTCTCATTAAGGAAATTAACGCAGTAGGTCTTTTACAAGCTGATAGTGAATCTTATTTGATGTTTCTTTCTCTTTGGCTTTCTTTTGGGGCAAATGCATATTATTACACTCTATTCAAAGATTATTTCTCAAGGCTTCCGAAATCTCTTACTGAAGCCGCCAATATGGACGGAGCAGACAGTTTCCAAATCTTTATTAGAATAATCTTACCTTTATCAAAACCGATTATTGGCATCGTTGCTATTTTTGCCATGACCGCATCTTATAGTGATTTCCTTTTGCCATATTTGGTTTTGCAAAATAACAAACTTAAAACATTGATGGTTGGAATCTATGACATCGGTAACGCTGGAGATATTTTAAAACCAGAAGAATTCTTGATGTTATTGGTTCTATCGATCATTCCTCAAGTGATCATTTTCCTCATTTTCCAACGTCAAATCATGGGTGTGGGAGCTAATAAAGGAAGCAAGGAGTAAATTATGGCTAAAATTCGTAACAAATATTTAGAAGTAGAACCATGGAGAATTGTTGAAAAAGGCTTCCACAAAGATCGTAATCAGGTTAGCGAATCTATATTTTCTTTAGGGAATGAATATAGTGGGGTTCGTGGATTCTTTGAAGAAGGAACGACTTTGCCTTCTTTGATTGGCACGTATTATAACGGAATTTTTGAATATTCCCTTGAAGAAATTCCTAATGCATATAAAGGAATAGCCAAGAAAAGCCATTTTACGATCAATTCTCCGAATTATTTGAAATGTGAGATCGTAGTCGATGGAGAAAAACTTGATTTGGCTACTGCATCAATTTCGGATTTTGAAAGATCGCTTGATTTCCGTAATGGCTTATTAAAAAGAAATTTCGTTTGGAACACTACAAGTGGAAAGAAAATCGAAATGATCTTTGAAAGACTCTTAGGAATGAAATCCCCAGAGAACGCCATTCAGAGAATTATTTTTAAATCCGATAAGAAAGCAGAAGTTCACCTTTCCTTAACGATTGATGGAGGAATTCTTCACTGGGGAAATCATTGTTATTGGAATTTAGGCGAGATTATCGATGATAAAGATGAATATGGCTTATTCATGAAGACGATTTCTACTCACCAAGCAATCGTTAGTATGATGAGAGTTTGCTCACCATTTACGCCGACATCAAAAAAGATTGAAGGCAAATCAATAACGTTAAATTATGATTTCTCTCTTGCAGAAGAAGATGTTATTTTCACACGTTACGTTGAAAATCTTATTGATAAGAAGAGCGATACAAACGAAAGGGAGATGATTGATATTGCATCAAAGAATCTCTCACTATTAAAAGAGAAGGGTTTTGACGGCCTTTTTGATGAAAATAGCTCATTTTTCTCTGGAAGAATTAAGGAAAGTGATATTGAGATTGATGGAGATGATGAGGATCAGCAAGGTATTCGTTTTTGCCTCTTCAATCTTCAACAAGCATATAACGGACTTGCACCCGACAACAATATCGGTGCTAAAGGATTAACTGGTGAAGCTTATAGCGGCCATGCATTCTGGGATAGCGAAACATATTGTCTTCCTTATTATCTTTTCACGAATCAAAAGGCGGCAAAAGATCTATTGCTATTCCGTTTCAATACCTTAGAAAAAGCAAAAGAAAGGGCAAAGGACCTTGACTGTGAAGGAGCTTGCTTTCCTATCGCGACAAGAAATGGCGAGGAAGCATGCACCCTTTGGCAACACGCTTCAACGCAAATTCAGCCAACGACTGCTGTTGCATATGCTATTTTCCATTATATGAATCTCTATCAAGATTGGGGTTTCATGAATAAATATGGATTAAAGATGTTACTAGAGATCGATAAGTTTTTACTTACTAGAGGACAATGGAATCAAAATCATGAACATTTTAGCTATTATGGAGTAATGGGTCCTGATGAATTCGAAGTCATGATAAATCACAATATGTACACGAATATCATGGCTAAGAAAACCTTCGAATATACTTTGTCAGTGCTAAATGACAAACGAATAAAAAAAGAAGAGACGATGAAAGAGACTGGTTTTGATTCAACAAAGTTGCAGGAAATGATCGAAGCAATGAATAAAATGCTAATTCTCTATGACGAAAAAACAAAACTATATGAACAGCATGCAGGATTCTACGACCTTCCGCACATTGATGTGGATAAAATTCCTGTCACCGACTTTCCTTTATATAGTCATTGGTCATACGACCGAATTTATCGCAACGACATGATTAAGCAACCAGATGTTTTGATGTTCATCTTCCTTTATAACCAAGATTTCTCTTTGGAAGAAAAGAAAGCAAATTATGAATATTACGAACCGCGTTGCATTCATGAATCTTCTCTTTCTCCTAGCGTTCACAGCATCCTTGCTCAAGAATTAGGAAAAGAAAAGGAAGCACTCGATTTCTTTGGTTTTGCGACACGTCTAGATTTAGACGATTACAATCGCAACACTTCAGAAGGTCTTCATATGACAAGCATTGCAGCAGCATGGATGAATATCGTTTATGGTTACCTTGGCTTAAGGAGTGATCGTGAAAAACTTCTGATAAATCCTACATTGCCAAGTCGTTGGAAACATTACTCAGTTAAGTTAAAT
>CAVDTI010000009.1:742-17947 GCA_963611905.1 Faecalibacterium prausnitzii | reverse complement strand
TCCATAGCAAGCTCATCAATATGCATATAATCTAAATCTTTTGGAAGATGAATGTTTTCCAATTTCATAGCTTTTTTTTCATCTTTAACTTCTTGTTGGATATACCCAGCATATTTAACTTTGGTTTCTAAAGAAAGAATTGAAGCTTCGTTAAATTCAAAAGAAGACAATTCAGGCATGCAAGATGCAATCTTATTGTAGTGGAGATTTGGACGTTTTAGTAACTCAATACCTTTATGGCCAACGTTTGTATCCGTATAGCCATTTTCTAATAAGTACTTGTTGATCGTCTCCTTATCAGAAACGTTTGTTTTAGTAAGGACTTCTATCGCTTCGTCTATCTTCTTATATTTATTTAAGAAAGAAGAGTAACGTTCATCACTAATTAATCCTACATCATGTCCATGCTTAGTTAAGCGCAAGTCTGCATTATCATGTCTTAAAAGAAGGCGATATTCTGCTCTTGAAGAAAGAAGACGATAGGGTTCTTCCGTTCCTTTCGTAACCAAATCATCGATCATGACGCCAATATAGGCTTCATCACGTCTAAGGATAAGAGGTTCTTTTCCTAGTATTTTTCTTGAAGCATTTATCCCTGCCATTAAGCCAAGGGCAGCCGCTTCTTCATATCCTGAAGTACCACAAATCTGTCCTGCACCATAAAGGCCTTCATATTTCTTTATTTGTAAGGTGTAGTCGAATTGCAAAGGCCTAATCGCCTCATATTCAATTTCGTAGGAATATTTAAGAATTTTAGCATTCTCTAATCCTGGCAAGGAATGAACCATCTTTTCTTGGAAAGAATGAGGGAAACCAGTTGAAAAACCTTGAAGATATATTGAATCTCCTTCGGCAAATTCTGGTTCTAAAAACAATTGATGACGTTCTTTATCTTTGAAACGCACCATCTTTGATTCGATGGCTGGGCAATATCTTGGGCCTGCTGCAACGATGGTTCCATTAAATAAGGCGGATTCTTCTAGATTGTCTAAGACAAGTTGCTTAGTTTCTTTCGAAGTGTAGATTAACCAACAAGGAAGTTGTTCTTCTAAAGGAGTGAACTCTTTTGTTTCGTAAGAAAAGGCAAGTTCTCCTCCCATACCAGGCTGAATAAGGGCATTGCTAAAATCAATCGTTTTCTTATCAATTCTTGGAGGAGTCCCAGTTTTTAAACGGAATAAATCTATGCCCATTTCTTTTAAAGACGGAGCAAGACCATGGGAGGCTTTTTCTCCATCTGGTCCGCCTGGAACGACCTCTTTTCCTGAGATGATTGTCGATTCCATGTAAGTGCCAGTCGTAATGATCGTAGCCTTTGATCTTATCTCTTCCCCATTTTCTAAAATAACACCAAAAACCTTATTTTCATCATGAAGAAGACCAACAACTTGGCATTCTTTGATTGTGAGATTCTCTGTTTTCTCCATCACGGATTGAACATAAGCTGGATAAGCGTGCTTATCCACTTGCGCTCTAAGGCATTGAACACCCGGTCCCTTGCCAGTATTTAACATCTTGATTTGTAAAGGATGATGATCGGCAAATTTGCCCATCATTCCGCCTAAAGAATCTATCTCTCTAACAACGATTCCTTTGGCCGATCCTCCAATATGAGGATTGCATGGAGTATTGGCGATCATTTTCTTATTGAGGGTACACAAAAGAGTCTTTAAACCTAGATGAGCTGCAGCCATAGAGGCTTCAACCCCTGCGTGTCCTCCACCAATAACAATTACATCAAAATCCATATTTCTATCCAATTGAATCAGACATATCTAAAGCGATAAGTCTATTAAGTTCGATGGCGTATTCCATCGGCAATTCCTTAGCGAATGGTTCGATAAAGCCCATGATAATCATTTGAGTCGCGTCTTCTTCGGAAATTCCTCTAGATTCCAAGTAGAAAAGTTCGTCTTCAGAAATCTTCGAGACGGTTGCTTCATGCTCAATAAAGCTTGTGGAATTACGAATCTCGTTCTTTGGGAATGTGTCTGAATGAGACTTATTATCGATAATTAAGGTATCGCATTCAACATGAGAATGAGCATTTTCTGCACTTGGCATAATTCTTACCGTTCCACGGAAATTAGCAACCCCTCCGTTCTTACAAATGGATTTAGAGATAACGTTTGAAGAGGTGTTCTTGCCAATATGAATCATTCTTGAACCGTTATCTTGGAATTGGTTCTTGCCACCAACCGCAATAGAGATAACGTTTCCTTTCGCCCCATCGCCTTGCAAAATACAAGCTGGATATTTCATATTTCTCATTGAGCCGATGTTTCCATCAACCCATTCCATGAGGCCGTTTTCCATAACAAGCGCTCTTTGAGTAACCATGTTAACAATGTTGTTTGACCAGTTTTGAACAGTCGTATAACGACATCTGGCATCTTTTAAAACGATGATTTCAACTACTGCCGCATGCAATGACTCTTTGGAATAAATTGGCGCTGTGCAACCTTCGACATAATTAATCGAGGAGCCTTCATCGCAAATGATCAAAGAACGTTCAAATTGTCCTGATTTTTCGTTATTGATACGGAAATATGATTGAAGAGGCTTATCTAAATGGACTCCTTTTGGAACATAAATAAAAGAGCCACCAGACCAAACGGCCGCATTAAGAGCAGCAAATTTGTTATCGCCAATAGGAACCACCTTGCCGAAATATTCCTTGAATAAATCAGGAAATAACTGAAGACCCATATCTGTAGAAAGGAAGATAACCCCTTTCTTTTGCACCTCATCAAGCATGTTATGATAAACGACTTCAGATTCATATTGAGTCGTAACGCCAGAAAGGAACTTTTGTTCCGCTTCAGGGATGCCTAATTTCTTAAATGTATCTTTGATCGCCCCTGGAACTTCATTCCAGTTTCCTTTATCTCCTTGGGCATAACGAGTGTAATAGGTAAAAGAATCAAAATCCAAAAAGGAAAGATCAGGTCCAAAAGAAGGCATTGGAGATTTCTTAAAAGCCTCTAGCCCCTTTAAACGATATTCCAACATCCATTCTGGTTCATTTTTGATCTTAGAAATCATTCTAACGACTTCTTCATTTAAGCCTTTTCCAGTCGTGAAAATAGAATCCGCTTTGGTTTTAAAGTCGTACTTGTATTCTCCTTCAAGAAAGGAGGTGTCTTTATTATCCGCCATATTATTTTCCTTCTTTCTCGTCTTTTTCAAGCATCTCTCTCATACTTGTCCAAGCCATAGTCGCGCAATGAATTCTTGCCGCTTGTTTGCCAGTATTCATGAAAACAAGGGCTTCATCTAAAACAGAATCATCATATTCTTTTTCTTCGATCATATTGATAAATTGTTTGATGGTATATAGAGCGTGCTCGTAGTCTTCGCCAATGATGCGATCGCACATAATATCAGTTGAAGCACTAGAGATTGTGCAAGCCACTCCTTCCCATTTAGCATCTTTGATTTTTCCTTCGCTAGCAAGAAGATATAAATCAAAATCATCGATACAATTATCGCTAGAAGCGTGGAGTTTTTCGTAGTTCTCTTCGTTTTCTGGCACGCCTTTATGACGTGGGGAAGAGTAATGATCCATGATGATTTCTCTCATCATCATTGGGCTTAATTCAAAAGTAGGCATCTAAGAAATCCTTTCCGTGCTTAATAGCATCTGCTAACGCATCGATATCTTCTTTAGTCGTGTAAATATAGAAACTTGCTCTAACTGTGGCAGGAGTTCCTAGGAATTGATTAAGGGCTTTGGCACAGTGTTGTCCACTTCTACAAGCAATCCCTTTGCTATTTAAGAAAGTCGCTGCATCTTGAGCAAAGACATCCTTGATATTGAATGTCACAATTCCAGATTCACTGTTTTCGTTATATATAATCGCATTATTTGTTTCTTTTATTTTTTCAATCGCATAACGTTTCAATTCTTTTTCATGGGCATTTATTTCATCCATTCCTAAACTATCTAGGTAATCAATTGCGGCTCCTAAGCCATATATGCCCTCGATATTTATCGTTCCCGCTTCAAAACGTGCTGGCGGCAACAAATAGGTAAACAGTCCGCAAGCGTTAAATTTATCATTCATTCCTCCACCAACTAGATATGGATCCGTTTCTTTAAGCAAGTCATACTTGCCATACATCACCCCAATCCCCGTTGGTCCAAGCATCTTATGCCCTGAGAAAGAAAGGAAATCGCAATCAAGATCTTGCACGTCAATCTTCATATGTGGCACAGATTGAGCGCCATCGACTGAGAAAATAGAGCCATTTTCATGAATGATTTTTGCCATTTCTTTAATTGGTAAAACATATCCAAGAACATTGCTAACATGAGCAAGAGAAACAATTTTGGTTTTGTTCGTTAAAGCTTTTTTAAGATTCTCAATGCTAACTTTGCCTTCTTTATCTAGTTCTACAAATTTAACTATCGCTCCCGTTTGCTTTGCAACAACATACCACGGCAAAACATTAGATGCATGCTCTCCTTCATCAATTAAGATTTCGTCTCCTTCATGAAGGTGGGAGGAGCCATATCCATAAGCAACAAGATTTAAAGACGAGGTCGCACCAGAGGTAAAAACAATCTCGTTTTCTGATTTGGCGTTAACAAACTTTGCAATCTTTTTTCTTGTATTCAAAACGTTTTGATCGACTTTGTAACAAAGATCGTAATCTCCTCTATGGGAATTCGATGTTTCGTTTTGGTAATAATTGCTTATCGCGTTAAGGACTGAATCCGGTTTAAAGGTCGTAGACGCATTATCAAGAAAAACCAATTTCTTTCCTTGCATCTTCACCTCGTTGCGAAACATCGGAAAATCTTTACGGATTTCTTTTGCATCAAACATAATTAGATTCCTCCTTCAATAATGGAATCTATCTTTGTTATCGTTTCTTTGTCTAGGAAGTAATTTTCAATAGGTTTTAAATATCCAAGTGCGATCAAACGCTTTGCTTCCTCTTCGGATAGGCCACGAGATTCAAGGTAGAAAAGATGTTCTTCGTTAAGTCTTCCAACTACTGCCGCGTGAGATGCTAAAACGTCATTATCGGAAATCTTTAGAATCGGGGAAGCAATTCCATCCGCGTCATGATCAAAAACAATAATCTTTGCTTCCTGACGTGTCTTAGATTTATCCGCGCCTTCTTCAATGCCAGAAACACCAGTAAAGATCATCTTTGAAGATTCTCTGCTGATACCATAATTGCTCATCAAAGCTTCAGTGTGGCCAACTTTATGGTTAACTGAGGTTTCATATACTTTCTTTGCTTTTCCAAAAGAAAGGGCAGCTAAATGCCATTCTGCTTTGGCTCCTTCGCCAAGAAGGTTGATTGTCAAATCAAGCGTGCTTGATGAAGAAGTAAAATCTGCCATTGCTCCAACAAAAGAAGCGTTTGCCCCGACATTTATTACTATTTTCGTTTTTGGAGGAAGAGATTTAAACGAAGCAATGTTAAGCAAATATTGGCTATCCGCTTCGACTTCAATCAGAAGCTCTTCTGGCAAATTATCAACGAAAAGGGAGTTTTTATTCTTATTTTCCATTTTCGGAAGTTCCTACTCTTGTTGCGCATGCGCCAATGGATACTTCATTCATTGGTGCGCCAACTTCTTTTTCAATATTGATGCCAAGTTCACCTTTAAGCCATTCATATCCTTGCTTATCAACTTTTTCAAACAATTCTGGTCCGCCTTCAAGGACAATACGACCGTTGATGAGAATGGCGGTTCTAGTTGGTTTTACCATTTCTAGAAGTCTTGCATAGTGAGAAATCATTAAGAAAGCAGTTCCTTTTGCTTGTTGTTTTTTGATGGTTTCTGCAACAACGTTCATCGCATCGACATCAAGTCCGGAATCGATTTCATCAAGCATGGCTATTTTTGGTTCAAGCAATTCCATTTGAAGGATTTCGTTACGTTTCTTTTCACCGCCAGAGAATCCTTCATTAAGATTTCGCTTGCTCATTTCAAAAGGAATATCCATATCCTTGTAGGCTGTTTGTAAGGCATTATAGAATTGGAAAAGACTCATAGGTTTTTCTCTATGTGCATTCATTGCTGCCTTATAAAAATCGGCGGAATTCAATCCCGGAATTTCCGCTGGATATTGCATGGCAAGGAAAAGACCGATCTTGCTTCTTTGGTCTGGGGTCATCGCTAAAACGTCTTTTCCCTCATAGATAATTTCTCCCTCTGTAACTTGGTAACGAGGATTGCCCATAATTACGGCTAAAAGAGTAGATTTACCATGGCCATTTGGGCCAAGTAAAGCTAACGTTTCGCCATCTTTTATTTCAAGGTTAACACCCTTAAGTATCTCGACATCTTTAACCGATGCATGCAAGTTTTTTATCACTAATGAAGACATATCTTCCCTCCACAAATTGCAATGTATTTTAATTCTCACGTATGCGTGCGTGCAAATGAAACGATAAGAAAAAATATTTTTATGGTTTTTATTGACTTTACTTTTTACTAACAGCAAAGAATTTTTGTTTTAAAAATTCGAAACTGTAATTTAACATATTAATTCTTTAACACATGATTATCAGTGATTTTTCTTGCTATATCTTTGTATACTATTATGTTAAATATTTAAATTAATGATTCAATGTCTTGCTTTTTGTTGACCGTAATAAAAAGTTATAAATCATAAACCGAAAATTTCCTTTTAGGTGAATTGGTCTTCTTCAAAAAAACAGTCAAAGTTCAAATTTTCTCTTACGTGTACGCGTGAAATTGCTTGCAACAATTCTCTTATGAGAATAAACTAGTCACGCATGTTTGTAGAAGGAGGAACGAGTCCACACTATGAAAAACAAAAAATGTGCCCTCGGTTTTGTAGCCGCTCTAGCCGCCATCATGGGGCTAACAAGCTGCGATAAAGCAACAGAAAGTAAAGATGGTGCAATCTTCACTTACACCGATGCTAACGGATATCGTACAAGCTACACAACTGAAGACCTATTAAAGAATTACCGTCAAAACAGCTCTTCTTTAAGTTCTGAGTTTGACAAGATCTATGAAGCTTTAATTCGTCATTATTATCAAACAACCGGCAAGAGTAAATTAGCATCTCTTGAATCGGAAGCGACCCAAGAAGTCTTAAAAGACAAATTAACCGCTCAAACAAATGCCACAAATAACGGCACTTCCTATGAGCAAGAGTTTGAATCAATCCTAGATTCTAACAGCGTTGATAACGCCACAGAACTTTGGTCCAAACACCTTTATGAGAAAGAAAAAGAACTTTTCGAAAGTGATGTTTACGAAAATTTCAATCTTAGCTCCGATAAAGGCGTTAATGGTTACGAAGTTCTTCGTGATGGAAAATATTATCTCGATGGAAAAGAACAAAAGATGTTCGATTTCAAAGATAGCGCCTATGGTAATGTTCAAGATGGCTGGCTTTTAAACCAAATGCCATATGAAATCCGCCACATCTTGGTTAAGTTAAACTCTGGTTCTAGCAAGAACTATTCCCAAGATAAGATCAGCGAGCCAACCGCCACTGGTGAAGGTGGAGAAGTCACAAAACTTACCACGGTCTTAAAAGGCTTAGCTGGTGCAACCACCACAAGCGGAACATTATCTGGCGTTAAGGACGAAGACAGAAGTTCTTTCGATTCCTTATCTAGCTATTCCGATGACGATGGATCAAAATCCTCATTCGGTGAATATTCAAAGTCCGGCGAAGGACCAATGACAAAGAGCCAAAATTCTGAATTAGTGCACGAATTCATTTATGGCGTCTATGCATTCGAATCTCTCTATAACAATAGAAATAACGATGCAACAAAGAACGCATATGGTGCGGCAAATTCTTACCGTATCATGCCTGGCTTAAAACAAGACGCAACTTCTGCAGACGCAAGTTCAGTCGATACCAACTTAACAGTTTGGAGTGAGAACGGAACAGAAAAAACTGTTTACGACTACTTCAAAGACGAAGGCGTTGGAACAATTCCGTTTGGCGCTGTTATGGCTCTTGCTGATGCTGGAAAGATCGAAAGTGATGATTCCGACGCAAAAGGCAAAGTTAACGAAGGAAATGAAGTGTATTATCCTCGTAACGTTATCTATAACAAGTATTTCAACAAGCATAACGTTTGTGTCATCACTCCAAACGCCATCGCTTATAACGCGACAAAATACTACGCCGGAACAAATGCTGGCACATATCGTGCTACCTGGGCAAACGAAGAAACATTAAACGTTGCTCAAGAAGAAATGGATAAGTTCTATGACGGAACCAACCACGCATTAAAAGCCGCCGAAAGCACAGAAGGCACATATACTTCTCAATTCGGTAATCTTCCTGGTTTCCAAGTAAATACACAAGACGTCCTTCCACAATATACGCATAACGTCTTAACAGACTCTGCTGGAGAAATCGTCTTAGCTGTACGCGCGGGCGCTTCCTCTTATCAAGGTATTCACTTTATTACAATCAAACGTTCCGCTTTATCCTTATATGGAACAACATATGATTCAACAACAAAGACCGTTAAGGAAAACACCTTAGCCGACGTTGGTACCGAATCTGCTGGCAAGATCTCCTATACAAAGGATTCTCCAAGCCTTTCTGATTATTACACCATCTATACACCAGATAGCAATAACTATCCAGCATATGGCACTGACCCAAAAAATAAGACAAAGATGTCGACCTACGTTAATTATAACGTCCACGACAACTCTGAGTATGCAACCCGTGCAGGTTGGATCACAAGCGCCATCAAATCATCTTTCTCTGACAATATCTCTTCTTATTTATTCCAATATTTAGTAGAGAATGGCAACATCCAATTCAAGGATGAAGAGATTGCAACCTCTATCAAGAACTACATCAAGATTAAGCGTAAATCCACTTCTGACACCGCCCATAAGACATGGTCTGATAACTGGAAAGAATACGCTGAAGAACTTATTGCTCAAAACGAAGAGAGAGCAATTGGCTATAGCGATGAAGATAAAGCCAATGGCAAATTAGGCGTCGCTTCTAAGCTCATCACTGAAGCTGCTGCTATTGAATACGGCATGCCAAGTAAGAGCCAAAGCAAACTCTGGCAAAAAGGAGGAGCGTGCTACTACGCTACATCTAACAATGACTAAGAAACGTTTATTATCCTTAGGAGCTCTTCTTTGCTCCATGACGATGCTCGCTTCTTGCGATAAGATCGAAGCATCCCTTCCAGATAGCCAAGGCAGTCAACAAATCCTTAATATCGATGGAGATATCGATGCAAATACCATTCAAGATATTTATGATGCCCTTATTACAAGCGGCAACACAAATTCCGAAAAGGTCTTAACCAACATTCTCTATCTTTATTCCAAATCCCTCTTTGGCTCCTTCTTTAACGAAGGCGAGACCAAAGGATTAAAAGATGTTGTCTCTGTTTACCTTGCTCAAACAAGCTCCACAGCTGAAATTGATGCATACGTTAATGCCCATAAATCCCTTCAAGTTAAAGGAAGCGATGGCGCAATTGACTATGTCTCTTCTAGAGCTCGTACAGTAAATATATATAAGGATATTCTTTATCGTATTTACTCCACCTTCCTTGGATATGTCACAAATTCCTCTTATCAAGAAAGAAACCTCTTTAACGAAGAGAAATTCTATGACACACAATTAAAGGCCTACTACACCTTAGGGACCAAATATAACAACGAATTCGTTCAAGTCCAAGGCGATATGTATATCAACGAAGAAAATCCTGGTGATGTTGATGGGCTAAATAACACATTCATTAACAAATATTTCTCAGATATTTGGGGAACTTATTCCGATTATATCGAATTAAGCCTTCTTCCAGATATCTATCGTAACGAGCTTACGACAGAATACATGTTTACTCAAAACACAGCGCAAATTAACTTAACTGCCGCTCGTGAAGTTGAATATATCAACCTTTCAAGCAACGCTCAATATACCGACGCCGTCTTAAAACTTATGCGTCAATATTGTGCTCAAGTTATTGAAAAAGGTTTGATGGGCACATATGGTTTCGATTTCTTAAGCGCTCTTTATAAAGGTGCTGATGATGAATTGAATTCTCTTACCCCTACCTCCGATAAAGGCAAAATGGCCCTTGCAATCTACTCTGCAGCAGGCTGGACCCATTCCTCTATCAAGGTCGCAGGTAAAGAAGTTGGCTACTACAAGGAATCATCCTTTGGTACAACTTGTGAAAAATATGCCACCATCTTAAATCAAACTTCCCGTGATGATAGCAACGCCAATAGCGTCTATAGCGACTTCACCAATTCTGGATCCTATAGCAAAGAAACTGGTTTCCACATCAAACAAAACACTTTGATTGCAGAAGGACATACAACAAGAGGTTGGTACACTTCTGGTGGACTTTCCTCCTTGCCATCATCTTTGAATACTCGTATTTTCAAAGCAGCCGTTGCTAACGAAGTCGATGATGAGAAATTAATCAATAATACTACCGCTCATACCTACAAAGGTGGAGATGGAACGTATGGCCGTTATATCGAAGGCAATTACTTCTTAACTCCTGCCGCTTATTCAGAAGATAACAAATATCCTTATCTTGTTGAAGATGGCACGAACTACTACATTGTCTTAGTTAAAGAAGCTACCAAGTCATCTAAGTTTGCTACTTCAGGTACTGACTTCTACTACAATAGCCGTTCTAACACCGTCTTAGAAGGTGAAAGAATTGCCCGTAAAGTTGCTTATAGCCTTTCTAGCATTGATACTTGGAAGAGCGATGCAAAAGCATATTACGTCCAACAAATGGCTGTTATGTATCATGACGATTACGTTTATGAATACTTCAAGAGTCAATTCCCTGACCTCTTTGAATAAAGATAGCCTATAATATAGGAGCAGATTCACTCTGCTCCTTTTCTTTCGAAAGAAGGTATATAAATGAAAGATGTATTTTGCAAAATCATTGATGGTGAGATTCCATCAACAAAAGTCTACGAAGATGACGATGTTCTCGCAATCTTAGACATTTCTCAAACAACAAAAGGTCACACCTTAGTAATGCCGAAGAAACATTACTCGAACATGCTTGATTGTCCACAAAACTTACTCCACAAAGTAATGGATGTAGCCCAAAGAATAGGCCAAGCTGAAATGATGTTATTTGGTGCATCGGGGATTAACGTTCTAACTAACGTAGGTGAGGTCGCAGGACAAAGCGTTCCTCATTTCCACGTCCACGTTATTCCTAGATATCAAGGTCATGAGCCAGGATTCCAAATTGAAATGAAACCACAAGACACTTCAAAGATGAACCTTCCTTTGCTTGCTGAACAAATTGCTGAAAAACTTAAGTAATGAAAATCCCGAAGAATTAACTCTTCGGGATCTTTTCTTTTGTTTATTTTCTATTTGTTTTGTGTATACTTAGGAAGATAGAATGCACGATTATCCATTGCAAAGATCTTTTCTGTCCATTCTCCCTCTTTAACGGTTTCTACCGCTTTGGAGATAATATTCATCTTAGCATCGAAATCATCGATGGAGGCTAGAACAAAGGCTTCCCTTGTCAAAGGAGGAATTGGTGAACCAAATTCTGGTTTGCTATGATGAGAAAGAATCATATGCTCAAGAAGAAGAGGGGTTTCACCGCTGATATTTAGCTTTTCTGCAGCCATTCTAATCTCTCCAGCCATAATTGAAATATGACCTAATAATTTACCTTCATCGGTATATTTTGTTGCGACAGGACCAGAAAGTTCTAATGTTTTTCCTAAATCGTGAATAAGAGCGCCTGCAACAACAAAATCCCTATTGATTTCTGGATATAGTTTGCAAACCTCATCCGCCATTCTAGCCATGGAAACTGAGTGGTGCAAAAGACCAGAGACATAATTATGATGATTCTTTACTGCCGCAGGGTACGTAACGTATTTATCGTAAAACTTCTTAATAAGATATTTGGTGAGTTTCTTAAGGTCACCTTCTTCTAAGGAATCAACATAGCCATGAAGTTTTTCTTCTAATTCTTTTTGGCTAACTGGAGCAGTAGGCACGAATTTACTAGCATCTATATCATCTTGTGACATTTTCTCGCCAGAAAGCACCTTCATTTGAAGATGGTCGCGGTAATTAAGGACATCTCCTTCGATCAAAACAATATTGCCAACAACAAATGTTTCTAAATCTCCATCGAGAATGTCCCATTTCTTTCCTTCGATTGTGCCCGAAGAATCCTGTAAGGTAAGGTTTAGGTAATTTCTTCCTGCTGTGGTAACACATTTTGCGGCATTAGTAATCAAATATTGATCTTTGATATGTATGCCATCTGTTAGTTCTTTAATCATCATATATTTCGTCCTCCATAACTTCTTTAATTGATTCTTGATTATAACCTCTTCTTATAAGAGCCTGATAAATATGGCTTTTTAAAGAATATCCGTCATATTTATTTTGATATCTTTTCTTAAGTTGCTCAAATTCTTTTCTTAAACGTAGTTGGCTTTTCTCTTTGTCTTCTTTTAAAGATGAAAGGAGAGTTAAAGCAGCATTACTTGAATAGCCTTTTCTTAATAGAATATCCATCGCCTTCCTTTTCTTTTCCTGGATTGGTAAGGAACAAAGTCTTTTTTCATAGATCTGAAGAAGTTTTTTAGCATTTTCTTCTTCGTTAAGGAATTCTAAATTTGCCACAATTTCCGGCGAAATCATCTTTTTGTGTAACAAATCATCTTTGATCCTATTCTCGCCATAAAGTTGTTTCTCTTTTTCTTCTTTATATTCTAAAGCGTATTCTTCATCGTTAAGTAAACCCCTATCTTTAAGTTTGCTAATAATACTTAGAGGATCGCTAATCTTTTTCTTAAGTTTTTCCTTCACTTCATATGTGCTATAGGAACCACTTATGGCTAACTTTAACGCATATTTATATATCTTCTCATTCTCCGCACTTCTTTTGATCTCAAGGAATTCTTTTTCATTTATTTCCTTGCCTACATATAGATAATGGTCGGTGAATGAGTCGATAGAAAGAGAAAACTTTTCTAAGCCAAAAGAGACTTCAAATGTTTTCTTTTTTGTATTTTCTTTAATGGAAGTAACGGTCTTCATCTTGCTTACCAATTCTTCTTAATGGCTCTCTCATAGACTTTCTTAACACGTTCATAGAATTTATCCAAAGAATAGTCTTCTAGGCCTAGAATCGCTTCTTTTTTAACGGCTTCTTTTTCTTCCTTTGACATATTGATAATCTTTTCTATTTTCTTAGCCATATCATCTTCATCCAAGAAGAAGAAACCGTTCTTGTCATCTTTGATTGTCCCCAAAAGAGTATCATCATATCTAGCAAGCAAAAGAACGCTTGAGGCCATTGCTTCCATGAAGGTTAAACCTTGAGTTTCTGTGATTGAAGCACTTACGAATAAATCACCTAATTGATAATAAAGAGGAGTATCTGTAGGTTTAACTGGCCCTAGGAATTTAACATGATCTTTGATTCCTAAGCCGTTAACTAAATCAGTTAGTTCTCCTAATGCAGGCCCTCCCCCTACAACAACAAAAACCGTTTTCGTTTTAGGCTTGTTAGCAAGATATTTAGCATATCCTCTTAAGCAAACATCAATGCTTTTCTCTTTAGCAACTCTACCTAAAGAAAGAATAACAAACGTGTTATCATCAATTCCGTTATCTTTCTTAATTTGCTTTACTTTTTCTAAATCAACATTGCTTTTAGCAAACTTCGAAAAATCAATCCCCGTAGGAATAACGTTGATATAAGAATCAACTCCGATAGAACGCATATATTCCTTGGTTTTGATAGATGGAGTGATGAATTCCGTTGCTTCAGAAGACTTATAACGAACATAAGAACGAACAACCCCTTTGGCAATACGGTCAAAATAACCTCTTGTTGCATAGTAAGTATAATCTTCTAAGGCAGTATGAAAGGTATAAACAATCGGAATATTTAATTTTTTTGCAAGCAAGAAACCAAATTGTCCAACTCCGCCATCGGTTTGAATATGCACAACATCCGGTTTAAATTCGGAAAGAATCTTCATTCCTTTAGGAGAATATAGCCAAGCCAAACGGTAGTCATATATTTTCATATGAATGCCTGGCAAACGAAGAATATCTCCATCAAGGTTCATCTCATTGGCGTAGAAATTAGTCGTGCAGACCATAATTTGCTCACCATGCATCTTGAAAGCTTGATATAAAGTTCCAGCAGATGTTGAAACTCCATTAATTTCAGGTGGAAATGTATCAGAGAAAATAATAGGTCTCATACTTATTTCCCTTTCTTAGAAGGCAAGGTCGTAACAATATAGTCATCCCCTGTTTCCTGACCAAAGTCTTTTGCTAGCACATTAGAAAGAACTTTTTTACGAATAGAGACTTTAGAAAGTTGCTTTGTCTCAAAGAGAGTGTCCGCAGAATGTTTTCTTTCTTCAAAAGTATCAAGTTGAAGATTAACAAAGGTCTGTCTATTTGGATAGGTATATCTTTCACGATTTCTAGAATGATAAAGTGAAGCAACAAAGCCGGAAACAATAAGCACCAAGTGATAAGTTGCAACACGCCAAAGAATTTGAGAGGCGACGATATTTGATGATGCTGATCTAGTAATAACCAATGAACCATTAATTACAGCTTGAGTTTCAACATAGAATCCGGAAAACATGATATTAAAGAAGAGTTCAGAAACACCTGCGCTTCCTGGAAGAGGCATAAGTCCAGTTATCATCTGATGGAAAGCACTTCTAAAAGTGCAATCAAAAAACATCTTGATATCGAACCCTTCGTTTGGTCCAAAGGCTCCTAAAGCTAAGCCTGAGAAATAAGGGATGGAGAAACGCAAGATGAGAACAAGCATCAAGCAAATATAAATAAAAATGGTAACAGGAATATTAGCTTGAAGACGTCTAAGTTCGATCTTAAAGTTTTCAACCTGGACACGAAGATTCTCACGTGTCTTATCTGGATTTTTAAGAATTCTAATTTTTCCTAGTAAACCGACCACATAATGCATAATAAAGTTATGGAAATGATGGGAATAGGACATAAGGAACAAAATCAAAATAATGCCTAAATTAAGGGCAAAACCCGCAATAATCAAAGGAAGAATGGTAACTGTTCCATCCCAGCCAAATAAATTAACGTTTGGAATTTTGAATGAACCAATGGACATGATTTGGTTCCATTCAAAAGCGATGGCAATAATATCGAAAGAAATCAAAGCCATTTGGTAGATGATAAACCACATGACCATAATCGATGCGGCATTAGAAACTTCAATTCCCTGTTTCTTTAAGGTGTAAACTTGCATGACCTGTCCTCCCGAAGCACCAGGAGTAACGTCATTATAGAAAGCGCCAATCATCGAATTAGCCAAGCCTTGGTGGAAATAGTAATGCCTTGTGTATAAACGGCAAAAAACCACCATAACCAACGCTTCGATACAATAAGTAAGAAGCATAATTAAGCCAATGATCGCCAAGTATACTGGAGAACATGTCGTTAACGCGCTCCAAATCTGCTTAACGCCAGAAACAAAATCACCTTCTCCTGCACTATAGAAAGAAATAAAAAGAGTGGCAATGGTTAAAACAAAAACCAATCCAAAAGAAATAATGTAAGATTTCTTCTTGCTTTTTTGCTTCTTTTTGCCTTCGATTCTTTCTGCCATACTTAAAATAGTTTCTTTGAAACTATATTATTTTACCATTCTTGGCAATATATAAAACACCATTATGAAAGCAAGAAGTCGATGTCTTCTTCGGTAAGCGAGGAAATAACGTTTTCTCCCGAGGCAATAACTTGCTCATAAAGGTCTTTTTTGTAATTTTGTAAAAGTAAGACTTTCTCTTCAATCGATTGGTGACAAATAAGTTTAAGAACGGTAACCGGGCGTTTCTGACCAATACGGTAAGCTCTATCTGTCGCTTGTTCTTCGGAGGCGATATTCCACCAAGGATCAAGATGAATAACAACGTCCGCTCCAGCAAGATTAAGTCCTGTTCCTCCTGCTTTTAGAGAAACTAACATTATTGAAACGTCGTTTTCTTTGTTGAATTTATTTGACAATTCCAAACGATTTTTAGCACTTACTCCACCATTGATGTAATAGGAGGCAATTCCATTCTCTTTCAAAAGATTTCCTAATGAATCTAAAACTTTAGTAAATGAGGAGAATATTAGAAGTTTATGTCCGTTTGAAATGCTCTTTGAAGCATACTCAAGAACATAAGACATTTTTGCCGATGTAGTTTTAACTCCTTCGAAAAATGATGATGGATCAACACATATTTCTCGTAATGTGGTAAGAATAGGCAAAAAGTTAAAAGATGAGAAACGATCGTGATTTGGAGAGGTTTTATCTTTCGTGTGTTCTAATTCTTTCTTGGCTTTATCTAAGGTTGATTCATAAAGAAGCTTAGATTCATCATCCATAGTGATTGTAACTATTTCCACTTCTTTTTGAGGCAGTTCTTTAAGCACTTCTTTCTTCGTTCTTCTTAGTAAGAAAGGAGTTATTTTCTTCTTCAAAGAAAGTCTTGCTTCTTCTTGATTTCCAGCAAGGATATAACGTGTTTTGAAAATGCCATAAGTATTTAGGTAATTTGGCATCAAAAAATCAAAAATAGACCATAAATCCGCCATGGAATTCTCAATTGGCGTACCAGTTAAGGCAAATCTAGAAGATGATTTTATGTTTCTAACTGCTTTTGATTTCAAAGCAGAATAATTCTTGATCAATTGAGCTTCATCGGTAATCAAAACATCAAAAGAGTGGTTTTTATACAGGGAAATATCGTTTCTTAGAGAATCATAGGAGGTAATATAGATAACCTTCTCATCATCTTTTATCACAGAGAGCAATTCATTACGTTTTTCTTTGCTACCATCGATAACAATTACCCTTGTTTCCTTATCCCAAACGTTAAATTCCTTTTCCCAGTTATAAATTACGCTCTTTGGCGCAATAACTAATGAAGGTTTATTTGTCTTTAGGCTTGATAGGAAAGCGATTGTCTCTAATGTTTTTCCTAAACCCATATCATCCGCTAAAATGCCACCTAATTTATATTCATATAAGCAAGATAACCAAGATATCGCATTCCTTTGATATGGTCTTAAAACAGAGGATATTTCTTTAGAAAGGTCCACTTCTTTATCTTTGAAATTCTTAATGGATTGGAAGGCGCCTTTTAGATAGTCATCCAAATCTACTTTTACTCCATTTGAGGAATAC
>CAVDTI010000009.1:0-628 GCA_963611905.1 Faecalibacterium prausnitzii | reverse complement strand
GTTTTTCTTTTTGTTTAAGATCATTTAATTCTTTAACGGTTTGATCATCTAATAGAATTATATTATCACCCAAAAGAACGAATGTTTTCTTTTTATGATAAGCATTTAGAATCAAAGAGAGTTGTTCAGGAGAAAAGCTTTTTGATTTTGCTTTAAGAGAAAGCCAATCCTCATGTCTTTCGATATGGAGATTTATTTTTCCAATACGTGTGACCTTACTAGATGATAATTTCTTTGAAAGATAGATTTTTGCTCTCTTTTTTAGCAGCGAAAGATCACTTTGAAGGAATTTAAGCGCTTCTTTTTGATTTTCTTGTATTCCGTTTTCTAGCCCTCCCACTTCTTTTAAAGCTACCAAATAAAGGTTTATCTGATCGCGGAAAGAGACATTAAGAATTGCTTCTTCCTTAGGAATGCTTCTAGAACATAATAAATACTCGCTTCTAAAAGAAAGGGAACCTTCTTCTGAAATATCAACATACAAAGCAATGCTAAAACGTTGATTCTCATCTTCTTCTTTGAGGGAGGAAACACTGACGTTTTTTCTAAATATATCCGATACAAGTGAAGGATCTTTAATGTCATGTTCTAAGAAAAAGGCAAATATCTTTCTCGAGGTTGGATTAGC
>CAVDTI010000008.1:832-2831 GCA_963611905.1 Faecalibacterium prausnitzii | reverse complement strand
ATTATGCCTAAAATGTGTATTCTTTGCAAAATCGTAAAATTCTAATTGGCAATTCACATAAAAACAAAAATGACTTTTTGTGTTTCTCCTTATGCTGTTTTTTTATTTTCACGAAATTACTTTATTTGTACAATAAATCAGAAAAAGAACGAAATTGAGGTAGTAACATGAAGAAAAATAAAACGGTCGCTTCGCTTGCGCTATTGCTCGCCTTCTCCTTATCCGGATCCTTGACATCCTGTTCTAATAACGAAGAAGCGAAAAAATGGGCATATACAAAAGATGACATGACCAATTTCTTGTCTATTGACGCTTTTCAGAAAGACAATGCGGACAATACAATCACATTCTCCGCAGATACGGATGTTCGAATTTTTGACGAAGATATAGATTTGGATGATGTTATTGCCTTCGATGCGAATCAGGTAAAAAAAGAGCTTGAGAGTTCTGGCAATGATTACGCAGACTATTCCGTGTTGAAGAAAGCGTCTGTCGATGTAGTGGATGTGAAAAATCTAGATGATCAGGATGGCTTCCATATCACATTCAAGGGAGGATCTGATTCTTCTTCTGACTATGCGATGCTTCTTCATTCTTCTGTTTCTGCGAGTGAGAACTATGTGATGGTAAATCACTTTGTGGATAAGAATAACACGGGCAATAAAGACCCTCAGGCAGAATTCGAAGAAACGTATGTTACTAAACATGCGACCTGGGAGGATGGCGGAAAGTTCATGTTCCAGGTTGTTGAGAATGTCGCTGTCATGATTGCTGGTGCAGCCAGTAGTAATCCCGCTGCATTCATGAGCGGACTCTTTGGGATCGTCAGTGCTGTCGGTGAAAACTGTTCCGATAAGGACGCCACTATTAAAGGGGTTATGGATCTTTTAAAGGAGACAGACCGCAAAGTAGAAGAACTTAGCAACAAAATCGATAGAAATACGCAATTGTTACAAGATGAGATCGTAAGAGTCAACGCCAATGTCGACCAAGCAAATCTAAATACCCTCAATCTTGCCATTAATGATTTTGCTACTAACGCCCTTTCTCCTATTAACGCGTTCAATAGAAATTTAGCGGATGCATTGGGGGAATATTATAAGGAATTCATTGCAAAACCAGAGAAGATCGCTTTAGCGCTATATAAGAGTGGAGACGCTTATGGATCTACACCGCTAAGTGAATTGAATGATTCGAGCAAATACACTTTTGAAATCACGTTGAACGATTTTACAAACGCAAAGAAATTTCTCTCTTCCAATAACAACATCGTAAAGAGTGGGTTTGTTTCTGAACTTTCGAAAGACATTGATACTGCTCTTTCTAATGCCACCAATATACCAGAGGGTCTAAAAAAAGATACTTTGAACGACTTCCTCCGTTCAAGAATCCTGGAGAACTTCATAAAAGAATATTTTTCTAGCAATAAAGACAAAGCACAGACATACCGCAATTTGATGATCGAATATGCGGAAAGAGTTAGCGGTTTGAAAGGAAAGGTATCTTATTTATCGTCTTATCTTTCTCGCCTGCAGTTCATGTATAACTTTCAAGGTGAAATCAAATCGGAAATCCGTGCTTTCTGCGCAAACGTTTTAAAGACTTTGGATATGAACACAGCCCTTGCCACACAAGCTTGTTTTTATGCTGGCTATGATTATGACGAACTTTCAACCGTTTATAAATCTACAAGAGATCAGGTTCAGAAATTTTATGAGGATAATGTCAAAAAAGAAGACTCTTATTCCTTTATCACGCAATCAGCTTTGACTGGTGGGTTCTACCATAGCAAGTACAACACAAGTTTCTCGAATCTTGGAAATGAATGCTCTTTTAAAGTTACATTTCAAACTCAGAAGGTTGAGATGAAAAAAGGCGCTATCGTCAAAACCGATGAAGAAATTTCTAAGCATAGCGGTATCAGCGAATCTAATCATTTAAGAATTTCAACAAGATGGAATCTTTTGAGAAAGGTAGGCTCCATCCAAGATACTAACGA
>CAVDTI010000008.1:0-822 GCA_963611905.1 Faecalibacterium prausnitzii | reverse complement strand
GACTATATTCATTATCTTTCTGCGAATAGTGTCATTTCGTCGGAAGCAATAGAGGCATGTGAATTTCTATATTCAGCAAAACTAGCCAATGAATCATGTTATCGAATCTTATCAAGCAATAGAAATGAAAGGGATCTTAACGGAAGTGACTCCTCTTTGAAAATGAAATGCGTTGGAAGGGGCAATCCGAATGGCGACTATTTTAATCTTGATCAAGATTATAACTATAGAGGGTCGCAAGAATCCTCTTGCTGGAGCGGGAAAACATTTGAAGGCAACTTCATCAGCGCAGCCTCTGGCTCCTCTCTTGGGACAGAGAAGATAGCTTCTTGGGCAAAATATTCCGAAAGTCATTGGTATTGGAAAAATGATGAACATTGGTCTTTCACCAACGATGAAAGCAATAATTACTATTTCATCATTGAAAGCGTGCAGAAATAACTTTTTATCTTTTTGATACCGACATTCAAACGATGAAAAAAGGTACTTTGAAGATCATTACGTTAAAATCTGCATATAAGCCCTCTTGGAAATTCATCATCTAAAGAACTAATTGATCACCTTGACTAGGTGATCTTTTTCATCGCGAATTTTCTATGATTAATTATTGGTCAAGCAAGAACGCTCTTGCTCTGGCTTAATGAAGGACTTTGATTTTAAGATATCTAAAACGTAGGATGTTTCTCCTTTGTATTATGGATTAGAAAATATAACCAGCGAAATGATAAAAGACTGCATATCATGCATGAGTTGCACTTGTAACCCTATTTTAATATTTTTAAGGTTAAGCGCTTACAAAACTAGGTTTTAGAAAGTAAATTG
>CAVDTI010000007.1:0-7011 GCA_963611905.1 Faecalibacterium prausnitzii | reverse complement strand
GTTGGGCTATGATCAAAAAAATTGGAATTCTCACATCAGGCGGCGACGCGCCAGGAATGAATGCAGCCATTCGTTCCGTCGTTCGTACTGGCATTTCTTATGGCATTGAAGTCTATGGCATCTATAACGGTTACAAAGGCTTGATCAATAACGAAATCGTAAAAATGGATCGTTCATCAGTTTCCGATATCGTTAATCGTGGCGGGACCATTCTAAAGACCGCCAGACTTCCTGAATTTGTAGACGTTGAAGTTCAAAAGAAAGCGGTAAACATCCTCAAAGAAAGAGGCATCGAAGCGCTTGTTGTTATTGGTGGCGATGGTTCTTATAGAGGCGCGCTTGATTTAACAAAGCTTGGTATCAATTGTATTGGTCTTCCAGGAACGATTGATAACGATATTGCATCTACCGATTACACGATCGGCTTTGATACGGCATTAAATACAATCATCGATGCGGTCGATAAGATTCGTGATACAACAGAATCTCATTCCCGTTGTTCCTTAATTGAGGTCATGGGAAATCGCTGCGGTGATTTAGCTCTATTTGCTGGCATTGCTGAAGGCGCAGACATCATCATCACCCCTGATTTTATGATGGAAAACGAAGATGTATTCGCTGTTTTAAGAAAAATGAGAGAAAAAGATTCCAATAAACGTGCGATTATGATCGTTTCCGAAAAAATCTACCCAAATATTCATGATTTTGCCAAGGAGATTGAAACAAATACTGGTTTTAGCACAAGAGCTACAGTCTTAGGCTATATTCAAAGAGGAGGCTCCCCTTCCGCATCAGATCGTGTGCTTGCTGGAAGAATGGGCTCATATGCGGTTGATCTTCTTGTCGAAGGAAAAGGTGGCAGATGCGTAGGTATCAGAGGAATGAGTTTGGTAGATTATGACATCCATGAAGCCCTTAAGATGAAGAAAGATCAGCATATTGCCATGATCGAATTGGTAAAGAAAATCAACAAGTAATAGGAGTTACAGATATGTTCAACATGAAAAAAACAAAAATCGTTTGTACGATTGGTCCTGCTTCAGACAGTGAAGAAATGATGTTAAAGCTATATAAGGCTGGGATGAATGTCGTTAGAACAAACTTTTCCCACGGAACACACGAAGAACAATTAAAGAAATTAGAAATTGCCCGTTCCTTTGAAAAGAAATATGGAATTTACATTCCAGTAGCCCTTGATACAAAAGGCCCTGAAATCAGAACTGGTATGATGGAAGGAGGAAAAGTTATTGTCAAAAAAGGACAAATCCTCCGTATTACTTCCGAAAAGATTTTAGGAACTGCCGAAAGATTTACCTGTTCTTATGCTGGGCTTTATGACGATGTTGCCATTGGTCACACCATTCTTGTCGATGATGGCAACCTTATGTTAAAAGTCATCGAGAAAGACGAAAAGAAACACGAACTCGTTGTCGAAGCACAAAATAACCACTGGATTGCCGACCAAAAAGGCATGAACATCCCAGAAGATGATCTTTCTATTCCATTCATTTCTGAACAAGATGAAAAGGATTTGAAGTTTGGTGTTGAAAACGATGTTGATGCAATTTTTGCTTCATTTGTCCGTCGTCCAGAAGATATTCAAGACATGCGTAAAGTCTTAGCAAAATATGGCAATCCAAATATTCCTATTTTCGCTAAAATCGAAAACCCAGAAGGCGTTAGAAAGATTGAAGAAATCGTCAAAGAAGCTGATGGCATCATGGTTGCTAGAGGCGATTTAGGTGATGAAATCCCACCAGAGCAAGTACCGCTTGTTCAACGCCGTTTAATCAAGCTTTGCCGTAAAGCTGGTAAGCCAGTTATTACCGCAACTCAAATGCTTGACTCCATGACTACTCACCCACGCCCAACACGCGCTGAAGTCTCTGACGTTGCTACTGCCATTGATGAATCAAACGACTGCGTCATGCTTTCTGGAGAATCCGCATCCGGCCAATATCCAGTCGAAGCAGTTAAGATGCAAGCCGCTATTGCTATGGCAATGGAAAGTGAACTTCCATATGAGAACATGGCAAAAGAAGCATACGATTGTTCTGATCATACCGTTAACGATGCTATCGCTAACTCCATCGCAAACACCGCTTTATTAATCAATGCTCAATTGATTTTCAACTTCACCCAAACAGGAAAGAGCACAAAACGTATTTCTAAAGCACGTCCATGCTGTCCAATAATTTCCATCACCAACAGCCGCAAAGTTGCTCTTGAAAGTGGCTGGTTATGGGGCGTTTATGCTCACTTAATCCCAACAACAATGCCTGACTTCATTGAAGAAATGGAAGCAATCGCCCTTAAGATCGCTCGTGATTTGGGCGTCAAAGAAGGTAGCCAAATAATTATTGCTGGTGGAACTCCAACAGGCGCAGGAAAAACAAACTTCATGCGTATCGTTACCACTCCTGTTATTTCAAATATCGACTAACATATCACATTTGAGTAGACGGCTTTCTTATGAAGGCCGTTTTTTCGATTGCAGCCTTTAATTTGGCACGAATAAATTAAGTTTTAAGTTTTTTCGCAAAAACTTTTAATTTTCTTCTTGCATTATATTTTAATAATTCTAGAATTTAGGTGCGTCGACGGAGACATGCTTAAATATCTATAGATATATGAAGTACCACTCCTGAGCTCCTAGCGATGAGTTAGGCGAAACCAAACTACGTTACAGTTGGAGAGTGCGTTTATTTCATAAACGAAACAAGGTGGTACCACGCGGAAGCGTCCTTCGATTAGGGCGTTTTTATTTTTATGCCCGGAAAGAGAAAAAATTGGTATGAAAGTATTTTATCAAGACAAAGAGGTTGAGCTTAACGAAAAAGCCAATGGTTTTGACCTCGCAAAATTAGTTGATCAAGAAGGCAAAAAAGAAGATATTGCCTTATACATCAACGACAAAGTATCAGATATGAGAAGTGAATTAAAGGATGGCGACAAAGTCAGTTTTGTTAAAATTGGCACACCAGAAGCTTTTGAAATCTTAAATCACTCCACTTCTCACTTAATGGCCCAAGCGTTAAAACGTCTTTATCCTTCTTGCAAATTCGGCTTTGGTCCAGCAATCGAAGAAGGATATTACTACGATGTCGATTTTGGCGATAAGACCATCACAGAAGCAGACTTTGCCGCTATCGAAGCAGAAATGAAGAAATGCGCAAAAGAAAACTCTCCATTTATCCGTAAAGATTTAGATGCTTCCGAAGCAAGAGAAGTCTTTAAAGACAATCCTTATAAATTAGAATTAATTGCTGAGCATGAAAATGAAAAACTTTCTTGCTACACCCAAGGCGAATTCACCGATTTCTGCCGTGGGCCACATCTTCCAAGCACCGGTTTAATTAAGCATTTCAAGCTTCTTTCAGTCGCAGGTGCTTATTGGAGAGGTGATTCCAAAAACAAACAATTAACCAGAATTTATGGCACTTCTTGGTGGAGCGAAGAAGAATTAAAAGAACACCTTGATGTTCTTGAAAGAAGAAAAGCAAACGACCATCGTAGATTAGGCCGTGACTTAGGTTTATTCTTTATCTCCGATTATGGCCCAGGTTTCCCCTTCTTCTTACCAAACGGAATGCTCGTTAAGAATTCTTTATTAGATTATTGGCGTCAAATCCATCGTAAATATGGCTACTTAGAAATTGAAACTCCTACTATGCTTTCCCGTGAATTATGGGAGACCTCTGGTCACTGGGATCACTACAAAGAGAATATGTATACCACAAAGATCGATGGAAAGGACTTTGCCATTAAGCCGATGAACTGCCCAGGTGCAATTCTTTCCTATCAATCCGCTATCCACTCCTATCGCGATCTTCCATTACGTTATGCTGAATTAGGTCACGTCCATCGTCATGAAGCGTCAGGTGCACTTAATGGTTTATTCCGTGTTCGTGCCTTCACACAAGATGATTCCCACATTTTTGTTAGACCAGATCAAATTGAAGACGAAGTTAAGAACATCATGAAATTATTCGATGAAGTCTATGATGTCTTCGGCTTAAGCTATAAGATCGTTCTTTCTACAAGACCTGATTCTTATATTGGTTCCCCAGAGTTCTGGGATAAGAGTGAAAAAGCCCTTGCCCAAGCTTGTATTGATTCTGGACACGAATATCAAATCAATCCAGGAGATGGCGCTTTCTATGGTCCAAAACTTGACTTCAAGCTCCGCGATTCCATGGGACGTACTTGGCAATGTGGCACCATTCAATTAGACGTCAACCTCCCACATCGTTTCGGTTGCACCTATGTTGATAAAGATGGCGAAAAGAAAGAACCAGTCATGCTTCACCGCGTTGTCTTTGGCTCTATCGAAAGATTCTTAGGTATTATTATTGAAAACTATGGCGGAGCCTTCCCAACATGGCTTGCACCAACCCAAGTTAATGTTCTTCCAGTTTCTAATATTCACCATGGAGAATTTGCCCATAAGGTCGCAAAAGAATTATTCGATTTAGGGATCCGTGTCAAAGTTGACGATTCTGAAGACAAACTTGGATACCGCTTACGTAATTCTCAAATCAACAAGATTCCATTTACTCTCGTTGTTGGAGATAACGAAGTTAACAATAACAGCGTTACCTATCGTGTCTTTGGCTCTGAAAAGCAAACCACGGTTTCTCTTGAAGAATTTAAGAAATTAATCCTTAAATCCGTCGAATCTAAAGCTCGTTATTAATATTTGATGAATTAGAAAAGCCTCGGATATTCCGAGGCTTTTTGTTACCTAAAATATAAGATTTAGTTTGAATATTTCTTTTCTAATTCCAAGAAGAATTTCTTTAATTCTAGAGAAGCACAATAGGAAAGAAGGCTACCATCAGAAGCAATAACACGATGGTCAGGAATAAATACCGGAATCGGATTATGAGAAAGAGCGTTAGCAACCGCTTTCGCACCATTTGGTTCTCCTATAGCAGATGCCACTTCTTCATATGTCTTTGTTTGGCCATAAGGAATGGTGCGGACATAATCAAATAATTTCATTTCAAATGGAGATCCACTATAGGTTAATTTGATATCGAATTTCTTTCTTTGGCCAAAGAAATATTGATTTAATTCGCATATCGCATCGTAAAGAAGAATGTTTTCTTCATTGACTGAATCGATCGGATCAATGGCGCCAAAAAGCATGCCAGTCAACCCACGTCCATCAGAGAGCATGGTGACATCGTCAATCAGAGTGTCATAAATAGCATATTGAGTAGCCAATTTTTTACCTCGTTATCGATATTATGCTCAATTTTGCGAAAAAAAGCAAATCTTTAAATGATTTTTGCTTAGTTTTCGTGTACAAAAAGCGACAAAACGTTAGTTTTTAATACGATAAAGATTAGATAAAATCTTTATTCTTAGACTGACTGAATGAAATTATTTATTTCTCTAAAAGCATTTTTAGATTCTCTAATATTTGGTGTTACTAGATAGAAAGTATGATACATTCCAGGGTAGGTTAAGTATCTAATGTTTACTCCTGCTTGAGAGGCTTTTTCGTAAACCATATCGGAATCGGAAAGAAGAATTTCGTTTTCTCCTGTTTGAATTAACATAGGTGGCATATCCTTATAATTGCCAAAAGCCGGAGAAACATATGGGTCTTTTAGCTCTTCTTCTTTTGCATAAGGTAGATTTAAGGGAGTTTTAAGTCCTTCTTCGAGACTTGGTGTGCCAAACATTGGATCAACGGTCATCTTTTCAATACGTGATTTTCCTGATCCGGTCAAATCGGTCGCTGGAGAAGAAAGAATCAGACATTTTGGTAATGAAATATTATGATCTCTTAAATATAAAGCTAATGATAAAGAAAGACCTCCACCTGCAGAGTCTCCTGCAATAACGATATCTTTCGATTGATAGCCTTCTTTAAGAAGATATTTATACCCCTCAAGAGCATCTTCTAAGGCGCATGGATACATGTACTTCGGCGCAGTTCGATAATCAATTGAGAAAACCGACGCGCCATCATATAGTTCAGAATATCTTACCGCCATATCATTATAGTTATCGCTAAAGGTTGAAACATATCCCCCACCATGAATTTGATAAACTATTTTCTTCGTATCTTTCTTCTTTAGAAGATATGCGTTGCAGCAAGACAACTCGATTCTCGTGTTCGTATAGCCATATGGTGCGTTCCAACTACCTTCTTTATATGGTTCATGTTGATAAGAAAGGGATGAGGCAAGCATTGTATGACCCTGAAATTTGTAACATAAATTGTTATATAGCCTCATGCCGTTATTTATAGAATTCCCTGCTAAAGAAACCCTTAAATCTGGTCTTGTGTAAATAATATCAACAGAGGATAAAAGAAAGGCAACCATTAACGCGGCTATTTTCATCGATCTTTTCTTGAAGAAAAAAGTAAAAACGTAATAACCAACAAAAATAATGACGATTAATATGTATGAGTACCACTTCACCTCATAAAATGCCCCGATCAGTATAGATAGGATAAATGCTAGAAATGATGGCCAATGTTTTAAAACGTTTATTAATGTTTTCACTTAAAAATAGTAACATTCTTATCTTATGAGAAGAATAAGATTGCTTATATTGTATTTTTATAAACCCTTTTGGAAACGAATAAAACAATGAGTTTTCACAAAAACTAGACAAAGTATTATAATTAATCTGCAACAAAGTTGTAAAAATATTACGGAGTATAATAAGTGTTTAATATTGCAATCGTAGATGATGAAGAAAGCGCGAGAAAATCTCTTTTATCTTTCCTAGAAACATTTAGTGAAAAAGAGAAAACAAGTTTCAAGTATCATGAATTTCATACTGGCACATCTTTTTTAGAGTCATGCAGGCAGACTAAGTTCGACCTAATTTTTCTTGATATTGAGATGCCTGGCCTAAATGGTTTAGAAACTGGTGAGCAATTAAGAAAGATTAATAAAAACTCCATTATTATTTTTGTTACAAACTTAGCTCAATACGCAATAAAAGGATATTCCATCCACGCTTATGACTATATAATAAAGCCAC
>CAVDTI010000006.1:0-6494 GCA_963611905.1 Faecalibacterium prausnitzii | reverse complement strand
TTTTTGGATTTAGCAGAATATTCAGTTAAGTCTCCTTCTAACACAAAAACATAAAAATCCATCAAGTTCACCAACACTAGCTGGTATTGAAACTGTTAAATTTTCTACTTTCTTATTATATGTATGATAGCCATTATGTGCGACTTCCGGTTCTTCTTCTACTTCGGAAAGATCGTATGAATACATCTCGGCAAACGTTTTAGTTTGTGCAAAGGAAAAATAATTTTCGCCACTAAAAAGAATTGGCGTGCCAACATAATCTTTGCATCCTAACGGAAGGCCAGCGACGTAATTTCGCATTTTCACAGCAAATACAAGAGATGAATAGTCGAAAATTTGATCTTTCTCAACACCTACCTTCGTTAGTGCATATTCATCGATGCTATTTTCATTCTCATTTTGACAAAGTACAAGACTAAAGGCAGAGAATAATAGTGTTGCACAAATTAAGGGCATACACTTCTTGATACCTGTCTCATTTAATTTTAATTGACAATTACGTTATACACCAAAATTAACAAATGTAAGAATCATCTTTAACATTTTCTATTTTATAAGAAAAGTCAGTCTTTACAATCCATTCTCAAATTAAAATGTATTCGTATGTTACAACTTAACTGTAACGACTATACTTATTTCATGAAGAAAGCACCTTATTCTATAATATATGAAGATGATCAATTAATCGTTGTTTATAAAGAAAGAGATGTTTTTAGTATACGTACAACTGACAAGAGAACTTATTCTCATAATTTGTATCACTACATTTACGAATATCTAAAAAAGAGCGGTGAAAAGCCCTTTATTGTGCATAGATTAGACTATGAAACATCTGGTTTATTGGTATTTGCAAAGAATGCAAAATTAAAAGAAATCCTTCAAAAACAATTTGAAGAGAGAAAGGTTGTTCGTAAATACGAGGCAGTCATTAAAGAGATAATTCCACCAAATGAAAGGTATGATGTAAAACAACACTTAACCTCTAATGGAAAGGGCGGGAAAGTATATGTATCAAATGAATTGGAAGGAAAAGATGCAATTACACATTTAGTCAGTAGAAACAAAATTCAAATAGGTACAGTCCTTGATATTTCAATTGAAACTGGACGTAGAGCGCAGATAAGAATGGCTATATCTTCTTTAGGTTATCATTTACTTGGAGACATCAAATATTCCTCCACTCCAGCAAAGAGAATGTATCTAAATGCCTATGAGTTAATCTTCCCTGATGATACACTAATAAAAGAGAAACGTTTCTTTGTAAAGCCTCTTTGGCTAATTCAATAAGTAGAAAAAGCTCCGCATTTCTACGGAGCTTATTTTGTTTGTTATTTAGGATTATAATCCGAACTTCTTAATTGCTTCCCAACGATCTTTTGCGTATTTTTCGCACTTCGTAAGGAGTTCTTCAGAATGTTCTGGGTTAATGACTGGAAGTTGAGAGAATCTTGTTTCAAGCATCAAGAAGTCTCTGAACTTGCTCCAATCTGGTTCCTTGCAATCGATTGTAAGTCCAGCCTTTCCTTCAGCAACGAGTCTTGGATCATATCTGAAGCAAGTGAAGTAGCCGCATTCAACAGCCTTTCTTTCTTCGGCAATAGAGTTAACAAGACCACCTTTGATATGTTGCTCTAAGCATGGGCAATAGCAGATAACAAGGGATGGACCATTGTAGCTTTCTGCATCTTTGAGAGCTTGAATTGCTTTCATTGGATTTGCGCCAAGAGCAATTTGAGCAACATAGACATGTCCATAAGACATGGCCATTAAAGCAAGGTTCTTCTTTGCTTCTTTCTTACCAGAAGCCGTGAATTTATTGATAGAGCCAGTTTGTGAGGATTTAGAAGCTTGTCCACCAGTATTGGAATAGACTTCTGTATCAAGAACAAGAACGTTGACGTCTGCCTCATTGGCAAGGACATGATCGAGTCCGCCGTAGCCGATATCATAAGACCAGCCATCACCACCGATGATCCAAACTGATTTCTCGATTAAGTCACGATAGTAGTTCTTTAATTCTTTGACGGCTTCGTTCTTAGAAGCGTCGACTTCTTTTTCAAGAGTTGGAACGATTTGACGTTCGGCATTTCTGTCTTTCTTAGAAAGAGCTTCAAGATATTTGCTTGCGGCATCTTTTAAGCCAGCTTCAACGCTTTCATCTGCTAAAGCGGCATTTAAGATACGATTGATTTGTGACATCTTGTAGTCTGTCGCAATTCTCATACCAAAACCATATTCAGCATTATCTTCGAATAAGGAGTTAGCCCAAGCAACACCTTCTCCATTCTTATCTTTGATGAATGGGGTAAGTGGGGTTGAACCACAATAGATTGAGGAGCAGCCTGTAGCGTTTGCAATCAATAAGTCATGTCCGAATAATTGAGAGAGCAAACGATAGTAAGGAGCTTCTCCACATCCTGCACAAGCGCCAGAGACTTCCATGTATGGGCGTAAGAATCCAACACCTTTAACTGTTGTTAATGGGAAGATATCGGTCTTGCTTGTGACATTGTAATAGCAATAATCTGCTGCAACTTGCTCGCCAAATTCTGCTTTAGCATCTTTCATAACGAGAGCTAAGTGATCGTTTCCAAGTTTCTTGGCAGTTTGGTTAGCCATACATTCAGAGACGCAAAGTCCACAACCGACACAGTTTTCTGTAGCAACTGTAATACGGTATTTGAGATTTGCGGCTTTTGGGGAACCAGTAACAGGTTTAACTGAATTCTTAACGAGTTCAGGAGCCTTGGCTAATTCGTCTTCATCTAAAAGATATGGGCGGATAGTTGCGTGAGGGCAAACAAAGGCGCATTGGTTACATTCAATACAGTATTGTGGATTCCAAACTGGAACACGGTCTGCAATGGCTCTCTTTTGACGGAAGACAATATTTTCTTCCATTGTGCCGTCTGCGAGTTCGTATTTAAGGAATTCGGATGTTGGAAGTTCATCGCCATCAAGACGATCAATTGTGCCAACATATTCATCATAATATGTATCGCCAGTATCTTCTAAGACCTTGTTTGTTGGAAGTTTGATCCATTCTGGGTCGATCTTGACTTCACGAAGCCCTGCTGGACCTGCATCGATAGCGTCATAGTTATTTTGAACGATATCCATGCCTTTTCTTTCGTATGTCTTCTTAACGAATTTCTTCATCCATTCTTCTGCTTGTTCATAAGGCATGATTTGTGGATTAAGTTTGAAGAAGGCCGCTTGCAATGTTGTATTTGTGTGACGGCCCATATGGCATTCTTCAGCAAGTTTATTTGCATCGATAGCATAGAACTTAACGTGTTTCTCTGCTAAGAGATGTTTCATACGATTTGGCATTGCGTGGGCTAATTCTTCATCACTCATATTTGTGTTGAGTAAGAATGTTCCACCATCTTTAAGATTTGCAATGATGTCGTATTTTAAGATGTATGTATCGAGAGAGCAGGAGATAAAATCTGCATTCTTAACATAGTATTCGGAACGGATTGGAGATTTGCCAAAACGTAAGTGAGAACGTGTTGTTCCACCAGATTTACGGGAGTCGTATTGGAAATAAGCTTGAGCATATTGTCCAGTGGCATCACCGATGATCTTAACGGAAGATTTATTAGCAGAAACCGTGCCATCACTTCCTAAGCCATAGAATAAGCAGGAAGTATAGTAAGCAGGAATCTTGAAATCATGATCAACTGGGATAGAGAGTTTTGTGACATCGTCGTTAATGCCAACTGTAAATCCAGTCCAGTTATCTTTTGCATTTAAGAAATCATAGACTGATTTAATATCTTTTGGTTGGGTGTCTTTGCTAGAAAGACCATAACGTCCACCGATGATTCTGTCGAATTGGCGGCCAAGTTTGAACATTGCGGAAACAACATCCAAATAAAGAGGTTCGCCTTCAGAGCCGTTTTCTTTTGTTCTATCAAGAACGGCAATCTTCTTAACGCTTGCTGGGATTGCTTTGGAAAGAAGTTCTGCGGAGAATGGGCGATAAAGATGAACTTTAACAAGACCAACGTGTTCTCCTTTAGCGTTTAACGCATCAACAACTTCGGATGCAGTCTCGGTGACTGAACCCATAGCAACGATAACTCTATCGGCATTTGGATCGCCATAGTAAACAAATGGAGCATATTCTCTGCCAGTTAAGCGGCTTGCTTCGGCAAAGTATTTCTCAACGACTGGAAGAATTGCATCCCAGTGGGAGTTTTGTGCTTCGCGTGCTTGGAAGTAAATATCATCATTTTCTGCTCCGCCACGTGTTACTGGATGAGTATGTGGGTTAAGGGCGCGAGCACGGAATGCTTCAACCTTATCCATAGGAAGAAGCTTCTTCCATTCTTCCTTATCAACGAATTCAACACGTTGAACTTCGTGGGAAGTACGGAAACCATCAAAGAAATGCATAACTGGAGTTGATGCATCAATTGCGGTTAAGTGAGCAATAGGAGCAAGGTCAGCGATTTCTTGGACAGAGCCAGAGCAAATCATAGTGACACCAGTTTGACGGCAAGCATAGATGTCAGCTTGATCACCAAAGATGGAAAGAGCTCTTGTTGCTAAAGAACGAGCAGAAACGTGAAGAACTGCAGGTAAGAGTTCACCACACCACTTATAAAGGTTTGGAATCATTAAGAGTAAACCTTGAGAAGCGGTATATGTGGTTGCTAAAGCGCCACCTTGTAAAGCACCGTGAACAGCACCAGAAGCACCAGCTTCGGATTGCATCTCCACTACCTTAACCGTGGAATCAAAGAAGTTCTTTTCTCCGTTTGATGCCATAACATCAACGTTTTCAGCCATAGGTGAAGATGGAGTGATTGGGTAAATAGCTGCTACTTCAGTGAAATAGTAGCTTTCGATAGAGGCAGCTGTGTTGCCATCAACCGATTTAAAAGTTTTCTTTATTTCAGACATTTAAAAAAATATCTCCTTAAATACATTTAAAGTATAAGGCTTTAAAATCTCTTTCTCAAAAGAAAGATTTCCTAAAAAGTTTCGATAAAAACTACGTTAGCCAACACTAACAAATGTTACAAATAAAAATCAATAAAATATTCTTATTTTTAGAAATAAAAACATACATCCAATCGATATTTCACTAACTTGCGCATTTGTTTAATCTTCAATTAATATCTTGTTTTAAAAATAAAAGTTAGTCTAGATATACTTTTAATCTTTTGACAAACGATTTAAACGATATATATCATCATCCGTACATTTTTATTCCGGTTTTTAAGACTTCTTTTAAAAGATTCTCATTTCTAAGAAGTTGCCTAGCGTTTGATAGATCAACCTTTTTGCGAAGCTTTTCTCTTAGTTCTTCTACTAAACCATAAAAATCCAATCCATCCACAGCGGTATCTATTAAGAGATCGACATCGCTGTTATCATTAGCTTTTCCTTTAGCGTAAGAGCCGAACAAATAGCAAAAGTTAACATCATATCGAATTAAGATATTTGTTACCGCTTCTTTAATTTCTATAAAAGACAAAACGCCATGTTCTTCATCGATTTTGGACTCGTCTTCCAATATTCTTAGAATGGCATCACATTTTATTTTAAAGAATCTTTCTTATCTGGATTGTTTTCGTAATCTTTATATGACCTTAAAGACATGCCCAAAATTGTTGCCATCTGACTTTGGGTTAAAAGGTTTCTTTTTCTTATTTCCTTTAGACCATTTATTTGTTTCATGAACTTATTTTATAGATACTTTTGCACTTTTTGTTTTAAAAAAAGGGGCAAAGTTCCTTGCCCTATGATTTCTTTTTCTTTTTTCGTGTGGCCACTTCTTTCTTGATGAGAAGTTCTAACACACGCAAATCATGATCGTTTAATTCTGCCGACGGAGAAACTAGTCCACCTGGCCCAGCCATTTTTCTATAAACAAAATCTCCAATGGATTTATATTCAAGAAGTTCTTTCTTTCTAACCGCTTGTCTTTTCGGCTTAGCCTCTCTAATTACTTTATTTTGCTGATCTACATTAGCAAGATATTCATTTATCGCCGGTAAAACGTCCATCATATTTAATGATGTGTCCATTTTGATCATCGGTTCGAAATCCACAAGTTCGTCTGCGACAACATCCTGATACAAACCAACATATCTTGAAAGCATGTCTAAAGTAACGTATTTCTTTTGTTTCTTTTCTAAAACAGCTTTGATTCTCCTTAGTCTAGAGATTGAATGTTTGTTTTCCATTGCAAGTTAGTTATACCAAGAAAAGATGTATTTGTCACGATTTAGCCTTAAACAAATAGCAAATCGCTAAACGTAATCATACTATTTAAACATTTTTGGTTTTGTTTTAACCGCATAGTTTTTTTCTTATACGCATGAATTTTAATGTGTGTCAAAATAAGCCTTTAATTTAAGTTGTTAAATTAGAAAAACGTTTTTATTATAGATTATTATCGATTTTTATTTGTTTTTCCTCCTTGTTGATGATGTTAAAGTAACGGTTTTTTGTGATTTATCTGCATAAAGCAATAG
>CAVDTI010000005.1:0-6512 GCA_963611905.1 Faecalibacterium prausnitzii | reverse complement strand
TTCTTCCTTTTAAAATATCGCTTAAATCATTAAGCCTCTCACCAAAATAGAGAGCCTCTAATCTCCCAAATCCATTAATATGGATAATATATGAAATTTCTTTGTTAAAAAGATGGAAAACGTTTTCTTCAGAATTGAAATGAATCATGTTAATTCTCCTTCTTTAAAATGATAACAAATCTTCAAATAATAAGCACGAAAATAGAAGAAATATTTTAATGCAAATTCACTCGTATTTTTAACCATCAAACAAGTATTTATCACTATTATTTGTTACCTAATATCAGGTTATCTAATTTACTATTTTCTTAGAAAAATACTTTTATTCATCCTAGCTTGTGTTATTCTTTGACAAGTAAAAAGGAAAAAAGAAAATGAAAAAGAATAAATTAATTGCAATAAGCATTGGGGCCATCTTCCTCCTTCCTTCATGCACTCCTAATGTTCCTTCTTCTAATGCATCATCGGAAAGCTCTAGCAAGTCCAGCAAAAGTGAGTCTTATTCTTCTAGCAAGAAAGAGGAATGGGATACAAACTATTCAGATAAGAATGTGGCTAAAAACTGTGAAGCAAATAAAAATATTGCACTTACTAGTTTAGACTACAACACCCCTACAATCGGCACTCAGCCAATATTGGTTATTCCAATCATCTTTGATGATAAAACATTCACGAATAGCGAATTAAACGAAATTAAGGTTCTTACTAGTGGAGAATCTAGCGAAACAAAGTATTGGGAATCTCTTGGTTCATATTACAAAAAGTCTTCATATGGAAAACTAAATTTGCAATTTACCTACGCAGAACCCGTCTCAATGGGGATGGATGCAGAAGAACTCTATGACAAATATGGCGCTAGTGGATCCTCTGTTGCTCTTAAAAGGGGTGTTAAAGCCTATAAAGCGAAAAACGGGGCTGATTCAACGAAGAAATTTGATTTAGATGGAGATGGTTTTATTGATTCGGTAATCATGATTTACGCCGAAAAAGAGATGCCATCTTACGATCCAAGGGGCGAACTATATTGGGCATTCCGTTATTGGGATAATTATGAAGATGAAGGCATTACTTTGGGTCGCCCAGCAGGAGATGTTTCTTCTCCTGTTGGAAATTCTTATTTCTGGTCTTCCTTAAATTTCTTTTATGAAGCAACAGGAACTAGAGAAAACCACACCGGCATTGATGCCCATACCCTTACCCATGAATTTGGTCATATGCTTGGCGCGGATGACTATTACAACATCGATGATGACCCAAAAAGTGAGCCAGCTGGCGGAAAACTTATGATGGCAAATAACGTTTTGGATCATGACGCTTTTAATAAATTCCAATTTAACTGGGTTAAACCAACCTACGTTTCTGGCTCAGCAGAAGTGACCATCCATTCCTTTGAAGAAACTGGAGAATTCATTCTTCTTTCCGATAAAGGCGGATGGAACGAAACTGCTTTTGATGAATATGTCTTAGTAGAATTATTCACTCCAACTGGCTTAAATGAACTAGATTCTAAAACCCCTTATTCTCAATATTCTTCAACTGGATACGATAAAGCAGGCATTAGAATCTGGCACGTTGATAATCGTTTAGCAAAGATGGACGAGACAGGAACAACCCTTGATTATTATTCCGATACTGAGGTAAAAGAAGGAAACTTTGGCGAGTATTACCCAATTGTCGCTTGTAATAACTCCTCGGAAAAAGACACAGAAGTAGCCAAAGGAAAAGGCTTTGATTCTTTAACTTTGATATCCGCAAAAGGAAATACATTCTCAAACAGACATTTTTCTAAAGACGAAGATTTATTCCATGAAGGAGATTCTTTCTCTTTATGTGAGTCTACCTCATCTAAATTCAACAAATACTTCGCCAACAGCAATCATCTAAATAACGGCAATGACTTCCCATTCAAAATTGAAGTTTCTTCTTTGAATGATAGCGAAGCAAAAATAAAAATCACGGAGCATATCTAACATGAAAGAACTATTAAAAGACGAACAATACCTTCTTCTAGGAGAAAATGATGAAATCCTTGCAGAAATCGATTTCCCTAAGGTAGATGAAAAGACAATCGAAATCACTCACACTATCGTTTCTCCTTTTCTTCAAGGACAAGGAATAGCAAGTAAGCTCGTAGAAAAAGTCCTAGAAATCGCCAAAGAAAAAGGATACAAAGTTAATGCATCATGTTCTTATGCTAGGCACTATCTAGAGAAAAACGGTTTGTTATAAAGAAAAGAGACAATCGCTTGGTTGTCTCTTTTTCTTTATTTCTCAAATGGTTTTAAGTCTTTAACGCAATCCATTGGGTAGATACGTTTCTCGTCATTATCTAAATCGATAAGGACGTATTTCATATTTCCCATGCCAAGCTCATGCATATAGGTAAGTTGGCGAAGACCATGACGTGATTCAATTCTTTCCACTAAATCATGATGTTCTTCTTCCTTCATCGCATAAACTATATCAATTGAGGCAGTATCGATCGCACAAATATCTAGCGAGGCAAGAATACCAACGTTAGGTGTAACCACAGGTGCAGCTGCCACTCCCGTGCAATCGCAATCAACCGACATGTTTCTTAAAACATTGATATAGGCAACATGTCCTTTGAAATGATCGATCGTAGCTTTTGTTGATTCGGTCATTCTCTCCATGAATTCTTCCTTTAGGATCCCCCATTGATCATCTGGCCTATCTTCTGGAGTATGGATCATCTTCTTTCCGATTCTTCCATCCGCACAACCAATGCCGATGTTTTTATTTGACCCGCCAAATCCACCGCATGTATGGCCTTTGAAATGAGTAAGAACAAGCAATGAATCATAATTCAACTCATGTGAACCAACACTCATTTCTTTAAAATACTTGCCACCAATAACAGGTAAGTTTGTAACTCCCTCTTCATCCATGATATCGACTGGTGCAAAATCCCATTCGTTCACTAAAAGAGTCTTACGATGATCTTCAGTCGTATATCTATCACCATCGTAATAGGTATTCGTTTCGACAATTGTCGCATCCTTTAATTCTTCTTGGAAAAGTTTCTTTACCCATGGACGCGGAAGAATATTTGGTCCATGCGCTTCGCCAGTATGGAGTTTAACTGCAACCTTTCCTTTTAGTGTTGAATAAATCTTTTTATAGGCTTTTTCTAGGCCCTTTTCAGATAAATCTCTTGTGAAATAGACAATGGATTCATCCCCATCTCTTTCTTCGTAAGGTATGTATTTGCTATCCATCTTTTTCTCCTTTTATTTAATGTACGCTTTGTATTCTAAAACATCTGAAACAACCTCACCATCGATTTGCAATGCCGTTGGATTAGAGAAAGAAACCTCAATCACTTTGCCTTGAATAACGGAAACAGAATTTGTTGCTCTAACGTGACTTCCTTTAAAAATCTTTGGGAAAAGAAGAAGAGTGCCTAACTTATCTCTTCCATGAATTACTACGGAAGTAAGGAGATTTGAACCTCTTTCTTGGTTAGGCGCCACCATCATTCCCCCGCCATAATATTTGCCATTCATTGCCGCTGATATATATGTCTTTTTGAAAGTATGTTCTTCCTTGCCATCGACTTTTACTTTAGCAACTGGTGCAACATACCCCTTCATTAATAAGCCGATTGTTATCTTGCCATAATCGATATCTGTTTTGCCTGCCGCTTTAAGTTCTTCAGCTTTTTTGCAACACTCTCCATCAATTCCATAACCAATGCCGTTAATGAAACGATACGTTTTTCCCTTAACTTCTACATATGGAAGATTAGAAAGGAATTCATTAAGTTCAACTAAATGAGTATTAGGATCTTCTTTGCCCTTAACATCGTTATAGAAATCATTTCCTGTTCCATATGGATATAAATAGAAAGAACAAGGTAATTCTTCATCAACTGGCATCTTGTTTATTTGATGATTTAACGTGCCGTCTCCACCAACGATGATAACCCTGTCTTTAGAGGTAAGAACTCTAATGAATCCTACCCAATCAACATCATTCAAAGGTAGACATTTAAGTTCCTCACCTAGTTTTCCCTCTAGTTCTTTAGAAATATCTGGTATTTTGTCTTTCAATTTTCCAGAATCGGCAAGTTGGTTGTAAAAGAGATAATTCATAATTCAATATTCCTTTCTAGGTCTTCAAGAATTGCTTCACTGGCACGAGAAGATATCTCACTAGCCCTCTTATCCTTGTATTCGTTAGGATAGATGACATCGACTATATCAACGTCCACTCTCGTGTGTTTAAATGGAGCGCGTTTCTTGATATCTTGTGTTTTTCTTAGGCAACATACAACAATCGGAACATTAGCCCACATCGCCAATTTGAATGAACCAGCATGAAATTCTAGCAAAGCTTCTTTTGTCTTATTTCTCGTGCCTTCTGGGCAAATACCCATCGCACATTGATGAGAATTAAGGTAATTAACGCCTTGTTTTATTGCCTTTACTCCTTCAAGAGGATTTTCACGGTTAATCGGAATAAATCCAGCATGATGAACGAATGGTCCAGCGATAGGGAACTTCAAATTCTCAGGTTTTGTAATCCAAGCCATAGGTTGGTTTTTTCTTTTTAAGGCGGCAATCAGAACCATCTGATCAAAGTTAGAAATATGGTTGCAAACCAAGACATAATCATGTCCTTCAGGCATCTTATCAAAGCCATGTCTTTTGAAAGAAACGTTGATAAGTTTAAGGAAGGTAGAATCAGTAATTCTAATGATGTGATAGTAATATCTAGAGAAATGAGTCGATGGTTTATCAGACTTAAGGAATTTGCCCCAAATTATTAAAACTAGTACCCATAAAGCAAAGAAAAGGGGATAACTTAACAAGCAAATGAGTACGCCAATCCAAAAGAAAGTCCAATTACTTGCAAGGCAAATGAAATATGCCGAAACTCCCCCTACCCCTATAGATAGAATCCAAAGAATGATTCCAAGACTGTTCATACATCTATGATTTTAGCTTAGCAACATAATCATAATCAATAAATTAAGCAAGGTTATTTTTGCGCTTGAAAATGAAAATTCACCTCTTCAGCTGCAATTTTATAAATCTTAAATCAGCATATTATCAGATGAATAAAGATGAATTTGATAAGTATCTAAATAACATAAAAGGTGCGACCAACACAATTTCTCTATTGAATGGTAAGTATTTCTACAACCACAGTTTAGATTTATCCAACCTCTTAATGAGTCTAGAAAAGAAAATATTTGAATTAGATCCTTAATAAATACATTTGCATTTTTTTCGAAAAGGCAAATGTTGCAATCTTTTTTAATCGAAGAAATCAAATCTACGAACGGAATTGAAAACATCAATTCAACGAGGCGCGATATTTTCTCGATGATCAATCAGACAGGACTTTCTAAACGTACTTTGATCTACGTTTAAAATAAATTAAGAGAATCAGACAAATTGGTTGAAACAAACTTTGGAAAATACACTTATCACAAACTTAAAATCTAGAAATCTTCAAGATAGATTTCAAAAATCACAGATGGAAAAGAATGGGTAAAATCCGCCTCTTTCACTTTGCCAATCAAGGATTTCCCTGCATCAAGAAGACGTGAAAATATTACTTCGTCGTTTTCTGGAACATATCCTACAAGCCCTAAAGACGAGAGCACTTCAACTTCTGTTGGATTGTATTTGTTTTGATGATAACGAAATTCTAATCTATCGCCTCTTTTTAGCTCTAGCAAAGGTTTACGATCAGTTAAGACATAAGTTCTAGAAAGTTTTCCTTCAAAAAGAAGGATCTCTCTTTTTAGTGGTTTCAATATGTTATCGATTTCACCAGCATTTTCTTTAATGGCTATATCTAGTTTCTTAGCTACTACCTCATTTTTCATGCTTGGTTTCCTTTCTTAGGCAAAAAAGTTGCAAAGCGTATTTCAAGCTCAGCTTTCAAAGTAGAATATTCATCCTCATCTTTTGCGTGTTCTTTGTGAAGATCTTTTATCTTTTCTGGGCTTTCTAAAATAAAACGATATGTGTAAGGCTTATTTTCTATGATATCTTTAATTTCTTGATTGAGCTTTTCGCATTTCTCATCTACATTTTCGATAATGATATCATCCGAGCCGAAATGTATACGTGCCAAGGCGTATAGTCTTCCTAGTTCTTCAACGTTATTATTCTTATATGCCTCAAGTCCTTTTTCGTATATGTCGCTAGATAATGGATCATCTTGCCATTCTGGATGAATGTCTGGATGAATTAACTTCATCAATTTTCTAAAGGTTTTTTGCAAGTTTTCCACTTCTTCAACGCTAATTCTAACTCCTAAATCAAAGGCTGCTTTTGCATCTTCCGCTTTATCTCTAAGTTTGTTATATTCAAGATATTCTTCAAAATTTATCGCACAATTATCTTCCAATTCTTCTAGAGTAGGAACATGTCCTTGATTCCAACTTCTTTGGCAATAGGATATCTTTCTTTTTAGGATGGCCACTTCAATTTTTAGTTTTAATAATGACGAAAGCTCGTCACCAAAAATAAAAT
>CAVDTI010000004.1:3672-18642 GCA_963611905.1 Faecalibacterium prausnitzii | reverse complement strand
TTTTGATTAATTTCGCTCCGTTTTTCGTTGTAGCAACACAATAGTCTCCACATGTATGGACATGAAGAATATATCTAACCATTCAACAAATGTAAAAGAGAGCAAAAAAATTTACGACAGATTAATTTACGTCTCTTTAAACTCGTAATAAACCTCTAAGTGACAATTACGGCATTTAGTCGCTTTTTCATGGTTTCATTGACAAAATAGATGATACAATAAACAAAAAAGCAAAGGAAAACAGTTTATGAAGAAAACTATACTATTCTTGCTCTCAACATGTTTGCTCACTTCGTGCGGCACTCAAACGTATGATTCTACACAACAACAATCGACTAATACATCTAGCGAGCAAGTAACCAACCAAGTAGAAGAAATCTATCAAGCCTACAAAGCCAATGGCGGTACTCTCTCATATGAGGAGTGGCTTGCAACAATCAAAGGTGAAAAGGGTGACAAAGGTGATAAGGGCGACCAAGGAGAAAAAGGAGAAAACGGAAACGATGGAACTGACGGAAAGAACGGCTCATCCATTCTTGCTGGAAATGGCACACCATCTTCTAGCACCGGATCCGATGGAGACTCCTATATCGATACGTCAACTTGGGACTACTACATTAAATCTAATGGCACTTGGAGCAAGATAGGCAATATCAAAGGTGTAGCCGGAGAAAATGGCGCCAATGGAGAAGATGGTAATAATGGCTACACTCCGTATGTCGAAAATGGCGAATGGTATATAAATGGCCAATCTACCGGTATAAAGGCCACAAATGGCATTGAGCTACGATTAAACGGTAACAATGTAGAATGGAAATCTGATGACAGCAATGAATGGAAAGTATTGTTTTCTTTAGACTTGCTCAAGGGTAATGACGGCAATAGCGCATATGAAATATATAAAAAGTTATGTGGATACGATGGAAGCGAAGAAGAATGGCTAAGCGATCTTATTTCTGGAAAATTAGCATATAAAGACCCAGGAAATATTGATTATGTACCCGATATCAATATAAGAACAACAATTGGAGAAACGGCGTATTTACCAGAAAAAATACTTGTTTATTATTCAAACGGAACAAATATAGAGACCAACGTAGATTGGACGTTCGATACATATACATGCACGTATTTAGGTTATAAAACCATTGTTGGTTTTATTTCCGGATATAACGAAAAAGTAAAATGCAACATCAGAACCGTTAACTATTCTTATTCAGACAGTTACATTGATGGCTACATTAATGGAATCTTAGAAAATGATGAAGTAACGATTGCCATCTATAACGATGATTTTTATACAGAAGTTAACGCGGATTCTAATGGTTATTACACATCAGGAACATTGCCTTCCGGGCAATATTTCGTTAAGCCTTCTGCGACAAATTATGACGCTTGTACACCAGTTAGCGTTGAACTTGAAGAATACGATAACGAGGTGCAAAACAAATATAAAAACATTTCACACCAAAACTTTACGTTATCGGCAATTAGAGAGGGAACTTCCTACTATTACCTTTGGGGAATGACTAGCGAAGGTGTAACATACGAAACAACAAACAAAGAAGATGAAGTAGCTACCGACTTACTGGATGAAGTGGAAACACAAACAACAACTAACGAGGCAATAAAGCCATTGTTCAAAATCTTAAGCAAGAAGCAAGAAAACTACTCTCTTTCAGACAAAGGGTCTGCTAGTTATTTACGTCAAAAATATAATGCGTTTTTAGATGATAGATATTGCAGATGGTCAAACGAAACCGTCTCAAGATTCTTAACAGTTTTCTCTACATTACCCGAAGCGGTTATTCCTTCAACTCCTTCCGTTTGGAGCTTAACAACAAATGAAATTGATAACGACATCACGATAAATCATAGATCAGGTTATGATGAAATCACGTTAGGACTGTCCACATTAAAATACAGCACTCCAAGAAACGTCGATGTTAAAGGCAAGCAAGTAGAATATTTCTCCAACCGTCTCTATAACGCCTTGCTAAGATTTGTAACAGATAATGGAAATAACGAATCAGTTTGTGAAACTATCTTAAACACAAACTTCCTTTCATCTTTCAAGATTCCTGATTATAAGGAACTAACAAAAGGAATAACAAATGAGAACGAGGATTCTTTCCAAGAATTCTTACCAGAAGAAAAAATTCAAATTATCACAATGTTTGAGGAAATGCCAAAAGGGCTGCATAAAATAAAAGAATTAAAATACTTAGTAAGAAGAAAAAACGGCACGGTTAATCCAATATATCCAAGTGCAGCAGCTGTTACCTGGACAAAAGCACCAACTCCTTATATCGAGTTCATGGAGTCCACATTTATAAATAAGGCAGGATATTATGACACAAAGCGGCTTATCATCCATGAAAAGATGCACATGTATTATGAATACTATTTCAGTGACGAATTAAAGAAACAATGGTGTGATATAGGCGGATGGTATGAAGATGAAGCCGATCCTGATGGATGGTCGACAACAAAGACGACAGAATTCGTTTCCGCTTACGCTCACCAACATAATCCTGACGAAGACATGGCCGAGTCTGCAGCAACCTATATCATCAATCCAAATCTCTTAAAAACTAGAGCGATTGAAAAATACGAATTCATTCGCGACTACATTGCAAACGGCGAAGGCTATGTTGCTCAAGTAAGGCCTGATTTAACTTTTGAAGTCTACAATCTATGCCCAGATTACGTTTATCCTGGAAAAATCATGAATACCACTGTTGTTGTAACGGGTGACGATTATGAAGACAAAGATGTCCAAATCACATTTGATTTGTACGATGATGGTTCATTTAGTGGCGCAAGCAGCTTGTATTTCCGCATCGAACCAGGAAATGGCAAGGATTGGGGTTTACAATACTACGACTTCGGAGGATCGCCGATAGATTCTTCAGGATTAAAACTCAGAGCGCAAAGAACAATTTCAAAATACAGTCAGAAAGGCTATTGGTTCACAGACCAAATCACTTTAAGTGACAATGTTGGCAATGAAAGATATCAAGGTATACACGACTTTAATATGAAAATATTCATCATGAATCCATTAGAAGATCTTGAACCACCAACATTCGACAAAGACAGTCTTAAAATCTCCGTTGCTCCTTCCAATTCGACCGAGCACCCAAATGAACAAATTCTAACCATAGAAATGAATGTTCATGATAATGTTAAAATTGCTTATGGCGAAATTAGGCTGAATGTCCTTAAGAGTAATAAGTACAGTAAAGACTATTATTTAGGAACTATTGATGAAAACACCGGATACGTTAAAACGGAGATTATCATTCCTGATTATTATTCAACTGCAACATATGAAATAGAAAGTATAGTCTTATGGGATCTAGCGACAAACATTGCAACTTTCAATCTTAACCACGAAGAATACAAAGACGTTGTTAGAAGTATTGACATCGTCACGGCAAACCCAGACGATGAAGCGCCGACTCTTGATGTAAATGATATTAAGATATCGGCCGTTCCATCTAATCCAACAAATCCAAATGGCGAGACATATGTAACCATCAAGATCAAAGCTAAAGACAGCATTTCTGGACTTCAAATAGGATACCTAAGATTAATCGATCCTGTCGGTAACATTCACGGAGACTGGATTTACTTTGGATGGGGAACAGGCTCGTATTATGGTCCAACAGAAGAGGCGGAATATACGATAAAGAGGACTCTTCCTGTTGGTAGCGCACCTGGAATTTGGGGCATATATGAGATATCCTTAACTGACTTTGCTAATAACACTAGAGCCTATAATTTCGTTGAAATCATACATTTCACGGTAAACGGATAATTTTCTAACAGAAAAAGGTCTGCTGGCAAGATAGATTTCAGCCAACAGACTTTTTTTGCAATGATTCAACTTATATCCCCTACTTTGTGAAAAACACGTATTTAGTGAATATTTCTTCAGTCTTTTCTTTTCCTAACTTCTTAACAAACATATCAGTAGATGTCCCACCATTCTTTAATAAGCCATCGACGTATTCTTTATTAAGATTATTCTTCTCTTGAGAATCAATATCGTTAGAAGATTTAATGTTATCAGTTATTTCTTTGAAAAATTCTTTTAAGAGAAAATCGAAGTTATTGGAACGTTTGGAATACACTGCAAAAGATTCTTTGAGTTTGATATCATCAGAGAATGCAGCTCTTATCTCATATCGAGGATATTTGATGAATTCTTTCTTTATTTCACCTAATTTTGGATATGTTTGCTTATCTTTGCGAGTATCGTACATCTCAATTATGCAGACGTCTTTTCTGCCCGCTTCGATACGATCATAGCTAATGATAGGTATGTCTTTGGATGAAGATGTGATGACAATGGTTGTCATTCTCATTAACCCAAACAATGCCTTACCCTTTAAATAAGACATTTTGAAAAAAGGATTTTCGTAACACTCTAAATCAAATTTCATTGGTCCCACTTTCATTTTCTTGAATTCATGGACATCAATCTCACTTAGAGTAAATTCTTCTTTTAGTAATTTAACTATAGGATCCATAATTCTCCTTTATTCAATTTTAATACATTTCTTTTCTCTGTTCATCCAACAAAAGAAAATGGCGATAGAATATGAACTTTTTGCTGCAGATATGTAATTACTTCAATGTTACTTCAATGAAATAGCGACCTGATTTCAATGGAGTTTGACGTATTACAAAAAACGGCCCTGCATTTAACAAGGCCGTATATATTTAGCAATCGATCGATAGGTTAGCAGAACCCGTTACTTCAACCTTTCCTTCATCAAAGTCGATAGAAACGTGGTACGTATTTTCTCCCTTGCTGACTTTCCATTTAAGAACGTATTTAGAAGAATTCTCATCTTCGAATGACCCACTTATTAAGGCAGGGTTTGCGTTCTTAAAGGCTACCGCTTCTTTGATCTTAGCAAATGTCGAAGAAGAATCATCAAGCTGACTTTCTGCATCCTTTACTAAGTTAGACGCATTAATCTGATCCCACTTAACGGAGGCATCTGAACCATTGATGTTATAACCAGTCGTAAACGAACCATCTCCTACTTCGCCACCCTGTTTCCATTTCATTGGTTGGCGATAAGCAAGATCGGCGTAATCGGATTTAGAATCTTTTCCATCTTCAAAATTGCCAGTCATGCCAAGTTCATCACCATAATAAATCCAAGAACATCCAGGTAAGAGGATGCTTGCAATCTTAGCTGCATTAGATTTCTTAGTTAAGAGTTCGAAGTTCTCACTTGTAATATTTCCTTGAACGGAGATTTCCTTTGTCTTTGAATCGAAGCTTCCGGCAATACGGTTAATGTTTCTAGCAATATCATGGTTAGAAGTAAATGAACCAGGCATAGCCTTATCTCCACGATATGTATCATACGCTTTATACAAATCAGGGAGATTCCATCCATATTTACCATCTATTTCAGAATATTCCTTGGAACCATTATTAATGCCTGATTCATTTGATGAGGACCAAGTTCCACCTTTTTGCATAAATGCACCAGTTTGATTGCAGTTATTTTTCGCATAGCTTGATGCGGCCGCATTAGTGAGTTTGAAATATGCGTAGAAATCAAACATTGAATCGAATGCTTCATAATATGGAGCAACATGGAATGCGTGTCCATCGAAGTTTTCTCCAACAAAGAATGCGTTTGGATATTTCTCTTTGACCGCATGATTGAGTTCCCTAAAGAAATTAAGGTTCTTAGTCAAATCGCTTGAGTAGTCTCCACTTACGGAAACGTCGCTTATTGTCGTGTCGTTTTTATATTGCTCTTTGCCGATTTCGTCAAGCATATAAATGTGTTTGACAGCGTCTAAACGGAAGCCATCAACGCCAATCGAACACCAAGTAAGAGACATATCTTCTACCGCTTCACGGGTAGATTGATAGGAATAGTTAAGTTCAGGCATCGATGAGCCAAACTTAGCATAGTAAGAATAATCATGATCGCCATATGGGTACCATGAGTTTTCTTCACTTATCTTAGAATTTGTCTTATGGTTCCCCCATTGGTAGAAACCACGATACTTAGAATCCAAAGAAGCACTCTTTTTGAACCAAGTATTCGATGTAGACGTATGATTAAGTACTAAGTCCATGATGACTTTCATGCCTTTTTCGTGGGCTTTTGCAATTAAATTTTTATAATCTTCCATCGCACTCATAGAATCAACGTTTCCGTTTTTAGCGTTAGGAGAAACCTTAGAACCAAACTTAGAATCTACTTGAGTGTAGTCAGAAATATCGTATCCATGATAAGAATCGGATAATTGGATTGGTGTTAGCCATAAAGCCTTGACTCCAAGAGAATCAAGGTAATCGAGTTTTTGAGTAATACCATATATATCACCAAATCCATCACCATCAGAATCCGCAAAAGAGGAAACCATGATTTGATAACCTACACCTACATCGCTAAGCCAAGAAGATGCAGTAGGCATCTTATCTTTGTCCTCCCAATCCGCATTTTGATAAGAGGAATCTTCTGTTGTATTCGTTCCATCATCATTCTCATATGGATCGGTGATATCCGTTATCGGTCTAGGTTTTGGATCGCCCACTTTTTCTTGCAAAAGGAACACGTGATAGGCATTTCCTCCATCAGAAGTCTCTAAAGTGGAAACCATTTCCTTATCATCAAGCGATAAATAAACGTTTCCTCCATCATTCTTCCAAAAAGAGGTAGATTTCTTTCTTGCCTCAGAATAAACAACTTGGATACCGACTTGAGTATCTAGCGTTGTTTTATCTTTATCTGAATAGAATGATACTGGAGTTCCACCAATCTTATGGCCTTGATTTGTTGTTCCTCCATCATAGGTTTTAGTTAGGTCAATATCGGCTACAACTCCCCCAAAATCATCAATTACCGGATCTCCCGATGCGGAAAGATGGTCTTCTGATTGACTTCTGCCTTTCCAGTCAAATCTAGCGCCTTGTCCTTCGTTTGGACGATATGGCCAAACCCAAAGATCCCAATCGTTATAATCTGCTTTGGTATTCAAGAAACGATAATAATGGACATATAAATGGTTTGCCTCACTAGATTTTGCAAGTGAGTCCATATAGGCATCAACTTCTTCTTGACTGTGTTCTCCAGAACTCATTTTTTTATACGTGGCATATAAGGTTAGGTTCGAGTCTTCGAAGGTAATTTTATCCTCTTCGATAAGCTTATCTGGATCTCCACATTTTGTTTTTTCAACATATCCTTTTGACCATCCCACGAAAGCGTAGTTGCCAATTCTTGGTTTAACGTTTGATAGATTGATCGTTTCCCCTTTTTTGCCAGTATAGAGTGTCTTTGTCACACCCTCCCCACCACAAACGTTAAGGAAAAGAGTGAATGTAGACTTTTCATTCATGATTGATTCTAAAATCGATGGATCGTTGCTATTGCTACAAGAAATCGCAATAGAAGAAACCGAAGCCAAAATCAAAAGAAGAGGTATTGTTTTTTTCTTCATCTTCTTACCTCCTTAAGCGGCATTCTGAATCCAGAAGACGCCAGATCCATTGACATACATATCGTAGGTTCCACTAACTTTGCATTTAAAGTTTTGACCGCCATATCCATCAGTGCTTCCTTCAAAATTTGTTAACCCCATATTTATTTCTGATTCCGATTTGTCTACTTTTTCGTAGCCAAAATAAATATCTGAGCCATTAGTAACTTTGAAAAGATCACCCTCTTTTAGAGTAAGGCCGAGGATACAGCCTTTATCAGTTTCGCTTGCAGGATTGGTGAACAATTGAACTCCACCAGCGACCTCCCAGCCATCGTTTCCCCACAAAGAGCCAGAGCCAATAAGATACCAGCTTGTGAGAGTAGACCCTTCTGGACCATGGCCTTTTTTAGAGGGTTCTTCGGAAGATGGACTACTATCAATAACCGAAGATCCGCTAGAAGAGCTAGAGGAAGAGCTAGAGGAAGAGCCTCCTTCTTCCTTCTTCCATGAAGCGTATAAAGTCCAGTTAGCAGTTATCGGATTATCCCAATCAAAAACTGTTGTTAGATAGGAATCCACACACCAGTTTTGGAAAGAATAACCACTTTTTGTTGGATTAGATGGTTTGGTTGCAACATCTCCATCTTTAACTTTGATTTCTTCAACAGTGGAACCACCATTGCTTTCGAAAGTAATTGTCCAATTTCCATCCCAGTTGTTGTTTGAGCATGATCCAAGCAACAGGAATAAGCTTGCGCTAAATAATATGTGTTTTTTCATAGACTACGCCTCCGTTGTCGAAGTGGTAACTTTTTCAATCCAGACTTGCTTACTATCATTCAAATAAACGTTATATGTGCCTGTTTCTTTAATGGTGATATTGCTACCCGAACTTCCGTTTGCAACGCCACTTAATTCATCTCTATATCCAATCCAATCGGTTCCGTTAGTGATTTTAAATGAATCATCTTCTACGAATGTGACATTTAAATAAACACCATTATCATTTCCATTTGGATTGGAATAAAGTTGAAGGCCGCCAGCTGTGCTCCAGCCTGTGGCTTCATCCCATAACGATCCTTCTCCAACAATATACCAATCAACCGTTGTGGCACCTTCTGGAGCGTGGATGTTTGTTTCTGTATCCCCACCCGTTTCGCTTGATGAAGATCCGACTTTTTCAATCCAGACTTCGTAACTGTTGTTTAGATAAACATTGTATGTCCCGTCTTCTTTAATGATAATGTTGCCATCTGAATCAAAGCCTGCAACACCACTTAAGGCGTCTCTATATCCATACCAACCAGTTCCGAAATTAGTAATTTTATATTTGCCGCCCTTTTTGAGAACAACATTAAATTTGGCACCTAAATTATCGGAGTTTTCCTCTAATTGAACGGAATTTTCTTTGCTCCATTCATATTCACTGCCAGTAAGCCAGTAATCAACTAAGGTAGTTTCTGGATTATCTGGGGTTTTAACTTCACTCCACTTAGCGTAAAGAGTGATACTTTCAGTAATTTCTGTGTCGAAATCAAAGGCAGTCTCGTATGTGCTTGATGTATACCAACCATCGAATGTATAGCCTTCTCTTGTTGGATCTGCAGGCTTTGTGGCCTTTTCTCCTTCTTTGACGCTTTGAGATTCTACGGCACTTCCTTCGTTAGAATCGAATGCGACAGTATAGTAGGTTGGCTCTGGGTCTGGTGTAGGAATGGCATCCCACTTAGCATAGAGAGTCAAATCACCATTAACCTCTGAGTCAAAATCATAAACAGTTGTCAATTCCTCGGAAGTATACCATCCACCGAATGTGTAACCTTCTTTTGTAGGATCTGTAGGTTTAGTTACTTTGCCACCTTCTTCTACCGTTAAGGAAGAAACCTCGCTTCCACCATTAGAGTTAAAAGTAACGGTATAGCTAAGAGGAGTGACACTTACCGCATCAATCCAGACTTTGTACTCATTGGTGAGATAGATGTTATATGTTCCGCTTCTCTTAATGAAGATATCTCCATCAATCTCTCCTGTCGCAACATCACTCAAAGCTTCGTTATAGCCATACCAATCAGTCTTACCGTCGGCAAAAGAATTGGTTATTTTGAATTTTTCATTCGCTTCAATCTCGACATTAAGTTTCATGGCAAGATCATTACCATTAGGATTCTTTTCCATTTGAATGGCAAGCGTCTTATCCGTCCAAGAGGTGAAGCTTCCTGCGATCCAGTATTCGACTAGATTGTCCTCTGGCCCTGGAACGTTTTCTGTCCATTTCGCATAAATAGTAACATTCCCAGTTATCGCATCTTCGAAATCGAATTCCACTTCAAAGGTATCTGTCGTATACCAGCCGCCGAATGTATATCCTTCTCTTGTTGGATCTGCAGGCTTTGTGGCCTTTTCTCCTTCTTTGACGCTCAAAGCGGCAATTTCACTTCCACCCATCGAGTCGAAAGTAACCGTGTAATATGTTGGTTCAGGATCTGGAGTTGGAGTTTCGCCAACCTTTTCAATATAAACATCGAAGTTAGAATTTAAATAAACATTATAGGTTGAGGTTTCCTTGATAACGATATCGCCAAACGCTCCTCCGCTTGTTGCAACCCCACTTAGTGTATCGTTATAACCATACCAGCCTTCATCTGTGAAGTTTGTAATTTTATATTTTTGGTCTTTTTCAAGAGTAACGCCAAATTTAACGGCTACATCCGTGGCACTCTTTTCCATTTGAATGGAGCCTTCTTGTTTCCAATTTGCAAAATCACCAGTGATCCAGTAATCAACTAAGGTATCTTCATCATCTGGTCCTGGAGTTGGTTCTTCCTCAGAGTCCCACTTAGCAAAAAGGGTATAGTCAGAATCAATTACTGTGTCGAAGTCGAATTCTTTCAAAAATTGGTTAGAGAGATACCATCCAGCAAAAGTGCATCCTTCTTTTGTTGGATCAGTAGGTTTTGTGGCCTTTTCTCCTTCTTTTACGGTTTGTGAAGAGACCTCACTTCCGCCCATGGAATCGAAAGTAATCGTGTACGTCAATGGAGTTGGTTCTACTGAAGAAGATGAGGATGAAGACGAAGATGAAGACGAGTTCGAAGAACTCGATGAAGAGGACTTCGAGGAAGAACTTGATGAAACCTTCGAAGAGACAGAAGAAGATGAGCTACTTTGTGGAGCATCCTCCGAAGACTTGTCTCCACCGCATGCTGTTAACATCAATGCACTGACGGTGAATAATAACGTTAATTTGTTTTTCTTTGCCATAAGATATTTCTCCTTTTCCAAAGTTTTATTTTTCTAAAATTAATGTTTCAAAATTGGCGTTTGTATTTAGCGTTTCACCGACGTTATAGGAAGATCCTTCATCTAAACGTGATGATGAGCAATACACGACTTTGTATTCGCCTTGAAGATTGCTTGGAATATTATTTAAGACTCCAAGTTTTCTTCCGGAAGTTATAACTAGGCGATTCTTTCCTTCTTTAGAGGTAAAGCCTCCTCCGATTGCAGTCCCACCTAAGCAGATCGTTCCGCCATCTTCGATTTCTTTTTGACTCATTCCAAGATATGTTCCAAAAGAAGAGTTACGAAGAGAAATTGCTTCTTTGAATTTTAAGAAATAGCTTTCGTTATCGACCTTTCTTGACCAGTCGAAGCCATTAACGTCATCCCCATATTTATAAGAGTTACGAACTAACCAAGCTTTGTCGTTAATTTTAACGCCATCTCCTTCAATCCAGGAATTAGTGCCATTGCTCATTGTTTTGTAGGAAGCGACAAACGTTTCAAACATCTCGTCCGTATCGTGAATCACTTTACTACGGAAAATTTCTTCTCCCCCTTGAATGAAACCAATTCCTTGTCCCATAAGAGCATTTACTTGAGCGGCCAATGCGGCATCTTTGGCGTTTTTGTTTTCTTTTTCGCAATTAGCAACACCATTTAGCAAGTAGTTAAGTTGGTCGTATAAGGTATAGTTATCATGACAAGAAACATAGTTAACCGACATTGCGGCTGGTGTAGATAAGCCAGCCTGTTTTTTCCATCTGTTTTCTCCAATCATCCCTGTCGCGGCATTCCAAATTTGTTCATCATTTGGAGAAGTTGAATTAATAAATCCGCCAGAAGGAACGACATCCGCATAAAGGGTGTTTCCTTTCATTCCATCACGATAGCAATCATTAAATGAGCCGATTGCGCCCTTGCCATTATCTTGGAGTTTGCTATAGATATTGCTTGTATCAGATGGACTTGTAGCGTGGCTTCCTCCGCCTGTCCACCCTTCACCATAAACTACAATATCTGGATCAATTTCATATAGAGCGTCTTTAACCGCTCTCATTGTAGATGTCTCTAAACATCCCATAAGGTCAAATCTAAAGCCTTTTATCTTATACTCATTGGCCCACCATTTAACGGAATTTACAATATAACGTTCGGTCATTACGCGAGAGGAATTAACCGTATTCGCACATCCCGTATCGTCAATGGTCGTGCCATCTTCGTTATATCGGAAATAGTAACGAGGAACAGTTAAAGAGAATGGGTGACTAGAGATACTTGAGACATGATTATAAACAACATCCATAATCACTCTTATGCCGGAATCGGCATAGTCTTTAACTAGTGATTTGAATTCTTTAATACGACTAGTTGGCTCGAAAGGGTCGGAAGAATAAGATCCTTCAAGGCAGTTATAGTTTGCGGGATTGTATCCCCAGTTATAGGATGGTTTGTGCACCACACCATTCTTATCGGTGATTGTTCTTTCATCGTTATCTTGATCAAAGACAGGTAAGAGTTGAACTGCGTTGACACCAAGTTCTTTAATATGATCAAATCCAGTTTTTACTCCATTATATTTAGTTCCACTTTCATGAAAAGCGTTATATCCTCCTCTTTCATTGCCTTTCTTAGAAATCCAGGTTGAATGAGAGGTTAAATCTCTAACATGCACCTCATATGGGGTTAATTCTGTTGGAGATGATAATTTCTTATATGTTATTTCATCCCATCCACTTGGATTCATAGAGGAAAAATCGGTAACTGCTGATCTAACTCCATTAACGCCACATGAGGTTGCATATGGGTCAGGAGTATCTACATACCATCCATCATAATAAAGCCTGTATTGATAGAAATACCCCTTCCAATCTCCTTTTAGGCTAAGGGAATATACTCCCTTGTCTTCGTATCTCATGGAATAGGTATCGTATGGGTAATCGTTATAACCACTAGGTCCTTTGATAACGAGTGCTTTAGGTGTGCCAGCACTATAAAGAACCAAATCAGCTTTAACTGATATTGGGCTCCAAACCTTCCAAATTGTACTTTCTTTTGAATATGTGACGCCTAAATCATCTCCGTCATATGTGTAGTCAGAGATGAATTTCTCAGTATCATAGAGTTTATCGAAAGAAACTGCTTTAGTTTTAGTTTTCTCAGGCGCATCTTCGAAATGTCCGACAAGTTCATATGTAAGGTTTGGTTTAACTTTTACCGCATTGCCATTAGGATAGGTCAAAGAAGTTAAATCAATCTCCCAAGAGGATAGATTGGGCTTGTCTTCCTTAATTAGATAACTAGAGACTTTTGCCGCTTTATCGGTAATGGCAATTTTTCGGGCGGCAAAGGAAGAATCAAGTGCGTATAAAGAATAGGAAACACAATTGCCAGTACAGATGATTTTAAGCGTTTTCCAATCTTTTTCGATACTAGCACTATAGAAACGGAAACCTAAAGCATCTGCTTTATGATAATAAGTCGCATAGTTTCCTCCACCTTCGTCGGTTGAATAGACATTTATTCTCTTTCTTCCATCTTCGAGAATATCCACTTCGCCATTAGCAAGGTAATCAGAAAGAGTGATTTTTATATCATCGCTTTGCCCATCCCAAGTACGTGGGAATTTGATGATGAAGAAGAAATCATCCGTTACTTTATCAACGAATTTAGGATCGGACAGGTCCATATCTTTATAGGCCCCATAGCTATCATCATATCCATCCCATTCGTATTCCGTTCCATCAACGCCCGTGATCCAACAATAGATAGCTTTTGTTTTCTCTGATCCTGCATCGTCATGAAAATAAATTCTGACCACTCCATTAAATGCCCCTTCTTCTTCGCTGCTTCCTTTTGAAGTGGATGATTTTGAATCATTTGATGATCCTCCGTTTTGTGATGAAGTGATCTCATCTTTAGAAGATTGATCATCATTGTTATTAGAACAAGAAAATGTGCTTAGTAATAAGCCTGCAAATAAGAGAGTATTTATTTTCTTTTTCATGTTTCTATATCTCCTTTTGGTTTGATGTTGATGGAAGTACGCTATAAATTGATGCGCCTTGAGGTGGGTTGATTTCAGAACGATCTGATTCGCCCCAACCTGTTATTCGATATGCTGAATTTATGTGAGAATATGTTAACGAGGACGTCTTATTCCAATAGGCGGTGTCCTTTGGAATAGATATCGAAGCATCGCTATAAGTGCTGAAACTCACGCCACTTGCCATGCGATAGAAAGTAATATTATTGAAAGATGATGAAGAAATACTTGCTTTATAAAATCCAGTTTCTCCGAAGGAAGATAATTCGTATCTTTCAGTGTTTGTTCCATCAGTTAATTCGGCTAGGAACCATGCATTGGCCGAATTCCATACGCCCGGATTGAGGAAAATATTGTTATTCATATTTATCGAGCAAGTTGATTTTGTCATTGAAGATAAAGCAGTTGTTGCTAGAACATTTTCGCTTGATTTTCTATTACTTGTATCGCCATAAAAAGCTAAATATGTTGATGAGGAGGCGTATTGTGTTGCGTCTAGAGTGAATGTTGTTTTTGTTCCAACACTCGTGCCTTGAATAAATTCATTCTTATCAAAAATGGTGAAATATATTTTATTGTCTGAAGCAAGGCAGAAATTATAATAACCTGTAACTTTTACTTTAATATTGCTCGTACCATCTCCAGAGAAATAATCAGTTTTACTTAAATCGCCACTTCCGCTTTCTAAACTTTCCCAACCGTGATAAGCACTTCCACTTCCAACTGTATCTCTAATTTTTATTTCATCATTCGCCTCTAAGTAAACATGTCTAGCGAACCCTTTATCGCTTGAATTGCTAGGATTTGTATACATTTGAACCGCTGAATTTAAATTCCAACTGCAAAATGAGCCGGTTATCCACCATTCTGTGGCGGTATATGTTGCAGTAGATGGATAACAATAAGGATTATTTCCAAATGCATTACCACTATCTTCCAATGAAAAAGAATACGTTAATGAACAATCTTTATTGGATGAATCAAACGAAAGATCAAAATCACCAGTTAGTGCTAGATTTATCGAATCTTTTTCGAAAAGAACATCGTCATTTTGATTCTTAATTACATATGAATATGATCCACTTTTAGTGACATTAACCGTTGAAGAATAATTCGTTCCTGAAACAGTACTTAGCTCTTCTCCGGTCGTAGAACCATTCCAATACAAATAATAC
>CAVDTI010000004.1:0-3662 GCA_963611905.1 Faecalibacterium prausnitzii | reverse complement strand
CCTCAATTCCGCTAATATTCATTGTGATATCTGAAGCGTTGCTTGAATTCAAATACAGGGAAAACGCATGGTTAAGCGAAACCAAAGCAAAGGAAAAAGCAATGATAGAAATTGGCAATATCGTTTTATTGCATTTTTTCATAACGTTTTCCTCTACTGATTTTGTTTGCTCTTGGTTTATTCCTTTGCTTTGGTTTCTTTGGCTTCTACATCAATGACGTCTTTTTTCTTAGCCGCCAACAATCTTTGCTTTTGTTTGTCAGAAAGATAGGAAATGAGAAAGAGAACCGAAGCAATGAGGAATATCGAAAAGAACAGAGCTAGGAAGAAGTAGCCGCTTTGGAAAAAGAGGACTACTTTTCCAATCTTAGGAACAACTCTGATGACTTTGCCTCTACATAACGAGTAAGCAAATGGAGCGTCATCCATATTATTTGAATCACCACGAGTGACTAGATACGATGTTCCTTCGTATTCATATTTGTCGATGACTCGATGACAAATAAGATTGCCATCCTCAAGATGGAGTACGACGTCATAAAGATTGATATCTTCATATGGCACTTCTCTTGCCGTGATGACGTCGTATTTGTCAATTCGAGTCATCGAGCTATCTAAATAAGTGTTTTCTGGGTTGGCGTTAGCCATTGATTTAGAAACAATGACAGATGTACGTAGCCCAAGGTAAGAACAAGAATAATTAGTATGTGAATCTATTGTGCTTACCACTGAAAGTGAAATGCAAAAGATAGCGAGAGCCCACAAGAGGATCTCGCCAAAAATAGATAAAACTCTTTTTTGTATCTTTTGCTGCTTCTTTTTCATAAAGATGCGGGAAATAGCTGTTAATCGGTTGTATCTGGAGAGTCAGAGTCTACGTAGAAGCCTTTCTTTCCTTCCGTTGTTTCATTACGTTTATAGTACACCTTGTAGTATTTGGTGGAGTCAAGCTTTACGTCTCCGTTATCTAAAATAGAGGCTCCACTACCTTCCTTAAAACCTTTGCAGTAAATCCATCCATCAGTGCTACACTCAGTTTCTTTCGCATCGAAAACTTTGATTCTTGTGAATCCTTTAAGCAATCTGTATTCCCATTCGACAATATTGTATGCGCCATTAATGTTTGGAACCATTTGATAGTCATCTTTTGATTCCCAGTCGCTTAAATCACCGCGAACATAAGCTGTCGGTATTAAATTTTCATCTCTCCATGTTTCTCCATTTGCATACGCTGTTGTTTGATAAGGGCTCCAATTTACCGTAACCTTAAACGCATCGCTTATTTCAGCTAACTTAAAGAAATTGTCAGCAGTTAACGCTTCCGACATATTGATTCCAACGACGCAATAGATATTGTTTTTGTCTATTGCCGTATCAATAGAGGCATTTCTTGTACGATATCCAGAACTTTCCGTCAAATTTTTATAATCAACTTGCGCCCCACCATCGCCAAGGAAAAAATCAGCCATTTTATTTGCTGTAAAATACGTTTCGACCGACGCATCGCTATCACCAATGCCTTTATTATAGCCTTTCAACTTTGCCGTTACAGTTGTGCCAAGATTAGCTATTTTTTCGACTACGTCGACTTTAACATTCAAATGCCCCAGCACCGAGTCTTGAGGAGAAACCGTTTTATTATCTGAGCTATATTCGAAGGAAAGAGGCACTTTTACGTATACCTTATTTAAATTTGGGGAAAGTTTATCGGATTCTGCGAATTTATTATTGGTTGAACATTCCTCATCCTTATAGAATTCCATCGTTCCGATTTTGTAGGTAACCTTATCGCTCGAATCGGCGTGACCTTCAGTGGATCCAATTGTAATCGTTTTATCTTCTGCATTTGTCTTATTTTCATACAAAGCAAATGCTGTTCCAAAGCAACCGATAACACCAGCGGTTAATGCAAGGCCAAGGACAAATTTATTACTCTTTTTCATAATTAATTAGCCCCTCCATTTGTTGCTGCAAAGCTTTGGCTGATTTTTAATGAACCACCAAACGTTTTGCCACTGCTTACTGATGTGCCATCCCATAAATAAACCAATGTGTAATATTTAGTTCCGCTAGTACTGCTTACATCGAAGCTTGTCGTTCCAGTTAAGACTGTTGAATTCAAAGTAATTGCTGCCTTTGTTTCTTCAGCAAAAGATGATTGCTTATATGTCGTAGCGGAATAAACCGAGATCGTAAAACCAGGGAGCTCATTATTTGTTCCGAGCGAAAGAGTAAATGTGAGAGTAACCTTTCCGGTTAAAGTTGAGGATACTTTAGGAGCAAGAACCAAATAGCCATATTGAGCTTCTTTGGCTTTGAAGTCTTTAACCTCATTAGCAGTCGTTGTTTCAGTTTCACTGCCCCAATTCAAATAGATAGCTTGATCAGTTCCACCGCTGATTGACGATGTGTCTGCCGCGTTACGGGTCAGAGCAAGCGTCGTGCCGATTCCACCGGCAAGTCCTAGAACCATAAGCCCTAGCAACACCTTTTGATGTTTTTTCATAGAAATTACCTTTCTTATTTATTTATAGCGCTAGAAAGCGCTTTCATCTGAGAGGATTATAGACCCCCCCTGAAAAAAATAGCAATAAGATTTATGTAAAATTTTTTAAGTCAGTTAAAAAGAAAGTAACACAGACGTCTTTATTTTTGTTTTTATATCTATTTAAGAAACACTTGTTACATTTATTAGAAAAGATTGCCCACACTCTTCTTATTGTGTAATTCAAAGACTAGATATATCAGTTTTAGATTTCGTATTGGCAAAAATACACATTTCGGAAAAACCAAGTCAATAAACAAAAACATGTTGCTATACACTATATTAAGGAAATGAACATTTTTATCGTTTAGACTTATCTCTCTTTCTTAGAGTTATAATCTAGAAGAGGAAAACGACATGGAATATAGAAGATTTAATAACACAATCATTGCAAGAATAGATAGAGGAGAAGAAATCCTAAGCAAAATAAAAGAAATTGCTTTGAAAGAAAGCATTAAACTAGCAAATATTAATGCGCTTGGTGCGACCAATGACTTTAGTGTCGGAGTATATAACCTCACCGAAAAGAAATACTACGCCAATGAATTCAAAGGAGATTTTGAGATTGTTTCACTTACTGGAACGATAAATACGGTGAAGGATGAGTTCTACACCCACATTCATATGTCCGCAGGAAACGATAAGGGCGAAGTGTTTGGCGGTCATTTAACTAGAGCAATTGTCAGTGCGACTTGCGAGATGATCATAAACATCATCGATGGCAAGGTAGATAGAGTTAAAGATGAAGAAACAGGGATTAACCTATTTAAGTTTGTTGATTAGTCATTAAGGAAAAGGATGCAAGAAGAGACTGCATCCTTATTTTTTATGAACAATTGTTAAGTTTTTATCTGTTTGAAGAACAATACTGTTTTCTTCCACTGAATGAGTTAGATATACGTCCCCTCCAATAACTGATCCCTTTCCAATGATGGTATCTCCACCAAATATTGCTGCGTTAGAATAGATAGTAACATTATCTTCCACTGTCGGATGTCTTTTCTTTCCCATAAGGCCTCTTCCTTTAGAAAGAGATAAGGCACCTAAAGTAACACCTTGATATAGTTTTACATTATTACCAATTATCGTTGTTTCCCCAATAACAATCCCTGTCCCA
>CAVDTI010000003.1:0-3156 GCA_963611905.1 Faecalibacterium prausnitzii | reverse complement strand
CTTCCGCAGAACGCCCTGGGTGAAGTTCTTCTTTTTGGTCAGAATAAACTTGGAATTTGAATCTATTCTCGTTGATGCCTAATAATCCCGCAATTCCTTCAAAAAGCCCTTTAACACTATAAAAATCGTATGTTCTCTTGTTTAATGAGCCTCTAAGAGATTCTTCTCCAACAAGAACGATCGCAAGATGCTTGCCTTTAACGTTTGGAGAATCAACGTCACTGATTTCAAACACGGCAAGATTCTTTTCTTGGTGAGAGAAATTATATGCTGCAGCTTCAAGCAAGGAGGCAACAACATTCTTCCTTAAATACATTCTATCTTCCGTTAGCGGATTAAGGAGTTTGTAATTCTCTCCCTTAGAGATTAATTCAAATGAATCTTTTTTGTTTTGATTGACTAAGGAATACGTAATACATTCACTAATTCCGTTATTCCTTAGGAAACGGCGAATTGCATTTTTATTTGCTTGTTTTTGAGTATAACCACCTTTGGAGGTAGAAACGTTAGGCAATCTTGATTGGATGTTATCATATCCTAAAAGACGGATAACTTCTTCTGAGACATCCGCTTCTCCATTCATATCGATACGATAGAATGGAACAACGATTGTGAATTCATCTCCATTCTCATTTTCTAATCCCATATGATCTTTGGTTAAGATGTCTTTAACAGCCTCCAAAGAGAAAGACGTTCCTAAACGAGCGTTGATATAGCTTAATGATGTAGGTATTTTCTTAACAGAATGCTCGATTTTATCGAATGTTTCTATTTTTAGAATTTCTTTTGCTTCGGCAAGCTCTTTCATCAAATACGAACAGATTTGAAGAACTCTTTCTGTTTGTTCGTTATTAAGTCCTTTAACGTATCTTGAAGAAGATTCGCTAGCAAGCCCCAAACGATTAGAAGTTCTTCTAATAGAAGCGCCAGCAAAAGAAGCGGATTCAATGATAACGTTCTTTGTTTCTGGAGTAACTTCGGCTTCTTTGCTAGTCATAATACCAGCTAAGCATCCAGCTTCATTGCCAGATGTAACAACTAAATCACCATTCTTTAAGGAATAAGATTGTCCATTCATTGCAACAAACTCGCCTTCAAAGTTATCCTTAACCACAAGACTCTTTTCAGCAAGCTTATCTGCATCATACATATTGATTGGCTGTCCTGTTAATAACATAACAAAATTGCCGATATCTACGACGTTATTTATACTTCTGACGCCTTCACTAGAAAGGATTCTCTTTAACCATTCTGGCGATTCCTTTGTTTTTATTTCGCGAATTTCCCTTGCGCCAAATAAGAGGCATTTATCGCTTTCTGAGGAAATCTTAAAAGATGAGTCTCCTGTAGCAGTTTCTGGATATTCTTTGAGTTTTTCCTTGTTTCCTAAAAGAGTTGCAACTTCCCTAGCGACATTTTCCATCGCGTTCATATCTGGTCTATTTGCAAGAAGTTCAGTCTCAATTATCGAATCATCTAATCCTAAATAGCCAAGGACGTTTTCCTCACCAACTGGTGCATCAGAAGGGAGTTCTTCAATGCCGTTTATTTGTTTTTCGCTAAGCGTGCTCTTATCAACACCAAGCTCTCTTAACGAGCAACACATTCCATCGCTTTCAACGCCTCTAATCGTTGAAGCGGTGATTGTAACTTCAGGTAAAACAGCTCCAGTACGAGCAACAATGACTTTGAGTCCTTTTCTAGCGTTTGGTGCGCCACAAACGATTTGATGAATACCAAATTTAGGACCTTCATCAACGTTTAAAATGTGCAAATGATCACTATCTGGGTGAGCTTCGCAAGTAAGAATCTCGCCAATAACCAAATTAGTTCCTGAGGCTAACGTTTTTATTTCATCAACTTCGATTCCAGCAAAAGTAAGTTTTTTGGACACTTCTTCTGGCGTTACATTACTTAAATCTACAAATTCTTTAAGCCAATTCCATGAAATTTTCATAATCTCTCCTTACTTTTCTGAAAAATCTTTTAAGAAACGCACATCGTTGGTATAGATTCGACGAATATCATCGATTCCATATCTAAGCATAGCGATTCTTTCGATACCAACACCAAAGGCAAAACCACTATAGACTTTTGGATCATATCCACACATCTCTAAAACATGAGGATGCACTTCTCCAGCGCCTAAAATCTCGATCCAGCCAGTGTTTTTACAAAGTGAGCAACCCTTGCCTCCACATTTTGAACAAGAGACATCGACTTCAACTGAAGGCTCAGTAAATGGGAAGAAAGAAGAACGTAAACGAATTTCGCGTTTTTCGCCAAACATCTTCTTAACGAATAGTTCAAGCGTTCCTTTTAAGTCTGCCATAGAGATGCCTTTATCAATGACAAGTCCTTCGATTTGACCAAATTCATGAGAATGAGTCGCATCGTCATCATCACGTCTATAACATTTGCCTGGGCAAATCATCTTAATAGGCTTCTTTTCTTCGTTTTCAAGCATAGTATGTGCTTGAGCGGCAGAAGTTTGAGTTCTTAAAAGAAGAGTATCGGAAATATAGAAGGTATCTTGCATATCTCTTGCAGGATGATCCTTAGGAACGTTTAATAATTCGAAATTGAAATGATCGGTTTCGACGTCTCTTCCTTCGACTATATCAAATCCCATCGATGCGAAAATATCTGACATTTCATCAACAATTTTCCAATATGGGTTGATATATCCAGCCTTATATTCTCTTCCAGGTAAGGTGATATCGATCTTCTCCGCATTAAGCTTTTCTTCAAGGGCTTTTTGCTGAGCTTTTTGCATTTTTTCTTGAAAAGCTGTTTCAACCTTCCCCCTTGTATCGTTAACCAATTTACCAAATGCAGCTTTTTCATCAGATAAAACTTGGCGCATGAGGTTCATTAATTGAGCAAGTGGACTTTTCTTTGAAAGATAAGCATTCTTCCAGGAAGTAAGCTCTTCGGCGTTATTTGCCTTTTCCAAAGCAGCCAAGGCTTCTTCTTCGGCTTTACGCACTATTTCTTTTTCTTTTTCCATGTATTCTCCTTAAAAATAAAAAGGGATGCAGGGAGTGATAATTACCACGGTGCCATCCCAATTCGTTTATTTTTTAAAAACGCTACTTATCGGCTATAACCCACGACGGGGAGAATCTCTTCTCCGTTCTCCAAGGCGAACTTCAG
>CAVDTI010000002.1:3092-3929 GCA_963611905.1 Faecalibacterium prausnitzii | reverse complement strand
GCTTGTCGTTTGTGGAAGCTTTTGTCCAATCTAATGTTTCTTCATAATTTTGATAGTTGTTATAAAGTCTTGTGAGTTGGAAATCTTTCCATTCATAGATGCAGTTTTCTCCACCCATGGCAACCATGTCGCTTTGGAATGGATAGATAGCTGTGATATCAGCTTTCATAGCACCATCGGAATATTTTGTATAGCTTTCGGATTTGACATAGCCTTTAACGGATCCACCGCCATAGCCTTCACCATAGGTTGCAGTAGCATCTTTGTCTTTGCTATTGGAATTCATCCAAGCTTCAGACTTGTCGAAGCCTTTTAACCAAGCGCTCGTACCAGAAGCTTGATAATTGGCATATCCAGTTAAAGCGGTTAAAGCGGCTGTAACTGCACCTTTGACGGTTGATTCGTTTCCTTCGAAATAACTCTTAGTGCTTCCAACGACAGCACCAAAGAAATATTTTTCGCCATTCTTGTAAGCATAGTAGCTGCTTCCGGCTTTGAAGGCGCCTGTTTCAACGTCGAAGTGACGATAGGCATAAACTTCTGTTGTGTCAATGATAGCAGAGCTAGAAGCCTTGCTGTCTTTAACTGTCTTGTCATTGTAGGTAACCTTTGTTTGTGCCTTGACGTTCTTAGAATAAGAATCCAATTCTGTTTCAGCCTCTGCACGGCTTAATTTTGTTCCGCTAGAGCAGCTTGCTAACATTCCAGCGCTTGCTAAAGCGAGTAAAGTTTTTTTGATTTTTGCGTTCATTATGAATCGCTCCTTTTCTTCGTAAAGATTCTATTATTAAAAATTTCAATTTACAATCGTTAAAATAAAAAAATTAAAAATTAGTT
>CAVDTI010000002.1:0-3082 GCA_963611905.1 Faecalibacterium prausnitzii | reverse complement strand
TCCTTGAGCTTCCTTATTGGCTCAGTTTTTAAGATTTTATCCGCAAGGAAAGATGTCAAGAAACCCGCCAAAAGAGAAAGCAAAGAAATAAACGGAAAATAGAAAAATGTTGTAAATCCATGCTCAACAAAGATGGCCGCCACTCCAACTTGAGCTAACGAGTGAAAATATGCGCCAAGTAAGGAAACTCCATAAATCGTAAGTACGTGTAGTTTCTTCTCAAAAAAGAAATAAGCTAAACACATAATGGCGAATGAAGCAAGCGCTCCTGCTAAAGACATATAAAACGGCATCTGAAATATCGTTCCTCTTAGTAAGGCAACAATAAAAACTCTTAATAAGGAAACAAGCAACGCTTCATAGAATGGGCAAGAATAAAGCAAAATTATGATTACAAGATTTGCTAATCCCGGTTTTACCCCTGGAATCCATGAAGGAATAAAGGATTCGACATATCCTAAAACAATAGCCAAGGCAAGCATAATAGATAAGAAAGCTATTTTATGGATTGAGTATCTCTTCTTCATATTTCAATCTCCGAGTCATGCGTGGCTTTTAATGAATATAGAGAAACTCTTACCTCGTTTGGTGCACAAATAAGGGTTTGCATTGGTGAATTTGTATAGCCCTGATGGACGCAATATTGATTTGAGCAATTGCTTTCCTTAATGCCGATTTTATGGTCCTTAAGTTCTACGATCATGTTAATAGAAACGTCACCATTTTCTATTTTGACAGGATATTCCTTATCTTCTCCTTTTAAAGAGATTTTCTCGTAAATGACTTCATTTTGATGGTAAACGTTAGCAAAGACCTCTCCAGAATCTGTTCTTGGGAAAAGATAGTAGCCAAGTAAGGCGCACGAACTAGCAAACAAAAGAAGGCCTACAACAAGGTCACCTAAATGTTTTTTTAAAAATCCTTTTACCTTACTCATTTCTCAGCAACAAATCCCATATTTGGAGAAGAAATCACATTTTCCCCGTCAAAAATCATATATTCGAAGGAAAATTTATCTTGAAGAGACTTAGCCACTTCTTCTCCTCCAACGAAAAGAAGCGTACTTAAAACGTCTGCAACACCTGCATCATTGTTTTTTATACAAACGGTATCGTACTTGGCTAAACCACTACCATTTCTTGGATCAACGATATGAGAATACATATTGCCACCGTACTTTCTTCCTTGTTGATCGCTACCTGATGTGCCAACTGCCGTATCTTGAGCAAAGAAATAGGCCTCACTATATCCATTGGAAAGGAGACTTTTCATCGATATTTTATAAGGATAATCGTTATTATAAGATCCAATACCCATAGAAGAAGATCCGCCATTGATGAAATAGTCTTTTACACCTTTTTCTTTAAGATAATCTTGGGCGAGTTTTACAACATACCCCTTTGCAAAAGCCCCGACATCAATCGTCGCCTTGCCCGTTCTTCTAACCACATTTCCATTTACTGTCAGAGAAGATGAATTCACTTCATCTAACAATGTTTTAATCGATTCATCGCTTGGCAATGGATCGTTTTTTGATTCAACAAAGTTTTTCCATAAAGTAGATAGTTTCCCAACAAGAGGATTGAATAGATATTCTTTTTTTCCATTTTCTACATAAGATGTTTTTTCTTGCATTTCCAAGCCAAAAGATAGAAGGTCCGCAAGTTTAGGGTCTACTTCGATATCCTTGCCCTCATTCTCTATCGAGTTTATATATGCAATATTGATAATTGGTTTTAAATTTTCATCTACCCTTAAATGGTATGCATCGCTTAGTTGATCATACTCATCAAACATAGTAAAAATTTCATCCAGTACGTTGTTTGACGAACCGGAAATCGTAATGCCCATATTCGTGCCAAATAACCATTTTTCATTGTAAATGGTTTCCTTGAAAGTCCCACTGCTTGATTCTTTCGTGCAAGAGGTTAATAACAATGCTGGAATAAATAAGACCATTTTTATCTTTTTCATAAGTAAAGATTATAAGGACACTTAGAAAAGAAAAAAAGACTCCGAGTTATCTCGAAGTCTTAATTTTAAGATTGGCTGAACTCTTATTTTGCGCCAAGGATGTGGCCATATAAGCCAGCAAGGCGGACATATTGGGAGGTGAAGCTGTATTCGTTGTCGTACCAAGCAACGACTTTGACAAACTTGTGTCCATCTGGTGTCTCAACGATCATTGTCATTGTGGCATCGAAGATTGAACCATAGGTGTTGCCAAGGATATCGCTGGAGACGATTTCGTCTTCGTTATATCCAAGAACGCCTTTGAGTTCGCCTTCAGCGGCTTTCTTCATTGCAGCGTTGATTGCTTCAACTGTGACATTTGGATCTTTGAGTTCGATTGTGCAATCGCAAAGGGAACCATCTTGAACAGGAACACGGATAGCGTTGCCGTTTAAGCAGCCATTGAGTTCTGGGATGACTTTGCCGATAGCTTTTGCAGCACCTGTTGTTGTTGGAACGATGTTTGCAGCAGCAGCACGGGCTCTGCGGAGATTGCTTCCAGCGAGGTCAAGGATTCTTTGATCGTTGGTATAAGCGTGGACAGTTGTCATTGTTCCACCGACGACACCGAAGGTATCGTTGAGAACTTTCATAACTGGGGCTAAGCAGTTGGTTGTGCAAGAAGCGCCAGAGATGATGGTTTGATCAGCTGTGAGTTTATCAGTGTTGACACCATAAACATATGTTGGGATGTCTTTGGATGAAGATGGAGCAGAGATGATAACACCTTTTGCACCATTGTGAAGATGGACATCACCGTCTTCATGGCTCTTAAGACGTCCAGTGCACTCTAAGACGATGTCGACGCCATATTTTCCCCATTCGAGTTCTTTTGGATCTTTCTTTCCGAGAACTGGAATTTTGTGTCCTTTGAAGATGATGTTTGTCTCATCAGCGGAGATGTCATCCTTGTGCCAGGAACGATGTGTGGAATCGTATTTTAAAAGATAAGCAAGAGTTTTTGCATCAACTAAGTCGTTGATTGCGACAACTTCAAATTCGCCGCTTTCATAAGCGCGACGGAATGCGAGACGGCCGATTCTGCCGAATCCGTTAATAGCTAGTTTAA
>CAVDTI010000001.1:0-4283 GCA_963611905.1 Faecalibacterium prausnitzii | reverse complement strand
CTCACAAAATGAATTATAACGAATAAGTTGTTTTATTTTAAAGAAAAAAATCGAACAAAATATTCTAAATTGTTTGTTTGCTTTGTCTAACAATCAAAAATTGCTACACTATTTGAGGTTTATGAATAACAGTAGAAAGATACCAAATACCTTTGAAAGTAATAAAAAGAAAAATATTACGATAATTTCGATTCTACTCGGAATAACAATTTTATGCTTTATTCTTTCTTTCTTCGTTACTCCGATTAATATGTCTATTGATCGTTGTTTTTATGGCCTTTTTGGTATTGGAGATACGGCATCGATTAGAATCATGCAAAAAATCATTTTGCCAAGAAACGTAGCCGCACTCTCGATAGGTGGAGGATTGGCTCTATCGGGGCTTATCATGCAAACATCTCTTAAAAATCCAATGGCTTCGCCAGCTACATTAGGGATTTCGAATGCTGCTGTTTTCGGAGCAAATATCATTATTCTTGCTTTATATGGTACTTCTAGTAGTTCCTTCGTTTCTGCAAGTGATTCTCCGTTTAGCGTTGCAGCGGTGGCTTTTGCATTCGCTCTTCTTTGTGTGCTTATAGTTTTAGCCTTATCTTCAATCCATCGTTTTCATCCAAACACGGTCGTTTTGGTTGGAATTGCTCTTGGCTCTTCTTTTCAAGCAGCAACGACTCTTCTTCAATATTTTGCTGACGATGTTGCTTTATCGGCAGTTGTTGGATGGTCTTTTGGAAATTTAGAAAGAGTCACGATGGGTGAGAATTATATCTTATTGGGGGCAATATTAACTTCCTTAATTGTTTTTTCTCTGCTTGGCTATAGATTTAATGCCTTAGATGCAGGGGATGGATTTGCTAGGAGCGTAGGAATTCATACAAGTCTTCTTAGATTTGCTTCTCTACTTGTTGCATCTTTACTTGGTGCTTTATGCGTTTCTTTCTGTGGAATCATTGGCTTTGTTGGGATAATTGCCCCTCATATTATGAAAAGACTGTTAGGAAACGATCATCGTTTACTTTTCCCAACTTCATTTTTGGCTGGAGCAACGATGCTACTTGTTTGCGATATGTTTACTAGATTAATCGGACAAGGAACTTCTCTTCCTGTTGGAGCGATAACCGCTTTAATCGGAACGCCGTTCTTCTTTGTGATTCTCTTTACGAGGAAAGGAAACAAATATGCTTTATCTTAAAGATGTTTCTTTCTCCTATGGAAAAAAGGAAAAAACCGTACTAAATCATCTCTCCCTCAGCCTAGATGAAGGAAAGGTGGGGGTTTTGTTAGGTCCAAATGGTGTTGGAAAGAGCACTATAATTAAGCTATTATGCGGTTTTTTGAAGCTAAAAGACGGTGAAATTATTTTGGGAGATAAGAACTTAAAAGAGTTGAAACTTAAAGAAAGAGCAAAACTTATCTCTTCTGTCCCGCAAAGCATATCCTTCTCTTCCTTATCGGTCATGGACACGATTTTGCTAGGACGTCTTCCTTATTTCTATTCTTTCCCTTGTCAAAAAGATAAAGAAGAAACTCTTAAGGTTTTGGAAGAATTATCAATCGAATATTTAAAGGATAGACCTGGCAATTCTTTGTCTGGTGGAGAGAAACAACTTGTTGCTATAGCTAGAGCCCTCGTCTCTAATCCTAAATTGCTGATTCTCGATGAGCCTACGGCCAATTTAGATCTTAAACATCAAGTGATGATTTTAAAATTGCTCAAGCACATTGCAAATGAAAGAAAACTTACGATTATCCTCTCTTTGCACGATTTATCTGAAGCGGCTTTCTTAGGCGATAAACTCTTCTGGATGAAAAATGGGGAAATCATTCATGAAGGAGATTCTTCTTCAATAAGCGAGGAGAGAATAAAGGAAATTTACGATGTTGACGTCAAAATCATTAAAGATAATGACAAACCAATAATTGAACTTTATTAAAGGAGTAAAAAATATGAAAAAGTCTGCATTATTACTATCAACGGCCTTTTTGCTGGCCTCATGTGGGGGAGATGTAACCAATAGTTCGTTATCTTCTGATTCCTCTGCTGTTTCTGAGATAACCATTTCCGATGGAATTGGTAGAGAAAACACTTATCTTCCGGGATCTTATAAGAAAATTGTCTGCGTTGGTGCAGGTGCTCTCCGTCTTTATTCTTATATTGGGGATTTAAAACTTTTAGCTGGCGTTGAAGATATCGACAACCCAACGAAGAGAGCGAGTGGCAATATGCCATTTGAAGGAGTTGCAAGGCCTTACTACGACGCGAATAAAGATGTTTTTAAACATCTTCCTTCTGTTGGTGTCGGTGGACCTGTTGCCAACCAATCTGGGCCAAATACAACCTTATTGGCCAGTGTTTCGCCAGATTTAATCATTTCCGATTTTGAAACCGAAGAAGCGGCAAAGCAAATGGAAAATGTGACTGGTGCAAAAGTCTTTACCATCAAATATGGCAAGCAAGCAGTTTATGACGAAACTGTTTCTGACGTTCTTGCTTCATTAGGAAAAGTGTTAGGCAGAGAAACTCAAGTAAACGCACTTACTTCCTATATTTCTTCTTCAATTACCGAACTAAAAAACATGACTTCTTCGGTTAAAGACGAGGACAAACCTTTAGTTTACGTTGGAGGAATTGGCAATTGGGGGCAAAAAGACTATCTTGCCACACATTCGAATTATCCGATGTTCAATGTTACTAATATCAAAAACGCTTTGAGCACAATTACACTTACTGCTCAAGGACAACAAGATATTGATAAAGCCGCTTTTGAAGAAATGGCACCAAAAATCGATAAATTCATCATTGATGCAGCAGGCATGAAAAAAACAATAGAAGCCTACAAAGCCGACAATACTATCTTCGATAACGTGAAAGCTGTCAAAAATGGCGAAGTTTATCTTCAATTACCATATAACGCTTACTACACAAATTTAGAAGTTTCTTTAATGAATGGATATTATGATTCGGCAGTTGTTTATCCTGAACTCTTCAAAAATTTTGACTTAGAAGCAAAATATAAAGAGATTCTCACAAAATTTGTCGGTAAAGATATCTATAGCGAAGAGATCGCTTTATCTAATTGCTATGGCGGATATCAAAAAATCGATAACCTCAAAACGTGGTGCCAAAACCAAATTAAATAAAGACTTTTGTCTTATTTTCCAAAACGAAGTCTTATAATAGGTGAGGTAAAATTTATGTCTCATCCATTTAAACACTTCAAATTAATCACATCACATCGTAACTTAGTTGCAAAAAATGCTTTTCATATGGGCATTTTTTGGCATGCGCTTAAACATGATTTAAGCAAATATACCCCAATTGAATTCAATATTTCCGCAAAATATTATGCTGGAAATCATTCTCCTGTTTTTGAGGAAAGAATTCATAATGGTTATTTCTCTAGAGTTTGTCAACACCATACTAGAAGAAACCCGCATCATTGGGAATATTGGACAGATTTCTTTTGCGGAAGAATCTTAATGAAAACAATGCCTTGGCTTTATGCGACTGAGTATGTTTGTGATGTTTTAAGTGCATCATATACGTATCATCCAAAAGACTTCACCGGGAAGAGCGCACTAGATTATTTCAACATGCATAAAGATAAATACTTTATGACTCAAGCGACAAAAGAATATGTCACTTGGTGTTTAAGCAAATACGCAGAATCGGGTTGGAAAGAACTAAATAAGAAAAATACTAAAGCGAAATATCAGGAGTTTGTTTCTATTTATCCAGATATCGAGTTTTATGTTACAGACAAAGCAAGTCCATCTTTGCCACCTTTAATTAAATAATTAACTAGTTTAGAATATTTGAGTTATGGCTATTAGAAACAAAATTTTAATCATAGGAGTCGGAAGACTTGGCGCAATAGTTGCGGATCGTGCCTCAGCTAGAGGAGAAAACGTAATCGTTCTTGATATGAAAGAATCTTCTTTCCGCAAATTGGACGAGGCCTTTACTGGTTTTAAGGTTGTAGGCGATGCGACCGATATTAACCTACTTAAACAAGACTGTTACATTGAAACGGTTCAAGAAGTAGTCATTGTCACAGGAGACGATAACGTTAATCTTTTCTTGGCGCATCTATGTGCAATTATTTATAAAATTCCAAGAGTTTATGTTCGTTTTGATGATCCTGATAAAGATATTCTTATTAATGGAATTCCGAATGTTAAAGCGATTTATCCATCGGATCTTAGTGCGAATAAATTCTTCCAAATCGAAGCGGAGGGTAATAAATAATGAATGTAGTTATTGCTAACGGTAATCTTGAGGC